>CAVXYS010000013.1:0-136630 GCA_963765945.1 uncultured Alphaproteobacteria bacterium
GAGGGGTGACTGGCGCCGGCGCCTTCTACCCCTCCACCATCGCTCTGCATGAGTCTCCCCTCCCCACGAGCTTCGCTCGCAGGGAGGAACGTCCTGGCTCAATGCACCTCCCGCTTGTGCGTGTGCGCTCTTCGTGGCGAGGCTGAAGCGCGGTTCCGGCGCGACCGACCCCATCAAGCCGCCCCGCGGCATAACGCCCGACCTCCGGGCCGTGCTTGAAGCCGTGGCCCGACCCGCCGCCGAGCAGGAGGACGTTCGCCCGCCCGGGTGGAGGTCGATCAGGAAATCGCCGTTCGAGCTGTTCTCATCTGGCAAACCTCGTGGCCGGTCAGCTGGGCGCCGCGCAGGGAGCGGAAAGCGGCGGTCGCGGTAGGCGATGATTTCTGTCGAGCGCCGCTGCAGTCGGGCGGCGGTCCTGGGTGTCGGGATCGACCGCGGCGCCGTGCTGGTCGTGGGCGAACTTGGCCCCGCGGCCCTCGAGGTCGGGGAAGCCGTAGAAGATGTCGCCGCCGTTGAAATCGGCCCAGCCCGGCATCGCCTTGGGCAGGAACCGGCGGTCACCCGGCGGGGTGGCGAAATAGAACACCTCCTGCCGGGTGGTCAGGATGCGCTCGGCCGATGACGTCGGGGAACGGCTTGGGAAGCCACGGGCCGAGCGCGAATACGAAGCGGTCGGCAGCGCAGGCGCCTCGCCGTTCGCCAGCCGGACTTGCGCGGAGCTTGCCGTCCGGGCCCGTCGGCGGCGTCGCCGCGCCTTTGCGCATAGGCGCCGCCGGCGCGCACGAAACGCTCGACCAATGTCTGCACCGAGCGGCGGGCCATCAGGGCGCCAAGTCAGGCTCGTAGAGGCCGACGCGAATGCCGTCGAACTCGATCATCGGAAACCGCTTCGCCATTTCCGCCTGGTCCAGAACCTCGGTCAGCAAGCCCGAATGTCTTGTGCGCCGCGATGCTGTCGCCGACGTAGGGTTCCTCGGTCGGAAAGAAGAACAGGATGCCGCACTGGTGCAGGATCGGCAGGCCCGGAAACCGCGCTCACGCCTGCCACTGCGGCAGCAAATCGCGCGCCATCCGCGTGTAGATCGCGTCCTTGCCGTAGGCGGCCCCGTGAGCCGGCGATTCGCCGCCGGACGAGGCCCGGCTGTGCGCCGGGTCCGTGCGCGTCGACCAGGGTTACGCGATGGCCCTGCTGCTGCAGGTGATGGGCGGTCCAGGCGCCGAACACGCCCGCGCCGACCACGCGACATGCTCTGTCATGACGCGCTTGTAGGTATTGCGACCGCGGTGGAACGGCTGCGCCGCCCGCCCCGAGGAGGAGCGAGCGGCGCGTTACTCTTGAACCTTCACCGCGCTCCGATTAGTTGCCGCGCTCGCCCTGGGGTCGGCGGGCGGAGGCGGCGGTGGCGGCGGCGGCAGGCGGCGGGGCGATCCCGAGCCATCCGGGCAGGCGCGGGCGGCGGAGGCGGCGGCGGCGGACCGCGACCGGCGGCGGCGGGGCGCGCCGGGCCGCCGAAGCTTTGCGAAGCGTCAGGCCGATCGTCCGCGGCTGGCCGATATTGTAGCCGATGCGTGCGCGCAGGCCGCGCTCACGATCGAGCGACAGCTTCGGATTCGCGTCGAAGATGTTCTTGACATAGCCGACGATCTCCAGCCCGCTGTCCCACTTCAGGCCGAGCGAAGCGTTGACCAGCGTGTAGGGCGGCAGCTTGCAGCGATCCGAAGTCGATCGGCGCCGGTGCCGAAGTTGCCGGTCGACCGGATCGAAGAAGATGCATTGTCACAAGTCCGGCGCCGGCTTCCTGGTCGCTCGGCTGGGTATAGCGGTTGCCGATGCGCTGGACGCTGCCGTACATACCATTCGCCGGTGGAGCTGAACTGCGTGCCATAGGTCGCGGTCGCCGCGAACTGATATTTCGGAACCGTCGGCAGGCGATTGCCGTCGCGAATGCCGGCGATCGACGGCTGGTCGGGATCGCCGGCCGAGTCGCAGCGTCGAGTCGAATTTGGCGCTCGATGCAAGCTGCCCGCGAAGGGACAGGTCGAGGCCTGCGATGCGGATGCACCGCGAACTCGGCCTCGACGCCCTGCGTATGCGCCTTGGGCACGTTGAACACCACGCGCGACGAACAGCTGCCGGCATCCGCCGTCACCTGCAGGTTCTTGATGTCGTTATAGAACGCAGCCGCGTTGAACGTGATGCCATGGCGCGAATATTTGACGCCCGCCTCATAGTTCCACAGCGTTTCGTCCTTGTAGCGTCGGGTGATTGCCGAACGACAAAGCGACCGTGCCGTCGGGCCGCCTTCGCACAGCGGAATGTTCAGCGGGTCGTTGACGCCGCCGAGACGGAAGCCCTTCGCGACCTGCGCATTGACGCTCAGGTTGCGGGCCGGCTCCCAGCTGACGATGCCGCGAGGCGAGAAGCCGTTGGACTTGGTCCGGTCGCCGATCCGCGTATCGCGGTTCGAGAAGACGCCGCCGGAAATGAAGTTGCGCCTTTCCTTGAAGTCGTACCAGCGGCCGCCGGCGGTCAGCTTGAACTGGCCGAACTTGTAGCTCGCCTCGCCGAACAGCGCCTTCTGCTTGATGACGTACGGCAGGTCGGCATTGTACGGCGAATCAAGCGGGAAGCCGTTGGCAGCCTCTTCGGTGTCATCGGAACGCCCGGCGACGAACAGACAGGCCTGCGAGCAGGCACAGTCCGTTGAGCGCCTGAATGCCGAACGGATTATCATAGCCAGGGGTCGGCAGCCGTTGTTTATAGTTGCGGTGGACGTTGCTGTAGAAGCCGCCGAACACCCATGAAAGGGGCCCGCGCCGGTCGAGGCAAGCCGCAGTTCCTGGGTGAACTGATTGAGCTTGGTCGTGTCGCGCAGGTTGGAGGTCAACTGGACGACGTCGCGGTCGACTCCGAGGCCGGTGAACGACACGCCCACGGAGCCGGTCAGCGCTGAGGCATCGCGACTGACGAGAATGTCGCGCAGCATCTTGCTGGTAACCGAGGTCAGCTCGGCTGGCCCGAAGTCGTAGCTCGCCGTGAGATCCATCAGGGTCGTCTGGTCGCGGAACCGTTCCGGAAGGCGAAGGAAAACCGTCCGGCGGCCGAGATCGGTTCCGGCAGCTCCGGTGGTGAACTGGTTGTCGTAGAGGTTGTAATGCTCCTCGCGGTTGAAGCCATTCGCGGTGGCCCGCTGGAACACCAGTCGCGGCGTGACCTTCACTTCGGGGACGGGCTGCCACAGCAACGACACGCGCGTGCCGAAGCGCTCGCCGTCATTGATGTTGTTGCCGGCGGCCGGTCCGACTGCGTCGATGAAACCGCCGAAGTGCGTGTAATAGCCGACTACGCGTGCCGCCAGGGTATTGGCGATCGGCATGTTGATCGCGGCTTTGGCATCCCAACCAATGTCGCCGCCCTTGAGGAAGTTGATTCCGCCTTCGACCTGCCCCTCGACGACGTCGAGCTTGGGCTGGTTGGTGATGTAGCGGATGGTGCCGCCGACGCTGCCCGCGCCGAACAGGGTGCCCTGCGGGCCGCGCAGGGTTTCGACGCGGTTCAGGTCGAACAGGTCGAAGTCGGGCGTGAACAGCGACAGCGAGGCGATGCTCTCGTCGAGGTAGATGCCGACCTGCTCCTTGACGCCCGGCTGGTCGCGGACGATCTGGCCCGCCGAGACGCCACGGACGGAGACCTGGCTCTGCCCCGGCCCGAGGTTCTGGACGGTGAGGCTGGCGACGTTGCGGCTGATGTCCTCGAGCGTTTGCGCATTGGCGCGCTGGATGTCGGCCTGGGTCTGCGCGTTGATCGAGAAGGGGACGTCCTGGACCCGCGACGCGCGCTTGGTCGCCGTGACGATGATCTCGCTTCGATCCTCGACCACCGGCGCGGTCTGAGCGGCAGCCTGGTTTGCCGCCTGGGCCGTCGCTTCCGGCTGCGTCTGGGCGAGCGCCGGAGCGGCAAAGAGCGCGAATGCGGATGTGCCGATTAAGCGCAAGGCTGCGGAAATGCGCATGGAGATCGCCCCTGTGCATTGTCGTTGAGACGACATATGCCCGAAAGGCTCGCGCTTGCGGAAGAGCGTGCGCCTTCCGGGCCGCATTCGGGCGAAAGCTGTTGCAAGATTGTTACAGCGTAACGAAGCCCGCCGCGGGGCCTCGCAAAGCCGTGTCCTACTTGCCCACCTCACGGAGCCATCGCTAGGGCAACGCAAAAGCACAAACGGAGGAAGTTTCCAATGAGCGAGACAGCCGATCGGGTGAAGAAGATCGTCGTCGAGCATCTCGGCGTCGAGGCCGACAAGGTCACCGAGGACGCCAGCTTCATCGACGATCTCGGCGCCGACAGCCTCGACATCGTCGAGCTGGTGATGGCCTTCGAGGAAGAGTTCGGAGTCGAGATTCCGGACGATGCCGCGGAGAAGATCACGACCGTCAGCGACGCGATCGACTATATCGACCAGAACAAGGGCTGATCGGCAAGCCGTTCGCCCTGAGCCTGTCGAAGGGCTGCCTTTTGCGTTCCAGGGCGTTGTACGAAATACAGGGCTTCGACAGGCTCAGCCCGAACGGGTTTGGGCCTGTTGCATTTGGAGTGACTGACATGCGCCGTGTCGTCGTGACAGGTCTGGGTCTGGTGACGCCGCTCGGCGGCGACGTCGAGACCAGCTGGGAAAACATCCTCGCCTCGCAAGAGCGGCGCGGGGACGATCACCCAATTCGACGCCAGCGACCAGAAGTGCCGCATCGCCTGCGAGGTGAAGCCGGCCGACCATGAATATGGCTTCGATCCCGACAAGCGCGTCGACCACAAGGTCCAGCGCCAGGTCGACCCGTTCATCATCTACGGCATCGATGCCGCCGGCCAGGCGATCGAGGACGCCGGCCTGATCGAGATGGACGAGGCAGACCCGGCTCCGCGCCGGGGTGTCGATCGGCTCGGGCATCGGCGGCCTGCCCGGCATCGAGAAGCGAGAGCGCTCGTCCTGCACGAAAAGGGGCCGGGCCGGGTCAGCCCGCACTTCGTCCACGGCCGCCTGATCAACCTCATCTCCGGCCAGGTGTCGATCAAATACGGGCTGATGGGGCCGAACCATGCGGTGGTCACCGCTTGCTCGACCGGCGCCCATTCGATCGGCGACGCGGCGCGGATGATCGCGACGGACGATGCCGACATCATGCTCGCCGGCGGCGCCGAAGCGACGATCTGCCCGATCGGCATCGCCGGCTTCGCCCAGGCGCGCGCGCTCAGCACCAATTTCAACGACCAGCCGGAGAAAGCCAGCCGGCCCTACGACAGGGACCGCGACGGCTTCGTCATGGGCGAGGGCGCGGGCGTGGTCGTGCTCGAGGAATATGAGCACGCCAAGGCGCGCGGCGCGAAGATCTATGCCGAGGTGATCGGCTACGGCCTGTCGGGCGACGCCTATCACGTCACCGCGCCGCACCCCGAAGGCTCGGGCGCCTATCGCTCGATGGAAATGGCGCTGAAGAAGTCGGGGCTGCAGCCCGAGCGACATCGACTATATCAACGCCCACGGCACCTCGACGCCGCTCGGCGACGAGCTCGAACTGGGCGCGGTGCGCCGGCTGTTCGGCAATGCCATCGGCACGCTGTCGATGAGCTCGACCAAGTCGGCGATCGGCCATCTGCTCGGCGGCGCCGGCGCGGTCGAAAGCATTTTCTGCATCCTCGCGCTCCGCGACCAGATCGTCCCGCCGACGCTCAACCTCGACAATCCGAGCGAGGGCACCGAAGGCGTCGACCTGGTGCCGCACAAGGCGAAGGAGCGGAGGGTCAAGGCGGTGCTCAACAACAGCTTCGGCTTCGGCGGGACCAATGCGTCGCTGATCATGAAGGCCGTGTGAGGCGAGGCTGCCTGATCGGCGTCGGCGGGTTGCTGCTCGCCGCGCTGGTGACGATCTGGTTCCTGTGGTGGGCGCCCGGGCCCGAAGCCCGGACCGCATGACGTGATCGATCGCGGAAGGCGCGAGCCTCGGCTCGGCCGCGCGACAGCTCGAGAAGCAGGGCGCGATCCCGGGCACCGCCCGGACCTATTATGTGATGGCCCGGCTGTTCGGCTCGAGCGACCCGATCCAGGCCGGCGAGTTCGCGATTCCCAAGGGGATGGGCGGGGCCGCGATCCTCGACCTGCTGCAGCATGGCCAGCCGATCCAGCGGCTGGTCACCGTCGTCCGAAGGCATGCCGGCGATCATCGTCACCGAGAAGCTCGCGGCGAACCCCTATCTGGCCGGGCCGCTGCCGCCGATCGCCGAAGGGTCGGTGCTGCCCGACAGCTACGGCTATCAGCGCGGCGACAGCCGCGCGGCGATCGTCCGGCGCATGCAGGCGGCGATGACCAGGCACGCTCGATGCGTTGTGGACAGAGCGCAGCACCGACTGCCCGATCGCGACCAAGGAGCAGGCGGTGACCCTCGCCTCGATCGTCGAGAAGGAGACCGGCAAGGCGAGCGAGCGGCCGATGATCGCCGGAGTCTATTGCAACCGCCTGCGGATCGGCATGAAGCTCGATGCCGATCCCGACGGTCATCTATCCGATCACCAAGGGCAAGCCGCTCGGCCGGCGGATCCTGAGGTCGGAGCTGCACGCCGACAACGGCTACAACACCTACCGCAGCGGCGGGCCTGCCGGAGGGGCCGATCGCCAATCCCGGGCAAGGCCAGCATCGCCGCCGTGCTTCATCCCGGCGCCGACCAAGGCGCTGTACTTCGTCGCCGACGGCACCGGCGGCCACGTGTTCGCCGACACGCTGGCCGAGCACAACGCCAACGTCGCGAAATGGTACGCGATCCGCCGCGCCCGCGGCGAGATGTAGCATCACGGCGCTCCGACGCGCTTCCGACCGCACGTAGCCGACGCGGCGGTTCTCGCCGGCATAGCCCCAGGCCCAGCCCAGGCTGTCGTCGAGCATGGCGAAGCGATCGCCGGGCTCGAGCTGGCCGATGACCTCCGCATCGTCGGCGGGGGCCGCGCGCAGCTCGGCCGGCGCGGCGATCGTCCGGTCGAGCGGCTCGGCATAATGCGAGGCGATCACCCGCCGGCGAGCGCGACGTCGGCGAGGTCCTTGCGGTAGGCGTTGATGCGCGGGGTCGGGCGGGTCCGACGGTCCGGAGAGGCGAAACGCCGTCAGCGGTGGGCGAAGGCGTGCGCCTGGCCGATGACCGGCCGGTGCCCGGCGCTGCTGTTGTCGCCCTCGCGGAGGTTGCGCTTGAAGCCTTCAAGAAATTCGGCCCCGTTGTTGGTGCGGACGACGAACACGTTGCGGCGGTCGTCCTGGTCCCGCTCGCGGCGCAGATAGCCGAGCGCGCCGAGCGTATTCAAGGCGCGCGTCACGACCGGCTTGGAAACGCCGAGCACCCGGGCGAGGCCGCGCACCGTGTGCGGCCCGGGGGTCAGATAGACGAGCATCAGCAGCGCCATCTGCCGGTTGGTCAGGTCGGGCTCGCCCGAGCGGACATAGGCGATCAGCGCCCGCATCCAGCCGGTCAGCGAAACTTCGCCCATGGCTGCCAGTCTCCGTCCCATGGCCGCGTAGCTGCCAAGTAAACCGGTAAGGCCGCGAAATGTTGCAGGCGAGCAACCGGAAAAGGCGCGGAATTCGCGGCGAGTTGCACGGTTCAATCGGCGTGCGATAACGGCCGTCGAGCGTCGCGAACACGGCGCGCAGGCCGAGCGCGTCGCCGCCCTTGGGCCGCCCCGGCTTGGCCGGCGTCGCGCCAGGCGAAAGTGTCGAGATGGGCCCAGGCGATCGCGTCGGGCACGAAGCGCTTCAGGAACAGCGCGGCGGTGATCGCAGCCGGCCATCGGCGAGCTCGCGGCATTGGCGAGGTCGGCGATGTCGCTCTTGAGCATCTCGTCATAGGGATCCCACAAGCGGCATCCGCCACAGCGGGTCCTCGACGTCGCTGCGCGGCGGCCTCGAGATCGGCGGCGAGATCGTCGCAGTTGGCGAACAGTCGCCGGCAGGTCGGGCCCGAGCGCGATCCGCGCCGCGCCGGTCAGGGTCGCGAAATCGACGATCAGCTCGGGCTCGTCCTCGGCCGCCTTGGCCAGCGCGTCGGCGAGGATCAGCCGCCCTTCGGCGTCGGTATTGTCGATCTCGACGGTCAGGCCCTTGCCGCGACTTGACGATGTCGCCGGGGCGGTAGGCGGCTGCCCGACACCGCATTCTCGACCGCCGGGATGAGCAGGTGGAGGCGGACCGGCAGCTTGGCCGGCCATGATCAGCCGGGCCAGCGCGAGCGCGTGCGCCGCGCCGCCCATGTCCTTCTTCATCAGCCGCATGCCCGCCGGCCGACTTGATGTCGAGCCCGCCGCTGTCGAAGCACACGCCCTTGCCGACGATCGCGACGCGCGGGTGCGTCGGCCTTGCCCCATTCGAGCTCGATCAGGCGCGGCGCGCGCTCCGGCGTCGCGGCGCCTGGCCGACCGCGGCGATCAGCGGATAGCCCTTCGCCAGCTCGTCGCCGCGACGTGACCTCGAGCTTGGCGCCCGAAGCGCTTGGCCTCGTCGCGAACCGCCTGCTCGAGCTCGGCCGGGCCCGAGGTCGGCGGCGGGCGTGTTGACCAGGTCGCGGACCAGCGCGGTCGCCTCGGCGAGGCGCACGATCGTCGTCGATCCTCGCCGCCTCGCCGGTGAGCAGCACGCGCGGCCCGCGCTCGGGCTCGTCGGCTTCGACCGGTAGCGCGTCGAACCGGTGCTGGGCGAGCAGCCAGCCGAGCGCCGCCTGGCCCGGCTCGCCCGCGGCGAGCCGGTAGGTGCCTTCGGGCAGCGCTCTCGCCGAGCTTGGCCAGGCACCAGGGCGACAGCTCGGCGGCATTCTCGACCGCGGCTGACGACCTCGAAGTCGTCGCCGCCGCGGGCAGCATGGCGAAGGCGAAGCCCGTCTTGCCGTCGAAGCGGTGCGCGGCGAGCAGCGCGCGGTCCGTCGGCCGGCTGGCCCTTGACCCAGCCGGCGAAGCTGTCCTTGTCGACGAGGTGGATCGGCGGCGCGGTTTCGCCGCGGTCGGGCGAAGCAGGGAAGCGAAGTCGGTCATTGCGGCCAGTCCTGAGCCGGAGTCACCAGGAATTGCTCGATGCGGCCGTTGGCGCCGGGCTCGGCAAGGTCGACAGAGTCGAGAGCGTGCGGTCGGGATATTTGACGGTGATAGCCCTGGATGACGAAGCCGCCGCGCAGCACCGGCTTGCCGGCTGGCTCGAACGCGGTCGGCTCGCCGAGCGGCGCGAGGCTGGACTGGAAGTCGGCGATCGCCTGCGGCGTGAAATAATAATTGGCGTTCGCGGTCAGCAGCGCGCGGTCGAGCGTGCCGGCGCGGAGCTGGTCGTAGACCGTCCGGGCGCGCGCCGCCTGCGCCGCGATCACGGGGTCGTCGGCCGGCGTTCCGGGCGCCTTGGGCAGGATCACGTTGGCGATGTCGCGCGCGATCCGGGTGTAGGCGCCGCGACGACCAGCTGTTGGTGAGCACGACCACCGCCGCCTTGTCGTCGGGAAAGACGGTGTTGGCGGACAGGAAGCCGACCGCTTCGCCGGTGTGGCGCACGGCCCGGTGGCCGTTGGCGGGCCGGACGCTGACGCCGAGGCCGTAGCCGGTGTCGTTGCCGTCGTTGAGCCTGGCCTCGGTTTCCTGCGCCGCCCAGTCGTCGGCCGGGATCAGCGACCGGTTCGATCCGCGCGATGTCCCATTTGGCGAGGTCCGCGGCGGTCATCGACAGTTCGCCCGCGGCGTAGAGCCAGCCGCGCGCCGGCGGGGTCACCTGGCGCACCGGCCCGAGCGCGTAGCGGCCATAGCCGGCGGGGAAGGCGGGCGTGTTGGTGTCGTCCTGGTCGCGCGACGCTGGTCATGCCGAGCGGCTTGAAGATCCTGCGCGTGAGGATAGGTCAGCAGCGGCTCGCCGCTGACCTTCTCGGCGATCATCCCGGCGACGACATAGCCGGTGTTCGAATATTGCCACTGGTCGCCGGGCGCGAAGTCGAGCGGCTTCTTGGCCCAGCTGTCGACGATGCCCTGCGGCGTGGTCGGCCGCGCCATCGCCGCGAAGCTGTAATCCTGCGGCCAGAAATCCTGCAGGCCCGAGGTGTGGGTGAGCAACTGGCGCATGGTGATGCGGTCGCCGCCGCTGATCCCGGGCAGATATTTGGCGACCGGATCGTCGAGGCTGAGCTTGCCCTCGTCCTCGAGCAGCAGCAGCGCCATCGCCGTGAACTGCTTGGAGTTGGACGCGATCTGGTAGGGCAGGGCCGGGGTCGCCGGCGAGGCCCTCGTTGGCCTTGCCGTAGGCCTTGGTCAGCACGATCCGGCCGTCGCGGACGACCGCGATCGAGGCCGACGGCACGTCCTCGGCGGCGAGCGCGGTGGTGACGATCCGGTCGATCGCCGCGGTTTCCGCCAGGGTCAGCGGCTGGGCGGCGGCGGGAATGGCGAGGAGCGCGAGGAGCGCGGGGGCGAGCTTGAGCATGGGGGCAGCCTAGCCGTTGAGGCGGGGCTGTCGAGTAGGTCCATTTTCGTCATCCCGGCCTTGAGCCGGGACCCGCCTTGTTCTCTTGATCGAAGCATGGACCGACAACCGTGCGTCTACATGCTCGCCCGAGCCTCTCACAGCACGCTCTACACGGGCGTCACCTCCAGGCTCCTCGGACGAGTTTACCAGCACCGTGAAGGGCTCGTGCGCGGCTTCACCAAGCGCTACGGGATCAAACGCCTCGTCTGGTTCGAGGTCCATGAAACCATGGAGTCAGCGATCATTCGGGAAAAGCGGATCAAGCGTTGGCCTCGCGCCTGGAAGTATGACCTGATTCACTCGATCAACCCGACGTGGCGCGATCTGGCGGAGGATTTCGGGCTTCCTCCGCTGCCGCTGAAGTGAAGGCGGATCCCGGCTCAAGGCCGGGATGACGGAATGAAACGCAGCGAGTCACTCTATGCCCGCTTCATATTCTGGGCGGCGACCGCTCTCGCGTTCGTGATGGCGGTGATCCCGCACCCGCCGCACCTGCCCGGCGAGCCCAACGACAAGGTCCAGCATATCGCGGCGTTCGCGACCCTCGGGTTGCTCGGCGCCTGGGCCTATGCCCGGGCGGCGCTGCTCCGGCTGGCGGTCGGCCTGTCGCTGTTCGGGGCGCTGATCGAGGTCGTCCAGGCGATCCCCGCGCTGCACCGCGACAGCGACGTGCTCGACTGGCTCGCCGACACGGTCGCGTGCGGCGTGGTCCTGCTGCTCATCCGCTGGCGCCGCAGCCGGCGCTAGCTGCTACTTGTGCATCTGCCCGCGGATCGCCCCGGCCGGGAAGTCCGCATTGTGGACGTTCACATAATATTGGTCGGGGTGCTGGATGATGTCCATCAGCAGCGCGCGGTCGACCGGCTGGGTGGTCGACGTGCAGCCTTTCAGAGCGACGTTGTTGGCTTCAAAGAAGGTGACGAGGATCGGCCCGTTCACCTTGACCGGCGCCTTGTGGATGTGGCCGCGGGTCGGCGCGGCGATGTTGTTGACGGTAATGTCCCAGCAGACGCGCTGCTGGCCGGGGTTGATGGTCACCGCGGCGCTGCCGGTCCCGTCGGGGTCGCCGGCGCCGCCGTTGGGGTTGGCCGCGTTGACCTCGTTCTGGCCGCTCAGCGCGACGGTAAACTTGCGTCCGCCCTGCGGCGGCGGCGAAGCGATCGCGGTGCCGACGACCGCGCTCGCGGCGATGAGCGAAAGGAGCAGTTGGACCCTGGGTGCCATGGCGTCGCCTCCCTGTTTCCCGCCCCGGCGGCGCGCCCATAGCTCAAGCGCGCCGGAATCCATGTCAGTGGCGGTGCCGGCGGTTTTGGTTCACGCCGGCCGGATCGCGGTCGTCAGGCGGGGATCAGCGCGCCGCGATAGGCCGGATCCTCGAGCGTCCGCCCGGCGCCCAGCGCGACACATTCGAGGGGATTGTCGGCGACGCGAACCGGCAGCCCGGTCTCGTCGGCCAGCACCGGCCCGATCTCGCGCAGCAGCGAGCTGCCGCCGGTCATGGTGATGCCCTGGTCGATCACGTCCGCGGCGATCTCCGGCTGGGTGTTCTCGAGCGCCGCCCGGACGACCTCGAGAATCCGGCTGACCGGCTCGGACAGGGCCTCGGCGATCTGGCCCTGGTTGAGCTCGATCTCGCTCGGCACGCCGCGGCTGACGTCGCGGCCGCGGACCGCGGCGGTGAGCCCGACGCCGTCGGCGGGCGCGCGCGCCGTGCCGATCTCGAGCTTGACCCGCTCGGCGGTGCCCTCGCCGATCAGCAGGTTGAAGTTGCGCCGGACGTAGGCGGCGATGGATTCGTCCATGCGGTCGCCGCCGACGCGGGTCGAGCGGCAGAAGGCGAGGCCCTGAAGCGAGATCACCCCGACCTCGGTGGTGCCGCCGCCGATGTCGACCACCATCGAGCCGATCGGCTCGGTCACCGGCAGCCCGGCGCCGATCGCCGCGGCCATCGGCTCCTCGATCAGCGACACCCGGTCGGCGCCGGCGTTGGTGACGGCGTCGCGGATCGCGCGCCGCTCGACCGAGGTCGCGCCCGACGGAATGCAGATCACCACCTCCGGCCCGCGCGAGAAGCGGCTCGGCCCGCCATGGGCCTTCCTGATGAAATGCTTGATCATCTCCTCGGCGACCTCGAGGTCGGCGATCACTCCGCTGCGCAGCGGGCGGATGGTTTTGATGTTGTCGGGCGTCTTGCCCATCATCAGCTTGGCGTCGTCGCCGACCGCGCGGACGCGGCGGACGCCGTTGACGAACTCCATCGCCACCACCGAGGGCTCGCTGGCGACGATCCCCGAGCCGTGGACGTAGACCACGGTGTTCGCGGTGCCGAGGTCGATCGCGATGCCGCGCGAGTGGAAATTGAACAAACGGGGGAACGCCACTGGGCAAAGACTTTCGGTGGTGGGCGGAAACCCCTTCCTATGCCTGCGCCGCCAAACCGCACGGCTTTTGTTCCGCCGCTTCCGTAAGTCGTTGGAATAACGGGGTGAGGCGAGTTCAGGCGGGCACGCCGAAGAGATCGTGCTCGTCGGAATCCTCGATCGTCACTCGGACGATGTCGCCGGGCTTGAGCCCGCCGGCGTCGCGCAGGTGGACCTCGCCGTCGATCTCGGGCGCGTCGGCCTTGGATCGGCCGGTGGCGCCGATGGCGTGATGATGCGCGGGGTGGGGGGCGTCGAGGTGGGCGACATCTACCCCTCCACCATGCTCCGCATGGTTCCCCTCCCCATGCCCGGCATGGGGAGGAACGTCAGTGTCCACCCGATCGATGAGGACGTCGATGGTGGTGCCGACCTTGGCCGCGAGCTTCTCGGCACTGATGCGGGCGGACAGGGCCATTACCGCATCGAAGCGTTCCTGCTTCACTTCGTCGGGGACCGGGTCGGGCAGGGCGTTGGCGGCCGCACCCTCGACCGGCTCGAACTTGAACGCGCCGACCCGGTCGAGTTGCGCGTCCTCGAGCCAGCTCAGCAGATAATCGAAATCCTCCTCGGTCTCGCCGGGGAAGCCGACGACGAAGCTCGAGCGGATGGCGAGGTCGGGGACGATCTCGCGCCAGTTGCGGATGCGCTCAAGCACCTTGGCGTCGTTGGCCGGGCGGCGCATCGCACGCAGCACCTTGGGCGACGCATGCTGGAACGGGATGTCGAGATAGGGGAGGACCAGCCCCTCGGCCATCAGCGGGATGACGTCGTTCACGTGCGGATAGGGGTAGACGTAGTGGAGGCGGACCCAAACATTGTTCTGGGGCGTGCCGAGCTTGCCGAGCTCGCGGGCGAGGTCGGTCATGTGGGCGCGGACTTCGCCGCCGCCCTTCAGCGGGTAGCTCGCGTGGCGCAGGTCGACGCCGTAGGCCGAAGTGTCCTGGCTGATCACCAGCAGCTCTTTCGTACCGGCGGCGACGAGCTTCTCGGCCTCGCGCAGGATGGCGTCGGGGCGGCGGCTGGCGAGGTCGCCGCGGATCGAGGGGATGATGCAGAAGGCGCAGCGGTGGTTGCAGCCTTCCGAGATCTTCACGTAGCTGTAGTGGCGCGGCGTGAGCTTGAGCCCGGCCTCGGGCACCAGGTCGATAAACGGCGAGGGGACCGGCGGGGCGGCTTCGTGGACCGCGGCGACGACCTCCTCATATTGCTGCGGGCCGGTGACCGCGAGCACTTGCGGGAAGCGGGCGCGGATGACCTCGGCTTCCTTGCCCAAGCAGCCGGTGACGACGACGCGGCCGTTCTCGGCGATCGCCTCGCCGATCGCCTCGAGGCTCTCTTCCTTGGCGCTGTCGAGGAAGCCGCAGGTGTTGACCAGCACCACGTCGGCGCCGGCGTAGTCGGGCGACATGTCGTAGCCGTCGGCGCGCAGCTTTGTCATGATCCGCTCGCTGTCGACCAACGCCTTGGGACAGCCGAGCGAGACCAGCCCGACGCGCGGGGGCTTGGGGAGCGTTGTGACGTTCATCGGAAGGCGCGGGCCAATATAGGGATTTTGCGGCTAATAAAACCCTCTCCCGCGGGAGAGGGTCGACTCGGCGAAGCCAAGCGGGGTGAGGTCGATCTACCTCACCCTTCCGCAGCCTTCAGCTGCTCCCTCCCTCTCCCAAGGGAGAGGGATTCCGTCAGCTCGGCGGTCGTCAGGGTGCGGCAGAATTCAACCGCCAGAGTCGCGACATGGGCGCGCTGAATTTCCTCGGCGGCGATCGTTCCGCCTGCGCCGTCGGGCAGGTCGAAGCAATCGCAGGCGTCGGGGACCAGGACCATGTCCCAGCCCAGGTTCGCGCCGGTTCGAACGGTGGTGGAGACGCACATGTCGGTCGAGATTCCGAACACGACGACGTGCCGCGCGCCGAGGCGCTTGAGCCGAAGCTCGAGATCGGTGCCGATGAAGGCCGAATTGACGCTCTTGGCGACCAGCGGCTCGTCGCCCTCGGGTCCGAAACCGGGACGAAAATCGTTTCCGCGGTGGCCCGGAGCCAGCGTCGAGCCGGGCTGCACGCTGTCGTGGCGGACGTGGATGATCGGGCGGCCGGCCGAGCGCCAGGCGGCGAGCAACGCGAGCCCGTTGGCGTCGACCGCGGCATTCCAGCGGCGCGGCCAGGGCGGCGCGTCGAACGCCTGCTGCAGGTCGACGGGGAGCAGGACGGCGCGATCGAAGTCGATAGTCATGAAGCCCAATTAACCCAGTCCCGGCGCCACGGCTCATAAAAATCTGCCATGGAAGCCATAAGCGGGGCGCTTGTTCATCCTGCTGCGCCGCGGCTAAGGGGCGCCGTCCCGGCCATAGAGGAGCAAGCATGCGTATCGCGATGATCGGCACCGGCTATGTCGGTTTGGTGTCGGGCGCCTGCTTCGCCGACTTCGGCCACCAGGTCGCCTGCGTCGACAAGGACGCGAGCAAGATCGACGGCCTCAACGCCGGCGTGATGCCGATCTGGGAGCCGGGGCTCGAGGCCCTGGTCAAGGCCAATGTCGAGCGCGGCCGCCTGACCTTCACCACCGACCTGGCCCAAGGGGTCGAGCAGGCCGAAGCGGTGTTCATCGCCGTCGGCACGCCGGCGCGGCGCGGCGACGGCCACGCCGATCTGACCTACGTGTTCGACGCGGTGCGCGAGCTGGCCAAGGCGATCCGGCCCGGAACCGTCGTCGTCACCAAGTCGACCGTCCCGGTCGGGACCGGTGACGAGATCGCGAAAATCCTCGCCGACGAGGGCGCGGAAGGGATTTCGGTCGCGTCCAACCCCGAGTTCCTGCGTGAGGGCGCCGCGATCCGCGACTTCAAGATCCCCGACCGGATCGTGGTCGGCGCCGACGACGAGAAAGCGCGCGACGTGCTGCGCGAGATCTACCGGCCGCTGTTCCTCAACCAGGCGCCGATCCTGTTCACCGGCCGGCGCACCGCCGAGCTCACCAAATATGCCGCCAACGCCTTTCTCGCGACCAAGATCAGCTTCATCAACGAGATCGCCGACCTGTGCGAAGCGGTCGACGCCGACGTCCAGGACGTCGCCCGCGGCATCGGCCTCGACAACCGCATCGGCCCCAAGTTCCTGCACGCCGGCCCGGGCTACGGCGGGAGCTGCTTCCCCAAGGACACGCTGGCCCTGCTCCAGACGGCCGAGCTGGCCGGGGTCGAGCAGCAGATCGTGTCGGCGGTGGTCAAGGTGAATGACGAGCGCAAGGAGGCGATGGCCGAGCGGGTCGAGCGGGCGCTCGGCGGCGACGTTTCGGGCAAGCGGATCGGCGTGCTCGGGCTGGCCTTCAAGCCCAACACCGACGACATGCGCGAGGCGCCGTCGATCCCGCTGGTCAAGCGGCTGGTCGAGCGCGGCGCCGAGGTCATCGCGTTCGATCCGGTGGCCCAGCACCAGGCCGAGCCGTTGTTCAGTGGGATCGGCTATGCGACCAACGCCTATGCCGCGGCCGACGGCGCGGACGCGGTGGTGATCGTCACCGAATGGGACGAGTTCCGCGCGCTCGACCTCGAGACACTGGCGGCGCGGATGCGGGGCAAGGCGTTGGTCGACCTGCGCAACGTCTGGGACCCGCACGAAGCGGAGCGCGCGGGGTTGAGCTATTTCGGCGTGGGCCGCGGAAGGCCTCCCGCCTGACCCGGTTTCCCGTCCGAACCGGAGCGGAGTTGCATCCGAAACGGCAGTGAGCGCGTATAGGAGCCCCGATGAGTGATCCGCAGCGTATCGTCGTGATCGGCCTCGGCTATGTCGGGCTGCCGCTGGCCGTCGCCCTGGCGCGCAAGTTCGCGGTCACCGGCTTCGACGTCGACCAGGCGCGGATCGCCGAGCTCGAGCGCGGCCACGACCGGACCCGCGAGGTCGATTCGGCGGAGCTCGCAGGCGACCGCGCTGACGCTCACCGCCGCCGCCGAGGACTGCGCCGGCGCCGATTTCTATATCGTGACCGTCCCAACCCCGGTCGACGAGAACAAGGTGCCCGACCTCGGCGCGGTGCTTGCCGCGACGCGCACGCTTGCCAAGCTGATCGATCCCAGGCGCCGGCCGACGATCGTCTACGAGAGCACCGTCTACCCCGGCGTGACCGAGGACATATGCGGGCCCGAGATCGAGCGCGTCGCGGGGCTGACGCGCGGCCGCGACTTCCGCCTCGGCTATCGCCGGAACGGATCAACCCGGGCGACCGCGAGCATACGATCGAGCGGATCACCAAGGTCGTCGCCGGCGAGGACGATGAGGTCGTCGAGCAGCTCGCGGCGGTCTACGGCGCGGTGACCAGCGGCGGCGTGTTCCGCGCCGCCTCGATCAAGGCGGCCGAGGCGGCCAAGGCGATCGAGAACGCCCAGCGCGACATCAACATCGCCTTCATGAACGAGGTCGCGCAGATCTTCGCGCAAGGTCGACCTGTCGGTGTGGGACGTGCTCGCCGCGGCCAGGACCAAGTGGAATTTCCTCAATTTCGAGCCGGGGCTGGTCGGCGGCCACTGCATCGGCGTCGATCCTTATTACTTGAGCCATCTCGCCCAGAGCCTCGGCCACCGGCCGCAGGTGATCCTCGCCGGCCGCGAAACCAACGACGGCATGGGCGCGTGGATCGCCGACGCACTGCACGGGCGGCGCAAGCGAGCGGGCCGGGCGCTGGTGCTCGGGCTGACGTTCAAGGAGAACGTGCCGGACCTGCGCAACAGCCGCACGGTCGACCTCGTCCGCCGGCTGCAGTGGCTCGGCCATGACGTCGCCGTGGCCGATCCGCTGGCCGACCCGGACGAGGTCGGCCGCGAATATGGGCTGGAGCTGACCGAGCTCGATGGCGCGCGTTACGACCTCGTCGTCGGGGCGGTCCCGCATCGCGAGTATCGCGACCTTGGCGACGAGCGGATTGCGGCCCTGGTCGCGGCCGGCGGGACGCTCGCCGACCTCAAGGGCATGTGGCGCGACCGGACGATCGCGCCCGGCGATCGATCGCTGGTCGCTATGAAGCACGAGCGCCTCGCCCGGGTCGGCCACGGCTCGCTGCTGATCCGCAAGCGGTTCCAGTTCGCCGGCGCGCTGGTCGTCGGCGGCGCTGGCGCCGTGGCTGGCGCGCGGCCCGCTGCTGCCCGGCTACCTGATCGAGGCGGCGAGCATCAACACACTGATCGCCAACGCCGTGCGCGATCGTGATCGCCTTCTGGATGCGGCTGTCGATCGAGACCTATCCCGGGCATCCGCCGCAGCTATGTGATCTTCCCGTCGGCGCTGACCGGACACGGCCTCGTCATCCTCTATTTCGTGCTGACCCGCTTCCCCTACGACCGCATCGGCCTCCTCGCCGGGTTCCTGCTCCACGTCTTCTGGCTGTACCTGCTGTACGTCTACGCCGAGCGCGGCATTCGGCGCCGCTATCGCGGTGGTGCCGTTCGGCGAGATCGACACAGCTGACCTGCATCCCGGGGGTCGAGTGGAAGCTGCTGACCCGGCCGCGCTTGCACGATACTCGCAACTGCGACGCGATCGTCGCGGATTTCTCCGAGGATTTGCCCGACGAATGGGCGGCGTTCCTGGCCGACGCGGCGCTGGCCGGGCGGATGGTCTACCAGGTCAAGCAATTGTCGGAATCGCTGACCGGGCGGGTCGAGCTCGAGCATCTGTCGGAGAACAGCTTCGGCTCGCTGCTTCCGGCGCGCGGCTATTTCCACTTGAAGGGGCTGATCGACTTCCTGTTCGCGGTCGCGATCCTGCCCGTGGCGCTGCTGGTGATGGCCGGCCTGCGCGATCGCCATCCTGGCTCGACGAGCAAGGGCACGGTCCTGTTCCGCCAGAAGCGCGTCGGCCACGCCGGCAAGCCGATCACCGTCTACAAGTTCCGGACCATGCGCCCGGTCGACGACGCCGGCGAGGGGGAGGACCAGGACGAGCGCTGGGCGGCGATGACCCGGGACGACGACGACCGCATCACCCGCGTCGGGCGGGTGCTGCGCAGTCTGCGGCTCGACGAGTTGCCGCAGATCATCAACATCCTCAAATGGCAGATGAGCTGGATCGGCCCGCGGCCCGAGGCGCAGGTGCTGTCGCTATGGTATACCAGCGAGATCCCGTTCTACCGCTATCGCCATGTCGTGAAGCCGGGCATCTCGGGCTGGGCGCAGGTCAACCAGGGCCATGTCGCCGAGGTCGAGGACGTCCACCGCAAGCTCCACTACGACTTCTACTACATCAAATATTTCTCGCCCTGGCTCGACCTGCTGATCCTGTTCCGCACGGTGAAGACGATGCTGACCGGGTGGGGAGCGCGGTAGCCGCCGAGCTGTCGACCCATTGCGTAGACCGCGGATCGAGGAGTCGAATCCTCGTCAGGCGTTTTTCGGCCAGCCTTCGAACAGGGCGCCGCGGAGGTTGGCGGCGCGCAGGCGCTTCATCTCCCTGGCGCAGGCGTCGAGGTCGTCCTTGAGCATCTCGACCATCGTCTCGATCTCGCGGTCGTCGGTGCAATAGCCGGTGAGCTCGAGCGAGCGGGCCAGGACGCGCGCGCCGTTGGCGCTATGTTCGACGTGGAACTTGTCGAGAATGCCGGTCATGCGCAACTCCCTGTTGTGTGACCACCATACAGGAAGCGGAGCGCGCTCGAGTATCGGGAATGAGACGACCCGCATTCGTCGAACGAAACTGGCGTCTGTCGTTTTGCGATGGAATCGGGCCGGCCGCCTCGCCACGACCCTGTGCCAAGGGGACTCCATGGCACTTAGCCGCCGTCACTTCATCCAGGCCGCAGCGGCGATCGGTGCGTCTGCCGCGTGGGGCGGGGCGGGCCGCGCGTCGCGGGTCCGCTGGCGCGAGCGGCGCGACCTGTTCCCCGAGGGAGTCGCGTCGGGCGACCCGGATTCGAGCAGCGTGATCCTGTGGACCCGCCGGCCGTTCGCGAGCGGCGAGCGCCAGCTGCTGACCGTCGAGGTGGCCGAGGACGAGGCGTTCCGCCGGGTCGTCGCCCATTCCACCGCGCCGGTGTCGCAGGCCGCTGACTGGACGGCGCGGGTGCTGGTCGGCGGCCTCAAGCCGGCGCGCACCTACTGGTATCGCTTCACCGACAGCGACGGCAACGGCAGCCGCGTCGGCCGGACCATCACCGCCCCGGCCGACGACGACCCGCGGCCGGTCAATTTCGCCTTCGTCAGACTGCCAGGACGTCAACGAAGGCAAGCTCAACGGCTATCGGCGAATGATCTATGAGGACGAGCGCGCGCCCGCGGCGCAGCAGCTCGGCTTCGTCCTGCATCTGGGCGACTTCATTTACGAGATCGTCGAATATCCCGATGAGGTGAAGACGCGCTACGATCGCATCATCTACGACGTCGGGCGCATTCCGGACGGCGGCAAGTTCAGCAACTTCCACTATCCGCTGACGGTCGAGGGCTATCGCGTCGTCTACAAAGGCTATCTCGCCGATCCCGATCTGCAGGATGCCCGCGCCCGCTGGCCGTTCGTCAGCATGTGGGACAATCACGAATTCTCGTGGCAGGGCCGGCAGAGCATCCAGCAGGCGGGCGGCCCGCCGCGGCCGGGGCAGAGCATCAAGGTCGCCGCCAACCAGGCGTGGTTCGAGTATATTCCGGCGCGCGTGAAGGCCCCAAGCGGGTCTCTCGACGTGTTCGGATCTGTTCCCGTCAAGAACGTGGAGATCGAAAAATGGGACGAGAACGGTTTGGGTTTGGAGCCCAATAACCTTGCCGCCATCAACAGCCTGATCGCCTATCGCGCGCTCCGCTACGGCAAGCACCTCGACCTGATCCTTACCGATCAGCACAGCTTTTGCGGGGAGGATCCAAGCAACGCCGACGATATTGTCAAAATCTTTGATCCGAGCTTCAACGGCATGTTCTCCGAGGAAGCGATGATCGCGCTTGATCTCGGACGTGCCTACAACGGCGCCAATCCGCCGGCCGAACTCCATTTCCGGGATGCGCGCATATCCAACCCGAGCAAGGATAAGCCACCGCGGACGATCCTCGGTCTCGAGCAGAAGGCATGGTTCAAGGACCAGTTGCGCAAGGCGACTGCAACCTGGAAGATCTGGGGCAATTCGCTGGGAGCGCTCGACGAGCGGACCGACCCACAGAACTTGCCGCCCGAGATGGTGAAGAATGCGTGGCCGTCGGACACCTACGCCATATCCCGTACCGACGATTACGGGGCTGCCTATGCCGAGCGCGGAGAAATCTATGATCTCATCCGCGACGCGAAGATCACCGGCTTCGCGATCGTGTCAGGCGACCGTCATAGCTTCTGGGCCGGCTATGCGGCGGCCACGCTTCCGCCCCGCAAGTACGAGCCTGTGGGCCTGAGCTTTGTCGGCGGGTCGCTGGTCAGCCCAGGCGGCCAGGAAGCGTGGGAGCACGGGTTCAAGAAGGACAGAACGATGCGGCCGCTCTATCTCGCCGACCGCCCCGACGGAAAAATCGTGTGTACGTACAACATGATGCTTAGGCACGGCGTCCGCTCGGCCCTTGAATATGCCAAATCGTTCGACCTCGAGAAAGCGCGGGCGCTTTCCAATCCGGAACTTTCCCCGCACCTCGAATTCATCGATGCCGGCGGTCATGGCTATGCCAAGGTTCGGCTGACCGAGGACGAGATGCGGACCGAGTTCGTCTGCATCCCGCGTCCGGTGACCCGCAGCGAGCGACCCGATGGCGGGCCCCTGCGCTACCGCGTCGCCCACACCGCGCGGCTGTGGCGGCCGGGCGAGCGGCCGCGGCTGGCGACCGAGGTGCTCGAGGGCGATCCCGGCCTTGCCATCTGACCCCCGAGCCCGCGGCGCGGTGAACCAACCCGACTGCTCGCCCCACTGACCGGTCCGGTGGGACAGCGGCAGGTCAGCAAGGGACGGTTGTTGCGCGACCGCGCGCAGCTGCTCGGCGCGCTTCGCGACCATCGCCGCGGCCGGACGACCCACCTGCCCGAGCCCGAGCTCGCGCTGCTGATCGAGAATATCGAACGCCGCCTCGCGACCCTCGAGGAACGGCTGCAGGAAATGGGCGAGGCCTGAGCCCGCGGCATCGGGGAGCGGCGGCCGCCGCGGCCAGCGCGGCGATTCTCTCACATTGCTTCACGTTACAAAGCGTGGTTGCATGCGTCCGCTTGCTCGGGAGCTCGCGATGAAACTGTTCGTCGGCGTGGCTGTCTTCGTCTGGCTGCTCTGCGGCGCGATTGGCGCGTGGATGCTGGACGACCTCGACGCCGACCATTGGGACATGATCGCGAAGGGCCCGATCACCCTGGTCAAGGCGTTCAACGACGCCCCGCCAACCATGTATCCGAGCCAGGTCTAGGACTCGGGCTTCCCTGCCGCCTTGCAAACGATGCGCGATTTCCGGACCAAAGTTTTAACATCCGAGCCTAACCGAATTTAAACCACAACCAGGTATCGCGGGCGCTCACACGGGAGTTTGGCGTGGGCAGCATTGGGCAACTCCTGCGGAGCGGGGCCAATCAGGGCCACGATGAATCGCGCCCGCACGCGACCCGCGCCGACGGGCTGATCGAGGAATTCGAAGCGAGCGGGAAGGGCTGGTTCTGGGAGACCACCCGCGAGGGCGCCTTGTCGTACATCAGCGACAGCGTCGCCCAAGCGCTCGGGCGCGAGCCCGCCGACCTCATCGACCGCCCGTTCGCCGACCTCATCTCGGCCGAGAATGCCGACGGCGGCGCGACCTCGGAGCGGACGCTCGGCTTCTATCTGTCGTCGCACGTCGCCTTCCAGGACCTGATCGTCCGCGCCAAGACCAAGAACGAAATCTGGTGGTCGATCTCCGGCCGGCCGATCCACGACCATATCGGGCGCTTTTTCGGCTTCCGCGGCTTCGCTTCCGACCTGACCAAGATGCGCCAGTCGGAAGTCGAGCTCGACCGCCTCGCGCGCCAGGATTCGCTGACCGGCCTGCCCAACCGCGAAGTGCTCCGCCGGGCGCTCGACGACGCTTTGGTCAGCGCGTCGCGGCGCAAGAACCAATGCTCGGTGTTCCTGCTCGACCTCGACCGCTTCAAGGCGGTCAACGACACGCTCGGCCACCCGGCCGGCGACACCTTGCTGCGGCTGGTGTCGCTGCGCCTGCGCGACGAGGTCGGCGAGCTCGGCCAGGTCGGCCGCCTCGGCGGCGACGAGTTCGAGATCGTCATCCCGACCGCGCCGGGCAAGGACGACCTCGGGCGCCTCGCCCAGGGGATCATCGACAATGTCTCGCGGCCCTACACGATCAACGGCACGGTGGTGTCGATCGGCACCTCGGTCGGGATCGTCACCTCGGACTATGACGACCGCACGCCCGACGATTTGATGCGCGACGCCGACCTCGCGCTCTACGCCGCCAAGGCCGCGGGCAAGGGTTGCTACCGCTTCTTCGCGCCCGAGATGCACGAGAGCGCCCGCGAGCGGCAGCGGATGGAATCCGACCTCCGCGTCGCGCTCGACAAGGGCCAGCTGCGGGTCGTGTTCCAGCCCAGCGTCGACGCCACCAGCGAGGCGGTGATGGGGTTCGAGGCGCTGGTCCGCTGGGACCATCCCGAGCACGGGCCGGTCAGCCCGGCGATGTTCATCCCGCTCGCCGAGGAGATCGGGCTGATCAACGAGATCGGCGAGTGGGTCCTGCGCACCGCCTGCGCCGAGGCCGCCAACTGGCCGCAGCACACCACGGTCGCGGTCAACCTGTCGCCGGTCCAGTTCAAGCTGCCGTCGCTGCCGGCGACGGTGCGCGCGATCTTGAGCGAGACCGACCTCCCGGCCAAGCGGCTCGAGCTCGAGATCACCGAGGGCGTGTTCCTAAGCAACGACGACCATGTCCACGACATGATCGGCGCCTTGAAAGCCATCGGCCTCAAGCTGGCGCTCGACGATTTCGGCACCGGCTATTCCTCGCTGAGCTATCTGCTCCGCGTGCCGTTCGACAAGATCAAGGTCGACCGCAGCTTCGTCAGCGGCGCGTCCGACCCCGGCAGTCGCAACGCCGCGCTGATCCGGGCGATGGTCGGGCTCGCCGCCGACCTCAAGATGCAGACCACCGCGGAAGGGGTCGAGACGCAGGACGAGCTGATGCTGGTGCGCAACCTCGGCTGCGCGCTGGTCCAGGGCTATTATTTCGGCAAGCCGATGCCGGCCGAGGAGGCGCGCGCGCTCGCCGCCAAGGGCTCGGCCAGCCGGCCCGACGCGCATCTGCCGCAGCGCGAGCCCAGGATCCGCATCATCCGCGCCGCGCTGCTCCACTATCGCGGCGAGGTCAAAGGCGCGCGGCTGCGCAACATCTCGAGCGGCGGGGCGCTGGTCGAGAGCCGCGAGGAGCTGCCGGTCGGCGCCGAGATCCAGCTCGACTTCGCCGCCGGCGGGCTGATCGACGGCACGGTGGTGTGGGCCCGCGCGTCGCAGTTCGGGGTCCAGTTCCGCGACAAGTTCGATTTGAAGCTGCTGCAGAGCATCAAGGTGCCGGCGACCAAATCGGCGACGGTGATGACGCCCGACTATCTCAAGGACCTCGACGCGTCGCAGGGGGAGTGAGCGGGTGCGGCTCCGCGCCTCGTTTCAGGGGCCGTAGAGCTTGATGCTTTGCTTGACCGCGGCGTCGAGCGCCCGGTCGTCCGCCGAGACTCGCTCATTCCGCTGCCGGGCTTGCCGCCGCTCCCGTGCGGTCTGCTCTTCGGGGGTCTCGGGCTCGCGCCTGGTTCGCATGGCTGCCTCCACTAGAGCCGGGTTGGCGGGGAGGCCCGGAGGGCCATGTCGGCGAGCAGCTGCTGCACCCGCCCGAGCCCCTCGTCGCTCTCGATCGCGAGATGGAGCGGCTGGGCCGCGAGCCTCGCGTGGCGGGTGTTGAGGAAGGCGATCGCCGGCCCTGGTTCGCCGAAATGGCGCCAGGCCGACTGGACCACGTCGCTCTGGCGCCGCGCTTGCTCGCGGGTCGGCGGCGGCGCCTTGCTCGACTTGCGGTAATTCATGCTGCGGGGGCGGCGGCCGCCGTTGGCCGCGGGCGCGGCCGGCGCGTCGGGCGTCTTGGGCGCGCTCATTCGGCGGGTCCGCGGAGCGCGGCGCGCGTGCGGCCGGCCTGCTCGGCATATTCGCGGGCGAACTGGTCGTGGGCGCGCTTCTCGCGCGGCGTCAGGGCCGGCGGCTCCGCCAGCAGCGAACGCCGGTTGCGGCGAAGCAGGTTCTCGAGGTCCATGGTCATGCTCCCGAGGGTGTAAGCGGGAGCGCCACGAGTTCTCAGCCACCGGCCGCCTACGCGTGCCATGCCGGCGATTGCTCCAATATGGGGGCGGCGGGGCGAATTGCCAGCCGGGGCGGCGGCGGGTCAGGCCGGCTCGACCGCGCTCTCCGGCGCCATGCCCTTGTCGGCGAGCTCGCGGATCGCCTGCTCGCTCTTCTTGAGGTGGGCGAGGCCCATGCCGCGGAGCACGTGGGCGGCCTTGGTGAACTGGATGTTGGTGTAGCCGACGATCTCGACGAGATTGCCCCACGGGTCGCGGAAATCGAGGAACGGGCCGGGCTCGATCGTGATGCCGGCCGCGGTGATGGCCGCGCGCGCGGCCTCCTTGTCCTCGACCACCAGGCCGAAGTGCCGGCCGCCGGTCGGCGAGGGATGCGCAACCTGCTGGAGGGCGAGGAACTGGTCGCCGAGGTCGATGAACGCCATGCCCGGCTCGCGGCTGCGCAACTCGAAGGCGAACAGCTTGCCGTAGAAGGCGAGGGCCTGCTCGATGTCGCCGACCTCGATCGCGACATGGTTGAAGCCGACGAGTTTCGGGCGAGGCGTGTCGGGGGATGCCATGATCCGTCTCCGTTGCGGTTGGATGCGGTGAATATAGGGGCTGCGTCGGCGCCTGGCCGATCAAAACGGCGGCGCGAGCCATAAGCCAGATGGTCTTCTCCCCGAATGTGCCGAATGTTCGCGGTGACGCGCGCCGGGCGAGTGGGCGCTTCTGCGGCGCCGACTAAGTTTCGCGTTTGGTTCCGCGTTTGAAGCCCCGATACACCCAATAAATCAAGACCATCGCAACAGGTACGGACACCATCCAGATCAAATCAGCTTTGAATGAATTCATCGCGCGAGCGTAGTCTGAGCGTCCGAGCCACAGGACTTGGCCCCACGAAGTCATCTCACGATCAGCCCTCGCGTCCTGGATCGCGCTGTAATGTTCGAATGCCTGATATGCCCAATAAGCCACCCAAGGCACCCACAGAGCAATCGCAATTCGTTTGGGACCTTTGCCAATACCAGTCGTCATGATGGCCACTCCCTAATGGCCATGTAATATATCACAAGTCGACACTTGTTAATTGGCCCGATCGCAAGACAGTCGCGACGCGCGATGGACTGCAGTTACCCGATGGCGTGGTTAAGCCAAAGTAGACGAGCGACAAGAGAACCGGTATCACTCCTGACCCGAGGGGCCATCGGTGAAAATGACATGCCGCACGTAATCATTCATCCCGGCGGGACCAGTGAACCCCAGGAGGACGGGCTCACGACGATTTGGACCTTTGAAGCCACCGTCGACGGCCGAGCGGGCATCGTTCAACTCGATCTGCCCGGAGACTTTTCGCGAGCCGAGGCGGCACAAGCGGCGAAGTCGTTGCTGGAGGAAGATCCAGGTCAATTGGAGGGCATCGTTTAGCTCGACGCCGTCGGCGATCGCCGAATTCGGCGATTCCCACCGCTGAAATCGCCTCGAAGCCTGAGGCGGTTGCTGGTACGGATGCGCAGCATGAAACGCGCTTTGCTGATCGTCGGGATGGCCGCGGTGTTGGTGGGCTTGCTGTGGGTCGGCCAGGGCACCGGCCTGGTCCACTGGCCGGCCGCCAGCTTCATGCTCGACCAGCGGCCATGGGCGACGCGCGGCGCGGTGCTGGCGGTCGCCGGCGTGGTGCTCATCGCGCTGTCGCGGCGGCGGTAGGCGCGAAGAAAGAAGGAAAGTTCTTTCGCGCAGAGACGCGGAGACGCGGAGAGGCCGAGCGTCCGGCGCGCGGCAGCCAGAAAATCCGACGCTCGCGCTGCCGCGATCCTCGATCCGGATTGCTGCCGCATGCGCTCCGCCACGGCCTCTGCGTCTCCGCGTCTCTGCGCGGAATCCGTACCCTTGGGGGCGCGGAAGTTGTCAAAGTTGTGCCCTCAACGCGCGCGCGCGAGCGCGCCGCGGTTCACAGCGCGCACGGTTCGTCGTCATCGCCCTCGTCGGGCGGGACGTCGCCGGCGCCGAACTCGATCGCGGTGAGCCCGCCCTCGAGGGTGATGCCGGGATCCTCCCAGCCCATGTCCTCGCCGAACTCGTCGCGTTGGGGCTCGGCCAGCTGGCGAATCCGGCCGTAGCGTTCGGGGCGGTAGTTGCGCAGCAGGAACATGGTCAGCCGCTCGTCATGGTGGCGCCATTCGCCGACTTGCTCGCCGTTGCGGAAGATCGGCCGGGCGACGCCGTCCCGCGCGCGGCGGTGGGCGCCTTCTTCGACCAGGTGGAGCGCATAATCGACCGCCGCCTGCCACGCCCGGCGGAAGTGCACGCCGCACGGGCGCCGGCGCAAATTGTCGGCGGAGGTGCGCGACATGCCGACCCGGCGACAGGCGTCCGCGACGACCCCGGTCGCGGCGAGCGCCTCGATGAAGGCGCACTGGCGCTCGACGGTCCAGCCGTCGCGGCGCGCGCGGACCGGGACGGGGGCGAAGCGGAATTTGGGATTGTCTGCGCCGCCAGTGTCCTGGGTTGGCTTGATCGGTGACGGTTCGTCCATATGATCCTCCTCGAACCATATTGGAACATACCATGGGGGCTGTAGGAAAGGTGTTTTTCACACGAAGGAGCGAAGGCGCGAAGAGAAAGTGAGTTGTTCGCGCAGAGGTCGTCCCAACAAGCTTGGGACCAGTCTGCATCGCGATAGCGTAATATGTAACATAATGTCTTGACCATGAAGGTAGGATATGTCTATATGTAACATATCGTGAGATTGGAGGAAACCATGATGCCCGTCCTCGAGGGTCAACGACGCAACGTTCGCCAACCTGAGCACTCTGAAGACATGGTTCGGTACGACGACCCCGAGCGACACCATCGACCGTGTCGTAAAGGAGGTGATGGAGCAGCTCGGAATGGAACGGGATGATGAGCCGGAGACGGTCCTCGCGGCAAGCGACGGCGCGATGGAGTTCGAAAGTGCTCCCGGCCTTTGGTTCACGAAACCGAAGACGGCATCGGTCAATGGTAAGGACATCCCGGCTCCACGGTGGGCTTCGATCCTTCTGGCCGTGATTGCTGCGGTAAAAGCTAAGGGGCCCGAGGGGGAAAGGCTCGTGAAAGAGCTCGCGGTTCCTTCAAAAGTCGGGTCATATTGGGAAGAAGGATTTCGGTTCCATCCCAACCTTGGGATTTC
The DNA here is from genome assembly GCA_963765945.1 of uncultured Alphaproteobacteria bacterium. Lineage (GTDB taxonomy): Bacteria > Pseudomonadota > Alphaproteobacteria > Sphingomonadales > Sphingomonadaceae > Sphingomicrobium. The sequence continues at coordinate 28,351 of CAVXYS010000013.1, forward strand.
GATTCAGGGTCAGTCTGCGGCCGAAGCGTGGAAAGAGGCCGACCGTCTCGCAAGGGAGTGGGCTATCCCGGTCGAGGTCGAGTTCCGTTGGCGCCAGAACCCGAAGGCGCAGTATCCTGGTCGTACCGGTATCCTGCGCTCCGGCAATCTCGTCAAATCAAGCAGGGCTGCGCGCTAGCTCGCTGAAATCGCTTCTTGAAATCCTTGATCGGCTGGCGGTCCTCGGATGGTCCCGAGCAAGGTGACGAAGAGCAGCGAGCGCGCAGGGCTTGCTGACCCAAGCTTAGCCGCGGTTCAGCGCCTCGATGTCTTCGACCAGCTGTTCCGGAAGGCCGGCGTCGGCCTCGACCGGGACGGCTTCGCCGGCCGCGACTTCGCGTTCGCGCTGGTCGAAGAAGGCGGCGCGCTTGAGGCGCTTCTTCAGGGACAAAGAGGGGTTGTCGGGGGTCGGGCCAAGCATCGCCTGGTCGACATGGCTCTCGCTCTCGGTCGAGCCTTCTGGTGCATTTTGGGTGGTGTCAGTCATGGTGAAAGGACAACGTTTGGGGAGGCGCTTCGGCCCATGTTTATTATCGGTGCCAGCGAGCGCAGCGCCGTGGGTGCCCTCATCCCACTCAAAGCGTGGATGATCAGGGCACGGTCACGGTGGCCTCGGCCGAACAGACCGACGAGCCGAGCTCGCACACGCGGAAGCTGTGCGTGCCGGAGGCGACAGGGAAGATCCACGTCCCGTCGTTCTCGGTGTTGCCGAGCTTGATGCCGTCGCGATAGATGTCGACCAGCGCCCCGCTGGCCCCGGTCCAGATGAGGACCACGTTCGCCGGGCTGGTCGAAGTGTCAACTCCGGCGGTGAGGGTGATCGGCGGCGGCGCCGGCGGGATGATCTGGCTCAGCACCAGCTGGGGGACGTCGATGCGGTGGGATCCGCCCTCGGCGTCGAGCCTGACCGAGCCGCTCACCTCCTGCCATTCGGTCGCCACTTCGACTTCGATCAACGACCAGGCCTGGGGGGCGATGGTCACGCCGGTTGCCGGCATCAGCTGGTTGAAAGCGATCGAGCGGCTACTGTCGTCGCCCCAGAAATTGGCCCGCGCGGCGGCCGACGCCAGCACCTCCTCATGGACCACCGAGCTGACGGCGACGTCCATGTTCCACACGGTGGTCCGAGCGCGCACCGTGGCCGTCGCCTGCGACGTGGCGCCGAACCAGGAGGCCATGCCGTTCCCGGTCGCGCTCACGGCAAGATAGGCGTTCACGATCAATTGGGCCTTGGCCATCAGGGTGATCGGGGTGTCGAGCCGGTTCCGCCACAGGGTGAAGAAGCTGATGCGGCCCGGGTAGTTTTCCGAATCGACCGAGCTGTCGAGCCTGTACTTGGCCCAATTGTCTCCGGGGCCGATGTTCCACGCGCCGCGCCGGCCCTGCATCGAATAGCCCTGGATGTAGGTCACCTGGTCGATGACGATGTCCACCGGCTCGGCCGGAAGCAGCGGCGGGAGCTGGCCCTTCAGGCGGTTCCACGCCGCGGCCGAGGCGGCGACGGCGGTCTTGTGCGCCTGGTCGGCGAGCTTGCCGCGCAGCTTCGAGCGCTCGGCGGCGAGCTTGTCCAGCCGCTTCACGTCGAACCCGGCCGCGGCCAGCTCGCGCTTCGCCAGCTCGAGCTCCTCGCGCTCGAGCTTCGCCCCGGCTCGAGCGATCCTGGGGTCGGGTCTTGCGGCCGCTCGGCGGCGCGGGACGATCACCTTGTCGATGAAGGTCCTCGCCCGCTTGAGCGCGTCTTTCGAAGTGTCGGCGGCTGTGCGTGTCGCCTTGCGTGTTGCCCTAGGCATGACCGGCGCCTTTCCCAACAGGCCCTCTCTCGAGGGCGGTACCGAGCGGACGGCGATGCTATACCTCGGCCGCACCGGCGTCCATCGGCGAGCGCGCCGAACGAACCCTGGACTGATGCGTTTTCTCCTCCGTAACCCAAGGAGGACATCATGACCGACCGTGACCGGATCGACGACGGCACCACCGCCGGGATCGACGACGACCGCACCGAGGGCAGCCTCAAGCAGACCGGCGGACGCCTCAAGGAAGGCGCCGGCAAGCTGTTCGGCGACGCCAAGCTGAAGCGCGAAGGCGAGGCCGACCAGGCCGAAGGCAAGCTCCAGAACGCCTGGGGCGGAGTGAAGGATTCGGTGCGCGACGCGGTGCGCGGCGACGACGACGACGGCTAACTGGCCGGAAGGGCGCGGCAGGCCCCTCCACCAGCTACGCTGGTCCCCCTCCCCGAGAAATCTCGGGGAGGATGATCATGCATCGATCGCTCCATCCTCCACCGCGCTCGCCCGCGACTGAATGAACTCGAACCGCGGCGCGGGGTCGCGGCCCATCAGGCGCTCGACCAGGTCCTTGATCGGCTGGCGGTCTTCGTAGGCGCTGGGGAGGGTGACGCGGAGCATGGACCGGGTGCGGGGGTCCATGGTGGTTTCCTTGAGCTGGTTCGGGTTCATTTCGCCGAGGCCCTTGAAGCGCCAGACCTCGACCTTCTTGCCCTTGAACTCGGCCGCCTCGAGCTCGGCGCGGTGGGCGTCGTCGCGGGCGTAGAGCGTCTTGGCGCCGGCGGTCAGGCGGTAGAGCGGGGGCTGGGCGAAATACAAATGCCCGCGGCGGACGAGCTCGGGCATTTCCTGGAAGAAGAAGGTCATCAAGAGGGTCGCGATGTGGGCGCCGTCGACGTCGGCGTCGGTCATGATGATCACCCGCTCGTAGCGTAAGGACCGCTCGTCGAACTTGTCGCGGGTGCCGCAGCCGAGCGCGAGCGTGAGGTCGGCGACCTCCTGGTTGGCGCGGATCTTGTCGGCGGTGGCGGAGGCGACGTTGAGGATCTTGCCGCGGATCGGCAGGATCGCCTGGGTCTTGCGGTCGCGCGCCTGCTTGGCGCTGCCGCCGGCGCTGTCGCCCTCGACGATGAACAATTCGGTGCCCTCGGGCGTCGTCGCTGCTGCAGTCGGTGAGCTTGCCGGGGAGGCGGAGCTTCCTTGCGGAGGTCGCGGTCTTGCGTTGAACTTCGCGCTCGGCGCGGCGGCGGAGGCGCTCCTCGGCCCGCTCGACGATGCTGCCGAGGAGCGCGCGGCCGCGGTCCATGTTGTCGGCGAGATAATGGTCGAAATGGTCGCGCACGGCGGCCTCGACGAAGCGCGCCGCCTCGAGGCTGGTCAGGCGGTCCTTGGTCTGGCTCTGGAAATGCGGGTTGCGGATGAACACGGAGAGCATCAGCTCGACGCCGTTGAACACGTCGTCGGCGGTGATGTCCTTGGCCTTCTTGTTGCCGACCAGCTCGCCGAAGCCGCGGATGCCCTTGGTCAGCGCGGCGCGCAGGCCCGCTTCGTGGGTGCCGCCGTCGGGGGTCGGGATGGTGTTGCAATAATAGGATTCGCTGCCGTCGCTGTAGAGCGGCCAGGCGACCGCCCATTCGGCCGAGCCCTGGGATTCGCCGTCGGTGGTGGGCGGGAAGGGCTGCTTGCCGACGAACGGCTGGTTGGTGACGCACGGCCGCTCGCCCAATTGCTCGGCGAGATGGTCGGCGAGGCCGCCCGGGAACTGGAAGGTGGCGGTTTCGGGGACGTCGGCGACGGCGAGCGACGGGTCGCAGCGCCAGCGGATCTCGACCCCGGCGAAGAGATAGGCCTTGGACCGGGCGAGGGCGTAGATGCGCTCGGTGCTGAACGCCGCGTCGGCGCCGAAAATCTCGGGGTCGGGGGTGAAGGCGACGGTGGTGCCGCGGCGGTTGGGGGCGGCGCCGACCTCCTCGAGCTTGGTGGTCGCGGCGCCCCTGCTGAACGTCTGGCGGTAGAGCTGCCGGTCGCGCGCGACCTCGACCACCGTCTCGGTCGACAAGGCGTTGACGACGCTGACGCCGACGCCGTGCAGGCCGCCGGAGGTCGAATAGGCCTTGCCCTCGAACTTCCCGCCCGAGTGGAGCGTGGTCATGATCACTTCGAGCGCCGACTTGCCGGGATATTTGGGGTGGGGGTCGACCGGGATGCCGCGGCCGTTGTCGGTGACGGTCAGGCGGTTGCCGGTGTCGAGCGTGACCTCGATGCGGCTGGCGTGGCCGGCGACCGCCTCGTCCATCGCATTGTCGATGACCTCGGCGGCGAGGTGGTGGAGGGCGCGGGCGTCGGTCCCGCCGATGTACATGCCGGGGCGGCGGCGGACCGGCTCGAGCCCCTCGAGCACCTCGATCGCGGACGCGTCGTAGCTGTCGGTCGCCGAAGCAGCGGAAGACGAGAACAAATCGGCCATGTGCCGAAGGGTATAGGAGGCCGGGAGGTCGCTGCCGCAAGGGAGCGACGGGGCGTTTTCCACAGCTCTTGAAATCGCCGGGGGACGTTCCAAATTTTTCGCTGCCGGACGCCACTCGGGTCCGGCGACGGGGCGGCCTGCTCCATACGCAGCACGTCCGCTCCGCCAGTCGCTCACATTGGAGGACATGACCATGCGTAGTGCATTCGATTTTGCGCCCTATCGGCGCTCCACCGTCGGCTTCGACCGGCTGTTCGACATGCTCGAGAATTCGAGCTTCGGGCAACGGCGGCGAGAATTACCCGCCGTTCGACCTGATCAAGGCCGGCGACAACGACTATCGCATCGAGCTGGCGGTCGCCGGGTTCAAGCCCGACGAGATCGACATCACCAGCCAGCAGAACCAGCTGATCGTCTCCGGCCGCAAGAGCGAGGAGAGCGGCGAGGAGCGGCCCGGATTACATCTACCGCGGGATCGCCAACCGCTCGTTCGAGCGGCGCTTCGCGCTGGCCGACCATATCCAGGTGCGCGGCGCGGACCTGAAGGACGGCCTGCTGGTGATCGAGCTCAAGCGCGAGATTCCCGAGGCAATGAAGCCGAAGAAGATCAGCATCGGCGGCTCGCAGCGGGCGGAGCGCTCGGCGATCGGCGGCGGCGAGGCGGCGTCGAAACAGACCGTCGACGCCGAGGCGGAGACGGCCTGAGGGAGATTCCTCCCCACGCGTCCGCGATGGGGAGGGGGACCAGCGGAGCTGGTGGAGGGGTAGGAGGCGTCAGCGTCCGTTACCCCTCCACCATGCCCTGCGCGATGGTCCCCTCCCCAGCGAGCTGCGGCTCGCAGGGAGGAACTCCTACTCACCACGCCGGGTCTCGGCGATCTTGAGGCGGCCGGCGAGCTGGATCAGGGCTTCGGTGACCTCCTCGGTCGACTTGTTGGCGACGTTGAAGAGGCTCTTGCCGGCGAGCCGGTCGAGGGTGCGGGCGCCGCGGCCGGGGTTGGCCCGGACCCAGTCGCAGACGGTGCGTTCGAGCAATTCCTGAGTCATACTCACGAGTCCTTGAAGACGGTGACCTTGAGGAAGGTCGCCGGGATTTCGGTGCGGTCGGTGCCCTCGTTCTGGGCGTCGAACAGGTCGGTGAGCTCGGCCTCGAGCGCGCCCTCGCGGCCGGCCTTCGCCGCCGCCTCGAAGGCGTTCATCGTCGGCCCGTAGAAGCGCTTGAAAATCTGCAGCAGGTCGGACGCGGGGCCGGGGTGGCGGAACCACCAGGTCGCCTGCTCGAAGCCGATGTCCTCGGCCGCGATCCCGGCCGCGGCGAAGCGCTCGCGCACCGCGCCCTCGTCGCCCCACAGCATCGGGCTGACGAAGCCCTCGGGCGGGGGCGGGGTGTAGGCCGAGCTGATCTTGAGGATTTGCGCGACGAGCGTCGGGTCGCCCGGGATCCAGTTGCCCATGACGATCCGCCCGCCGGGCCGGGTCACCCGGACCATCTCGCGCGCGACGTCGAACGGCCGCGGCGCGAACATCGCGCCGAAGATGCTGACGACGAGATCGAAGGCGTCGTCGGCGAGGCCGCCGAGGTTGGCGGCGTCGCCGCACTCGAAGCGCAGGTTGTAAAGGCCGGCCGCGCGCGCCCGCTCGTTGCCGGCAGCGACCAGGTTCTGGGCGATGTCGACGCCGAGCACGTCGGCGCCGCGCCGGGCGATCGGCACCGCCGTGGTGCCGTCGCCGCAGCCGAGGTCGAGGATCTGCGTGCCGGGTGCGATGGCGAGCTCGGCGACAAGCTCGGCGCCGCTCTGGCGCATGGTCCGCGCGATGCGCGTGAAATCGCCTTTCTCCCACAGCGCCTGGTTGGGATTGGCCATGCTGCAACGTCCACGAGACATGTCCATGACTGGGAATTCCTGAACGTCGCGCGGTTGACGGGAGCGCGCGCCCGGGATGGCCGGACTGCCCGCCCCCGGGGACGGGCGCGTCCGGAAAGGCGTCAGCCGACCGTGAGCGTCCCGTTCATCCGGATCGGGCGGCTGATGTTGAAGTAATTGGGCGAGGTCTTCATCACCGTCTGGTGGATCTCCTCGAATTGCTCGGCGTGCCGTCGCCCTTGATCGGACTTCGTAGTCGATCGCTTCGTAGCCCGGCGCAACGTCCTCGCTGAGGCCGAGGAAGCCGCGCAGGTCGAGCTCGCCGCGGGTCTTGATCTCGAGCGCTGTCGAGGGTGATGCCCTTGAGCGCCGCGCCGGCGACATAGCCGACCGTGATGCAGGCGTTGAACGCCGCCATCAGCAGCTCCTGCGGGTTGGGCGCGCTGTCCGCGCCGAGCAGCTCGCACGGCTCGTCGGCGACGATCTTGTGGCTGCGGGCGATGCGCTCGCCGGCCATGGTGAAGCCGTCGACGATCGTCTCGCTGCGGGTCTGGCCGGTCCAGCGGGTGGTGACGTCGAAGCCGACGATGGCCTTGCCGGGCGTCCTGCCTCGATCGCTTCGACGACTTCGCCGAGCGCGTCGAGGTCGAGCCCGTTGACGCGGGATTTTGACGGTATCAAGCATTGTCATTCTCCTGATTGGGTGAGGTTGGTTCAGGCGAACATCGGGGCGGCTTCGGCGATGCGCTCGGCGGCGCGCGGCGAGAGCGTCTTCGAGCGTCGCCTTGAAGCGCTCGTGGACCATGCCGGAGCCGATGTAGGTCCAGCGCGCGGCCTGGTGCTGCTGGGCGAGGATCTCGTCGCGGTCCTCGAGCTTGCGGCCGATCGACCTTCTCGAGCGCGTCGAGGTTGAACGCCGCCTGCTGCTTCAGGCCGTCGTCGAGGAAGCCGCCGATCTCGAAGAATTCGTCGATCGCCTTGTCGATCTGCTCTTCGGTGCGGCCTTCGGCCAGCGCGTCGACGATCAGCGTGTCGAGCTTGGCGTGCTGCGCTTCCTCCATCCAGTGGTGCTTCATCAGGCTCTTGAACAGCGGGTCGAGGTCGCCGTCGTCGCGGATCGAGCCGAGATAATGCTGCTGGGTCATCCACTCGATCATCAGGATGACCAGGCCGACCGCGAGCGGATCATGGCGCAGCACTTCGGCGCCGATCGCTTCCGACGGGCCGATCACCTGGCATTCGACCGGGAAGCCGCGCACGAACGCCGCGTGGAAGCGCTTGAACAGATGGATGTGCTTGGCTTCCTCGCTCGCGAAGTTGAGGATCGCGCGCACCCGCCAGTCGTCGCCGAGCAGATGCGGCCGCGCATGATCGAGCAGGAACGGGAGGATGAATTCCTCCACGACCCCGAAGATCGTGAGATACTGGTGCGCGCTGATCTGGTTGAGGATGCGCTGCTCGAACGGGTTGAGCGACGTCGACCGCGGCCGTCCGGGCCAGGCTCTCCGGCATGAAGTTGCGCGAGAAATCGAGATCCTGGTCGTCGCGCAGCACGTCGTCGAGCTGCCATTGCGCGCGCAGCGAGGAGGCGAGCGTCGCTTCATAATTGAAGTCATGGTACATTGGTCAAATTCCCCTTGGTTGATCTAGAATGAGATGCACGCCGGGCAGGACGGCCGTCGAAACGGCCGACATGCCCGAAAGAAACGCGAAGAAGATCGCGACAATTCGGCGCGAATTTGCATCTTCATTATGTCCAAACATCGGTTTTTCCCTTTCCCTCTTTCGGGCGCGAGTTCTCCTGCTCCCGGAAGCAGTGCTTGCCGGGGTCGGAATCGCACGCCGGATTTGATGGAGCCTATTTAGGTGAAGGCGCGGTTTGCCAAAATGATCGCGGTGCCGGATAAATTGATCGAAACGCCGGATCGGTACCGGCGGGGACTGCCATGGACGTTCTCGACGAAATCCTAGGCTCGCTTCGCCTGACCGGCGGAGTGGTGATCGACGGCGAGTTCAGCGGCGACTTCTGCGTGCAGCGCGCAGTTCACGCCGGACCATTTCGCGCCGTTCTTCCCGGTGCCCGAAGACGCTGATCAGCTATCATTACGTCCGCTCGGGCCGGCTGATGGTCGAGGTCGACGGGCATGCCGCCGGTGACGCTCGGCGCCGGCGGCATCGCGATCCTGCCGCGCAACGACCCGCACCTGCTGGCCAGCCGGACCGGGCTTGCTGCCGGCCGATGCGAGCGAGATCAGCTGGGTCACCGCCGACGGCGTCCACCGCGTGTCGACCGGAACCGACGGGCCCAAGACCGAGGTCTGGTGCGGCTTCCTCGGCCGGCCAAGAGCAGCGAGCATCCGCTGCTCGACGCCTTGCCGGCGATGCTGACGCTCGACATGTCGCGGCGGCGAAGCGGAGTGGCTCGACAGCTCGATGCGCTTCCTCGCCGAGCAGCAGCCGTCGCCGGAAATGGTCGCGCGGCTGGCCGAGCTGTTCGTCGACCCAGGCGGTCCGCGAATATGTCGACCGGCTGCCGGCGGGCGCGAGCGGCTGGCTGCGCGGCCTCGCCGATCCGGCGGTGTCGCAAGGCGCTGTCGATCATCCACAGCGCGCTATGCCGAGGAGCTCGACGTCGAAAGCCTGGCGCGCGAGGCCGGCGTTTCGCGGACGGTGCTCGGCGAGCGCTTCGCCGAGCTGATCGGCGAGCCGCCGATGCGCTATTGCGCGCGGTGGCGGATGCGGGTCGCGGCGAACATGCTGCGCGACGGCAAGCAGAATACCGCGAACATCGCTTATGCGGTCGGCTTCAACTAGCGAGGCGGCGTTCAACCGCGCCTTCAAGCGCGAATATGGCGAGCCGCCGGCGACGTGGCGGCGCAAGCTCGAGGAGGAGCGAGGCGCGCGCGGCAGGAGCAAGGCCGCGAGCTGCCGCCGAGCAGGCGTCCGCTATTGCAACGCGCAAGGACGGCACGCGGCTCGCTTTTTCGGTCACCGGCGAGGGCCCGCCGCTGGTCAAGACGGCCAACTGGCTCAACCATATCGAGCACGACTGGAAGAGCCCGCTGTGGCGGCATTGGATCCACGAATTCACCGACGGCCACACGCTGATCCGCTACGACGAGCGCGGCAACGGCCTGTCGCGACTGGGACACGCCCGAGATCTCGTTCGACGCGTTCGTCGACGACCTCGAATGCGTGGTCGACTGCGCCGGGCTCGAAAGTTCGACCTGCTGGCGATCAGCCAGGGCGCGGCGGTCGCGATCGCTTATGCGGTGCGCCACCCCGAGCGGGTCCGCAAGCTGGTCATCTGCAACGGCTATGCCGCCGGCTGGGCGGTGCGCGGCGACCCCGACGAGCGCGCGCGGCGCGAGGCGATGCTGACGCTGACCGAGATCGGCTGGGGCGCGGACAATCCGGCCTATCGCCAGCTGTTCACCAACCTCTACATCCCCGACGCGCACGCCCAAGCAGATGGGCTGGTTCAACGAAATGCAGCGGGTCGGCCTCGCCCGAGAATGCGGTCAGGCTGCAGCGCGCGCTTGTCGCAGATCGACGTCCGCAGCTGCTGCCGCAGGTCACGGCGCCGACGCTGATCTTCCATTCGCGCGACGACCAGGCGGTCCCGTTCGCGCCAGGGCGAAGAACTGGCCGGGCATATCCCCGGGCGCGAACTTCGTCCCGCTCGAAAGCCAGAACCACATCCTGCTCGAGAGCGAGCCGGCGTGGGGGACGTTCGCCGAGCTCAGCCGCGAGTTCCTCGATGCGGACGTCGAGAAGCTGCGCGGCGGCCGCCGCGTCGCTGCACGCCGGCGCGGCCGGATGCGAAGTGAGCCGGTGCCGGGGCAGCGACGGAGCCCGCATCGCTTATGCCGACGTCGGCGAGCAGGCTTTCCGATCGTCAAGGCGCCCAACTGGATGACCCACCTCGAGCATGACTGGACCAGCCCGGTCTACGGCCATTGGCTGCGCGAGTTCGCGCGCAGCCGACCGGCTGATCCGGATCGGACATGCGCGGCTTCGGCATGTCGGAATGGGAGCCGCCCGAGTTCGACTTCGAAGCGATGGTCAGCGACCTCGAGGCGGTGATCGACGCGGCCGGGGTCGAGCAATGCGACTTGCTCGGCATCTCCCATGGCGCGCCGATCGCGATCGCTTATGCCGCGCGCCATCCGGAGCGGGTGCGCAAGCTGGTGCTGGTCAACAGCTTCGCCGCCGGCTGGCGCGTGCGCGCCGACCCGGAGGAGATTGCGTGGCGCGAATCGCTGCTGGAGATGAACCGGCGCCAGCCGAGCTTCCGCCGCAGCCTGCTCGGCGAGATGTTCATCACGCTCTATTTCCCGTCGGCCGAGCCAGGAGCTGATCGACTGGCACAACGAGCTGTTCCAGACGCTCGGGCCGGTCGCGAACATGGAGCCGATGATCGAGGTCGCGTCGCGGATCGACGTGCGCGACGAGCTGGCGAAGATCCGCGCGCCGACCCTGGTCTGTCCACGCGCGACAGGACGGCAACGCGCCGCTGGGCGCCGGGCGAAAGGTCGCCGAAGGCATCGCCGGGGCGCGCTTCGTCGAGCTCGAAAGCGCCAACCACGTGCTGCTCGGCGACGAGCCGGCGTGGCCGTGTTCACGCGGAGATGCGGGCGTTTTTGGGGAGTGAGCGATTCCTCCCCATCCCCGCGATGGGGAGGGGAACCATGCGGAGCATGGTGGAGGGGTAACTGCGCGCCTCACCTCCAATCTGCGGATGGTCCCCTCCCCGATCTGCTCGCAGGGAGGAACTGGTAGCGCACCCGCGGGCCGCCGAAGGGCAGGGGCGGGGGCGGGCGGCGGTCGCGGCGCGGGAGCTGCGCCTGATAGGCGACCCCGCAATGCTCGACGCAATAGGGGAAGCCGGGGTTGGCGGGAGCGCCGCAGAAATGGAAATCGGGCTCGCCGGGATGGCCGATCGGCCATTTGCAGATGCGGTCATTGAGATCGAGCAGGCCGGTCTTGTCGGCGACCTCGGGGCTCGGCTTGGCCGGGACCAGGCGGCGCGGCGGGGCCGGCGGGATCGGCGCCTGCTGCTCGCCCGGGCCCTGGCGGATGAACCCGCCCGGGCCGATCGAGCGATACTGCAGCTCCTGCGGGGTCAGCTGGCGCCGCTGAGGATGGCCGCCGGGCGCCGGCGCCGGCGCGGGCGCGGCTTCGGGCGCTTCGGCCTTCGCCGGAGCAGCGGCCTTGGCCGGGGCGCCTGCCGCGGCGGGCGGCGCAGCGGCCGGCTTCTTGGCCTCTTTCTCCTCGCCCGGCTTGACCGGCGACGGGCGCTGCTCGAGCCCGAGGCGGTGGGCCTTGCCGATCACCGCGTTGCGGCTGACTCCGCCGAGCTCGTCGGCGATCTGGCTGGCGGTGGCGCCGTCGTGCCACATCTTCTTCAGGCGCTCGATGCGCTCCTCGGTCCACGACATTCTTTGTCTCTGCTCCAAACTTGCCCGGCCGGTCCCCAGCCGATAGGCGCCTCATCCGTGAACGACCAACCGCAGCACTGGCTTCAGCGCGCGCCCGGGGACCCGGTGCTGAAGGGCGTCAATTGGGGAGGCCTCAAGACGCTCTATATCAAGGAGGTGCGGCGGTTCTTCAAGGTCCAGATGCAGACCGTGTGGGCGCCGGCGATCACGACCTTGCTGTACCTCGCCATCTTCACCGTCGCGCTGGGCGGCAGCGGGCGGCGGATCATGGGCCTGCACTTCGCCGACTTCATCGCCCCGGGCCTGATCGTCATGGCGATGATCCAGAACGCCTTCGCCAACTCGAGCTTCGCGCTGCTGGTCGGCAAGATCCAGGGCAATATCGTCGACTATCTGATGCCGCCGCTGTCGACCGGGGAGCTGATCGCCGGGCTGGTCGGAGCGTCGGTGACGCGGGCGATCCTGGTCGGCTTCGCGGTGTGGCTGGCGATGCTGCTGTGGCCCGGCGTGTCGGTCGCGGTGCGACGGCCCGAGCTGGTGCTGTGGTTCGGGCTGATGGGCGCGCTGCTGCTTGTCGTTCATGGGACTGATGACCTCGATGTGGGCCGACAAGTTCGACCATGCCGCGGCCGTCACCAATTTCGTGGTGACCCCGTTGTCGCTGCTCTCCGGCACCTTCTACTCGGTCCACCAGCTGTCGCCGCCGTTCCAGGCGGTGAGCCACTTGAACCCGTTCTTCTACGTGATCTCGGGCTTCCGCGCCGGCTTCCTCGGGGTCAGCGATTCGCCGCTGTGGGTCGGCGGGCTCGGCCTGCTGGCGCTCAACGTCATCCTGTGGGCGGCCTGCTATCGGCTGCTCAAGAGCGGCTGGAAGATCAAGAGCTAGATTTTCCAGTTACTTAGCGCGTTAATGATGTTGAACGGCGGATAACTTGGGCGTTCAGCCTCGTATCAAGCGACTCGGCGCACAACATCGGCAACCACCCCCGAGCTCAAAGGAGAGCCGTGATGCGTAAATTGATGATCTCTTTGGCTGCCGCCGGTGCGGCTCTCGCCGTCGCGACCCCTGCCGCCGCGCAATATTATCCGCAGCCGCAGCCCTACGGTTACGGCGCGCCCTACGGCAACGCCTACGGCTACAACAATTACGGCCAGATCCGCTCGCTCCAGGTGCGGGTCGACCGGATCCAGCGCGAGCTGCGCCGTCTGGCGCAGGTCCGCGCGATCAGCCCGAACGAGTATCGCAACCGCAACGAAGACGCGCGCGACATCGAGCGCCGCCTGCGTCGCGACGCCCGCGACGGCCGCGGTCTTAGCGGTCAGGAAGTATCCCAGCTCCAGTACCGTATCGCCCGGCTCGAGCAGCGGATCTTTCGCGACACCCGGGACGGCCGCCGGGGCTACAACGGCTACAACAATTACAACAACGGCTATTACGACCGCGACCGCGACGGCCGCGACGATCGTTACGAGGACGACCGCGGTCGCGATCACGACGACTAGGTCGTAGGCCCCTCCACCATCCGCCTGCGCTGAAGCTACGGCGGATGGTCCCCCTCCCCGGCTTCGCGGCAGGGAGCAGCGAATCGGGCGCTTCCGGCGCCTTCTTGTCCGCCGCGCGTTTTGCCCTTTTTCGCGCCGCTGGCTATAGGCGCTGCGCGGCGGCCCGGGGGCCGCTCCACACACGCAGAATCCGAGGAGCCGCAGTTCATGGCCATCACGCCGCTCATGCCCGTCTATCCCCGCTCGCCGGTCCGTCCGGTGCGCGGCGAAGGCTGCTACCTGTATGGCGAGAATGGCGAGAAATACCTCGATTTCGCGGCCGGGATCGCGGTCAATTTGCTCGGCCACGGCCACCCGCATCTGACCAGGGCGATCCAGGACCAGGCGGCGACGCTGATGCACGTCTCCAACCTCTACGGCTCGCCGCAGGGCGAGGCGTTCGCCAGGCGCCTCACCGAGAACACCTTCGCCGACACGGTGTTCTTCACCAACAGCGGGGTCGAGGCGGTCGAATGCGCGATCAAGACCGCGCGCCGCTACCATTACGCCAAGGGCAACCCGCACAAGCACAATCTGATCACTTTCTCCAACGCCTTCCACGGCCGGACCATGGCGACGATCAGCGCGACCGACCAGGCGAAGATGATCGACGGCTTCGCGCCGCTGCTGCCGGGCTTCACGGTGGTCGCGTTCAACGACCTCGACGCGGCGCTGGCCGCGATCGACGAAAATACCGCCGGCTTCCTGGTCGAGCCGATCCAGGGCGAGGGCGGGATCCGCCCGGGCACCCACGAGTTCCTCGCCGGCCTGCGCGCCGCGTGCGACGAGCATGATCTGCTGCTGGTGTTCGACGAGGTGCAGTGCGGCGTCGCCCGCACCGGGCAGGCTCTATGCCTACCAGCATTTCGGGGTCGAGCCCGACATCATGGCCTCGGCCAAGGGGATCGGCGGCGGCTTCCCGATGGGCGCCTGCCTGGCGAGCGAGAAAGCGGCCGCGGGGATGGTCGTCGGCACCCACGGCTCGACCTATGGCGGCAACCCGCTGGCGATGGCCGCGGGCCAGGCGGTGTTCGACGTGGTCGCCAACGAGGAGTTCCTCGCCGAGGTCCGCCAGAAGGGCGAGCGGCTGCGCTCGGCGCTCGAGCAGATGATCCCCAACCACGACCATCTGTTCGACAGCGTGCGCGGGGTCGGGCCTGATGCTCGGGATCAAGATGAAGGCCGACAGCCGCGCGTTCGTCACCTATTTGCGCACCCGCGGCATCCTGACCGTCGCGGCCGGCGACAATGTCGTGCGCGTGCTGCCGCCGCTGATCATCGAGGAAAGCCACATCCGCGAGTTCGTCGACGGCCTCTCGGCGGCGGCGGCGGACTATGAGGTGCCGGCGGCGGCCTGAACCTTATCTCCCGTTAATTGCGGGGGATGCGGCAACCGCCTTAGATCGCCTGGCGGCCAGCTCGGCTCCCATCGGTGGCCGAAGTTGCATTGCCTTCGCGTGGCGCGTCGAGGCCGCGGGGTCGGGCTCCGCCTAAAGCCGATCGATTGATCGGCCAACGGGGAGTTCAATCATGATCCGGACGCTTAGCAGTCGCGCCTCGCTTTTCATCGCCATCGGGCTGTCCACGGTTGCGGGAAGCGTCCTCATCCTGCCACATGAAGCGCGGGCCAACGATTGCGTGGTCGATACCAACCACGACGGTAGCGCCAACGGAAAGATTTCGCCAATTCCGCCGGCGCGAATCCCGCTCTCGATTTTTTACGATTGGCCTGCGGTCATGAAGCTACGGCAACGGGCGACCTCGCCACCGGCGTCGGCTACCAAGCCGCGGCTACCGGCATCTCGTCGACCGCCCTCGGCGGCGGCACAGTGGCCAGCGGAGCCAACTCGACTGCCGTCGGCGTCGGCGCCGATGCAACGGGAAGCTCCGCGACGGCGATCGGCAGCACCTCCTTGGCGAGTGGCAGCAGCAGCACGGCGGTCGGCACGCTCTCGAGTGCGACAGGCAGCGAGGCGACCTCACTGGGCCATAATGCCGACGCAATCGGTGTAAATTCGACCGCGATCGGAGAATCCGCCCAAGCAACGGCAACGAACGCTACGGCGCTCGGCAGGAACTCGGTTGCATCGGGCACCGGAACGGTCACGCTCGGAGTTTCCTCGGCGGCAAATCAGGCCGAAGCCATCGCCATTGGCCACAATAGCGATGGGCTCGCCACCGGAGCGATTGCGATCGGCGGTGACGGCGCCGATGGCGGTACCCTCGGCGCCCAGGCGACCGGCAATTTTTCCATCGCAATCGGCGCGGATTCCACCGCCGGCGGCATGTTTACCACGGCGCTGGGTTATGTTTCGACCGCCACCGGGGATTTCTCGACTGCGCTCGGCATGCAGTCCACGGCGAGCGGCCTCGAACTCGACGGCCGTGGGCGTCCAGGCCGCCGCCAGCGGTTCCGAGAGCGTGGCCGTGGGGACGGGCGCGACCGGTACCCAGACCGGCGCGACTGCGCTCGGCAGCCAAGCCAATGCGACGGCCGCCGGCGCCATCAGCCTCGGCTACGATGCGGACTCGATCGGCGCCGAAGGCATAGCGATTGGTCACAACAGCGATGCCGGAGCGGCCGGCGCGATCGCCCTCGGCGGCGATTTCGGCGACGCCAACTCGGATGGCGCTCAGGCGACCACCGCCAACGCCATTGCCCTGGGCGCAGATGCGCGCTCGCAAGGGACTTTGACGATCGCGCTGGGTGCGGGCGCCACGTCGCGCGGATTCCAGTCCATCGCCATCGGGGCCGGATCAGTATCCGATCAGTTCAAGGGGATTGCGATCGGCAACAACACAGTCGCGGCCAGCCAGGCGGTCGTGATCGGCGATGCCTCGGTGTCGAGCGGGGTGCGCTCGACGGTGGTCGGCGAGAGCTCGACCGCCAACGGCAATGATGCGCTGGTGTTCGGCTCGAATACGCTGGCGACCGGCGACGGGGCGATGTCGGTCGGGGCGCGCTCGTCGGCCAATGGCGCGGCGGCGACCGCGCTCGGCTTCTTCGCCTCGGCCCAGTTCGCCGGCTCGACCGCGATCGGCACCAACGCGACCACCACCGCGATCAACCAGGTCGCGCTGGGCGGGGCCGGCTCGTCGGTCCGGGTCGGCGACATCGCCTCGTCGACCGCGGCGCAGACCGGCGGCGTGCAGATGGTCACCGTGGATGCAAACGGCGTGCTCGGCCGGGCGCCGATCGCCATGGAGGGGCTCGGCAAGGGCCCGTCGTCGATGGAGCTGATCGCGCTGGGCGGCCGGATGGGCGCGCTCGAGCATCAGCTCGACGGCATCGACCGCCGGTTCCGCCAGGGCATTGCCGCGACCGTGGCGATGACCCCGGTGCAGATCCCGTCGGCGCCGGGCAAGTTCACTTATGCCCTGAACGGTGCCGCCTATCGCGGCCAGTATGCGACGGGCGGGTCGATGATGTACCGCCTCAACACCAGCAACCCGATGGCGGTCGGCGTCGGCTTCTCCCAGGCGGGCGGCAAGAACAGCTCCGTGCGGGTCGGGATCGCCGGGGAGTTTTGACGATAGGGCGGAGCGGCCGGCCTCGGCCAGCCGCTCCGTATCAATGACTCTTGGACTGCGGAATGTCCGCTTTCCACCCATTCCTGCTGCTAGCGCGCTAAAGGCAGCTTTCGACCTATTGCGGACATTGGATCGCCGACCGGACGTCGACCCATCTATCCTTGAGCGCAAGCTTGGCACGTTGCCATCGTTACACCCCTGAACTAATTGCCTCCCCCGGCTGCTCGGCTCCCATTGGGCCGAGGTTGCGTTGCCTTCGAGTGGCACGTTCGCCGGAGGGCGTCGAGCTCCGCTGAAGCTGGTCACGGTGATCGGCTAACGGGGAGTTCTACCCATGATCCGCACTCGTCTGCGCTCACGCTCGTCGCTCGTCATCGCCATGGCACTGGCCACCCTCGCCGGAAGCACGCTCGTCTCGCCGACACCGGCCCATGCCGACGATTGCCTGCTCGATACCAACAATGATGGCGATGCCGACGCAACAACAGACACGGACGGCGGGGCCAATTCCGGCGGAATTGATGGACAACTTGCTTGCGGGGTCAATGCGTTCGCAACCGGCATTGGATCCACGGCGATCGGCAATACGGCGACTGCGAGCGCGTTCAATTCGACGGCAGTTGGCCAGGGATCGGATGCAACGAGCTCGGACACTACCGCCCTTGGTGTTGATGCCAACGCGACGAGTGCCAGCGCGATTGCTATCGGCTCTCATTCGAACGCGACGAACGTAGGCGCCATTGCCATCGGCGCCGACGGCAATGACGTTCTTAACAACGGCGCGCTGGCGACCGGGTTAGGGTCGACTGCGATAGGAGTGGACGCAGTTGCTAGCGCAGACTCCACAACAGCCCTAGGCGGACTCGCCTCGGCATCCGGAACGTCCGCGACAGCCTTGGGGAATTCATCGAGCGCCAGCGGGCTCAATTCTACTGCCGTCGGATCGGCATCACTCGCAAATGGCGATTACTCTACCGCCTTCGGTTTCTTTTCCACTGCGCATCAAACCGGCGCGACGGCCGTCGGATACGATTTGTCGGCCGAAGCGGAAGGTGTGGCGTTAGGCTCTCGCACTGACGCGACAATGGCTGGAGCGATTGCGATCGGCGGTGACGGCGCTGACGTTAATTCTCGCGGGGCGCAGGCGACCAGCAACTATGCGGTCGCGATCGGCGCGGACGCCGGCGCCAGCGGCATCTTCACCACTGCGCTGGGCTATGTCGCGACTGCCTCGGGCGACTTCTCGACCGCGCTTGGCATGCAATCGACGGCGAGTGGTACGGATTCTACTGCGGTCGGCGTCCAGGCGACGGCCGGCGGTTCGGAAACGGTGGCCTTGGGCACAATTGCTACAGCCACCCAGAACGGCGCCACCGCGGTCGGCAGCCTCGCCAATGCCACTGCCACCGATGCCGTCAGCCTCGGCCATGATGCCGATTTCGGCGGCGCGGAGGCGATCGCCATTGGCCACGCCAGCGATGCCACAGCGGCCGGCGCGATCGCGCTTGGCGGCGTCGAGGCTGACGGCAAAAGTGCCGATGGAGCCCAGGCGACAACGACCAACGCCATCGCCATCGGCGCGGGTGCGCAATCGCAAGGCACGCTGACGCATCGGCGATTGGGGCGGGGGCGCGGTCGAAAGGCTTCAAGAGCATCGCTATTGGCGCTGGCTCGGTATCCAATGCGTTCAAGAGCATCGCCATCGGCAACAACACGGTCGCGGCGAGCCAAGGCGTGGTGATCGGCGAGCGTCGGTGTCGAGCGGGGTGCGCTCGACGGTGGTCGGCGAGAGCTCGACCGCCAACGGCAACGATGCACTGGTGTTCGGCTCGAACACGCTGGCGACCGGCGACGGGGCGATGTCGGTCGGGGCGCGCTCGTCGGCCAATGGCGCGGCGGCGACCGCGCTCGGCTTCTTCGCCTCGGCCCAGTTCGCCGGCTCGACCGCGATCGGCACCAACGCCACCACGACCGCGATCAACCAGGTCGCGCTCGGCGGGGCGGGCTCGTCGGTCCGGGTCGGCGACATCGCCTCGTCGACAGCGGCGCAGACCGGCGGCGTGCAGATGGTCACCGTGGATGCAAACGGCGTGCTCGGCCGGGCGCCGATCGCGATGGAGGGGTTCGGCAAGGGTCCGTCGTCAATGGAGCTGATCGCGCTGGGCGGGCGGATGGGCGCGCTCGAGCATCAGCTCGACGGGATCGACCGGCGCTTCCGCCAGGGCATTGCCGCGACCGTGGCGATGACCCCGGTGCAGATTCCATCGGCGCCGGGCAAGTTCACTTACGCCCTGAACGGCGCCGCCTATCGCGGGCAGTACGCGACCGGCGGGTCGATGATGTACCGCCTGAATACCAGCAACCCGATGGCGGTCGGCGTCGGCTTCTCCCAGGCGGGCGGCAAGAACAGCTCCGTGCGGGTCGGGATCGCCGGGGAGTTCTGAAGGGCTGGGGCCCGCAGGTTTGGCGTAGGCGGATCGCTGTCGTGGGTGTAAGCTCGGCGTCAGCCGGCTGCTCGGGATGTTGACGAGGAGCCGGTCGCGGAGCGGCGTATGGTCGACATTCCAGGCAACGCGACAACGACGACCAGCGTGACGGTCGGGAGCACGACCGACGGCGCGCTGGAGACTACGGGCGATCACGACTGGTTCCGGATCACGCTCGCCGCGGGTCAAACGGTCAGCGTATTTCTCGACGGCCTGACGCTTGCCGACCCCTATCTTCGCATTCGCAACGCGGGCGGAACCGTCCTCTACCAGAACGACGACTGGGGCGACGGGCTGAACTCCTTCGTCGGCTTCCAGGCGCCCGGGGCGGGCACCTATTACATCGACGTCGGCAGCGCCCCGGAGAACCAGACCGGGACCTACCAGCTCAGGGTCACCCCTTACACTCTGCCGCCGATCGCCACGCTCGACGAGATCGCGCACCAGCTGACCCACGGTTTCTGGAACGGCGACGCGCACCATTTCGACGTCAGCCAAACCCGTTCGATCACGGTCAACCTGACCGGTATCGACGCCCAGGGGGTCGCCGTCGCCCGCCAGGCGCTGGCGCTGTGGACGGACATCATCGACGTCGCCTTCGTGGAGGTGACGACCGGCGGGCAGATCGTCTTCGGCCAGGCCGATGAGGGCACCGGCGCTTTCTCGACGGCCGAATGGGCGGGGCGGATCACCAGCGCGGCGACGGTCAACGTCGCGCCGAGCCGGCTCAACCTGCACACCTATATGCACGAGATCGCCCACGCGCTCGGCCTCGGCCATGCCGGCGACTATAACGGCGGCACCGCATTTTCGCGCTTCCCGTATGAAGCCATGTTCCTGAACGACGGCGCCGCCGTCAGCATCATGTCCTATTTCGACAATGGCGAGAGCAGCTATTACGCCGGCCTCGGCTTCAGCAATGTCGCCGTCGTCACGCCGCAGCTCGCCGACATCATCGCCATGGGCAATCTCTACGGCCTGTCGACGACGACCCGGACCGGCGACACCACCTACGGGTTCAACACCAACAGCGGCCGTGACATCTTCAACGCCGCAATCAACCCGGCCGTGTCCTACACCGTGTTCGATTCCGGCGGCACGGACACGCTCGATTATTCCGGCTTCGCGGCCAGCCAGCGGATCGACCTCAACCCCGAAGCCTTCTCCAATGTCGGCGGGTTCACCGGCAACGTCAGCATCGCGCGCGGCGTGGTGATCGAGAATGCCATCGGTGGCGCCGGCAACGACCTGCTGCTCGGCAACGCCGCCAACAACGTCCTCACCGGCAACGCCGGCAACGACACGCTGCGCGGCGGCGCCGGAACCGACACGTTGATCGGCGGCGCCGGCAACGACGTCTACCTCGTCGACAATCCCGGCGACATCATCACCGAGCTCGCCGGCGCCGGTTCGGACACCGTCGTCGCCTCGGCCAGCTACGTCCTCGGTGCCGGGGTCAGCGTCGAGAGCATGACCACCATCAGCGCTTCGGCGACGACGGCGCTGAACCTCACCGGCAACGAGCTCGCGCAGAGCCTGTACGGCAACGCTGGGGACAACATCCTGACCGGCGGCGGTGGCGCCGACTATCTCGTCGGCCTGGCCGGAAACGACCGCTATTTCGTCGACCTGTCCGACGTCATCGCCGAGGCCAATGGCGGCGGCGACGACTGGGTCTTCGTGCCCGACACCTACATCCTGCGCGAGGGTGTCGAGATCGAGACCTTGGTCGCGGTCAACCAAGGGTCGCTCGCCCCGGTCAACCTCACCGGCAACGAATATGGCCAGAGCCTCTACGGCAGCCAGGGCGCGAACTCGCTGAACGGCGGCGCCGGCAACGATTATCTGGTCGGCCTCGGCGGCAACGACTTCCTTCTGGGCGGCGCCGGCTTCGACAATATGGCAGGCGGACAGGGCAACGACGTTTATTATGTCGATACCGGCGACTGGGTGATCGAAGCGGCCGGCGAGGGCGACGACCTGGTCGTCGCGTTCGACCATTACGCGCTTCGCCCGGGCGAAAGCGTCGAGACATTGTCGGCGGCCGAAGGCACGGCCGCGATCATTCCTACCCGGCAACGGACTAGGCCAGAGCATTTACGGCAATGACGGGGTCAACATCATCAACGGCCTAGGCGGAGACGACTATCTGGTCGGCGGCGCGGGCAGCGACCGGTTCGTGTTCGGGAGCGGGCCCGGCAACGATAGTATTGGCGATTTCACCACCGGCAGCGACAAGATCGACCTGACGATCTTCGGGATCACCGCGGCCGACATCAGCACGTCGGCCAGCGGCGGCACTACGATCATCGCGGTCGATACCAACCACAACGGCGCCAGCGACTTCACCATCACCCTGCTCGGCGTCGGCGCACCGGCCGCCGGCGACTATCTGTTCTAGGCGTAAGGGCGCAGGTCGGTCGACGCCGTTAATTGCGCGCGTCAGGGCAATGACTTAACCCGTTGTTGCGGCAAGCTCGGCTCGGTCGAGCCGAAGGTGACGCGCAGAGTCCGGGCTCCGTTCGAAGCCGGCCCTGTCGGCCGGCCGAACAGGGGAGTTCTGACCATGATCAAACTTGGCATGTTGAGCACCAGCGCTGCTGTCCTTGCGGTCGGATTGGGCGCGCTGATGACGCCCCGGCCAGCGCACGCCGAGGAGTGCATTCTCGACACATTGAACGATGGCGTCGCGACCAACGGCTTCGACACCGACGGCAGCGCGACCTCGTCGAACAGCAACGACGTCAATCTGGCCTGCGGCATCAACTCCAACGCCTCCGGCTCGTTCAGCACCGCGCTCGGCTTTTCTGCCAACGCAACTCAGACCGGCAATATTGCGATCGGCGACGCCGATGCCACCGGAACCAACGGCGCGATCGCGATCGGCGGCGACAGCAGCTTCGATGCGGACACGCTTGGCGCACAGGCGACCGGAGTTGCGGCGGTTGCGCTTGGCTCGGATGCGGTCGCCAGCCTGGATGGCGCGATTGCCATCGGCAACAAGGCAGCCGCCTCGGCTCTGATTGCAATCGCGATCGGCTCGGGCAGCGTCGCCTCGGCAGACGGCACCTCCGCGCTCGGCGGAGCCGCTACTGCGAGCCAGTCGGACGCCACCGCGATTGGCGGCTTCACCCAGGCGTCGGGCACGGCAGCGACCGCTGTCGGGAGCAGGGCCGCGGCGACCGCCACCGAAACCGTGGCGCTTGGCCATGCCGCCAATGCCTCGGCCGCCGGAGCGATTGCTCTCGGCGGCGACAGTGTGGATCCGTTCGGGAACGGCGCTCAGGCGACCGGTGTCGATTCGCTGGCGCTCGGCAGCGACACGCTGGCAGCGACCGCGAATGCGATCGCCATCGGGACGTTCGCCCGGTCGCAGGGAACCAATACCATGGCCTTGGGAGCGGGCGCCTTTGCCACTGGCTTCAACAGCATCGCCATCGGCGCCAGCGCCAATTCGCCGGCCTTCAAAGGCATCGCCATCGGCAACAATAGCATAGCTGCGAGTCAAGGCGTTGTGATCGGCGATGCCTCGCGATCGATCGGGGTGCGCTCGACGGTGGTCGGCGAGAGCTCGACGGCCAACGGCAATGACGCGCTCGTGTTCGGCTCGAATACGCTCGCCACGGGCGACGGCGCGATGTCGGTCGGAGCGCGGTCGTCGGCCAACGGCGCGGCGGCGACCGCACTCGGCTTTTTCGCTTCGGCGCAGTTCGCGGGCTCGACCGCGATCGGCACCAACGCCACCACCACCGCGATCAACCAGGTCGCGCTCGGCGGGGCCGGCTCGTCGGTCCGGGTCGGCGACATCGCTTCGTCGACGGCGGCGCAGACCGGCGGGGTGCAGATGGTGACGGTCGACGCCAGCGGCGTGCTCGGCCGGGCCCCGATCGCCATGGAGGGCCTCGGCAAAGGCCCGTCGTCGATGGAGCTGATCGCGATGAGCGGCCGGATGGGCGCGCTCGAGCATCAGCTCGACGGCATCGACCGGAGATTCCGCCAGGGCATTGCCGCGACGGTGGCGATGACCCCGGTGCAGATCCCGTCGGCGCCGGGCAAGTTCACCTATGCCCTGAACGGTGCCGCCTATCGCGGGCAGTACGCGACCGGCGGGTCGATGATGTACCGGCTGAATACGAAGAACCCGATGGCGGTCGGGGTCGGCTTCTCCCAGGCGGGCGGCAAGAACAGCTCCGTCCGCGTCGGCGTCGCCGGCGAGTTCTGATCCTTACCGCTCGTTAATTGCGGTTGTTGCTGCAATGACTTAATCGCGCGTTGCGGCAAGCTCGGCTCCCGTCGAGCCGACATCCGACGCGCTAGTCCGGGCTCCGTCGAAGCCGGCCCTTGGTGGGGCGGCCGACAGGGGAGTTCTGACCATGATCAAGCTTGGAACGCTGGGCAGCAGCGCTGCGCTTATTGCGCTCGCGCTGGGAGCACCGGTCACAGGCATCTTCATCGTGCCGCAGCCGGCGCATGCCGACGATTGCCTGCTCGACACCAACAACGACGGCGACGCCGACGCGACCACCGACACCGACGGCGGCGCAGATTTCGGGCGGCATCGATGCGCGCCTCGCCTGTGGTGTCGGCGCCACGGCAAGCGGGGCGGGAAGCGCCGCGATTGGCGGCGGGGCGACGGCTTCGGGGACCAGCGCGACGGCGGTCGGCCCCAACGCTACCGCGTCCGCAGCGAACACGATCGCGCTCGGACAGGTTGCCCAGGCAACGTTCCAGGGCGCCACCGCTCTCGGCTCGCAGGCGACCGCTCTCAACACCAACGCCATCGCCATCGGCTTCGTCGCCAACGCCACGCAGTCCGGCGCGATCGCGATTGGCGGCAGCAGCGACGCGACCGGCACGGGATCGGTCGCGATCGGCGGCGACAGCGATGATGTCAACACGACCGGCGCCCAGGCGACCGGAACGCGCTCGACCGCCGTCGGCGCCGACGCGGTGGCCAGCGGCAGCGACACGATCGCACTCGGCGAAGGTGCGCTGGCGAGCGGCTCGGCCTCGACCTCGGTCGGTGCGTCGAGCAGCGCAACCCAGAGCAACGCCGTGGCGTTCGGGACGGGCGCGGACGCGACCGGCGTTTCCAGCACCGCAATCGGTACCGCGACGATCGCCAACATGAGCCAGGCGACGGCGGTCGGCACGTTCGCCACCGCCAGCGGCGCCGATTCGACCTCGATCGGCATGAATTCGGATGCGACGGCGACTGGGGCAACCGCGCTCGGCCACAATGCCAATGCGGTCGCCGCCGAGGCGATCGCAGTCGGCAACAACGTCAATGCATCGGCGGCGGGAGCGATCGCGATCGGGGGCGACGGCGCCGATGTCGGGACCACCGCCGCCACGGCAAGCGGCGTGGATTCGGTCGCCATCGGCGCCGATTCCCGGGCGACCACGCTGAATGCGGTTGCCCTTGGCAGCAACGCGCAATCGACCGGCACCAACACCACGGCGATCGGGTCCAGCGCCGTATCCACCGGCCTGAACACTATCGCCATCGGCAATCTCGCCGTGTCGCAGGCGTTCAAGGGCATCGCTATCGGCAACAATACGAATGCCGCGAGCCAGTCCGTGGTGATCGGCGATGCGTCGGTGTCGAGCGGGGTGCGCTCGACGGTGGTCGGCGAGAGCTCGACGGCCAACGGCAATGACGCGCTGGTGTTCGGCTCGAATACGCTGGCGACCGGCGACGGCGCGATGTCGGTCGGGGCGCGCTCATCGGCCAACGGCGCCGCGGCGACCGCGCTCGGCTTCTTCGCCTCGGCGCAGTTCGCGGGCTCGACCGCGATCGGCACCAACGCGACCACCACCGCGATCAACCAGGTCGCGCTGGGCGGGGCCGGCTCGTCGGTGAGGATCGGCGACATCGCCTCGTCGACGGCAGCACAGACCGGCGGCGTGCAGATGGTGACGGTCGACGCTAACGGCGTGCTCGGCCGCGCGCCGATCGCGATGGAGGGGTTCGGCAAGGGCCCGTCGTCGATGGAGCTGATCGCGATGAGCGGGCGGATGGGCGCGCTCGAGCACCAGCTCGACGGGATCGACCGCCGCTTCCGCCAGGGCATCGCCGCGACCGTGGCGATGACCCCGGTGCAGATCCCGTCGGCGCCGGGCAAGTTCACTTATGCCCTGAACGGCGCCGCCTATCGCGGCCAATATGCGACCGGCGGGTCGATGATGTACCGGCTGAATACGAAGAACCCGATGGCGGTCGGCGTCGGCTTCTCCCAGGCGGGCGGCAAGAACAGCTCCGTCCGGGTCGGGATCGCCGGCGAGTTTTGAGCCTATAGTGCCCTCCCTGGGCGCAGGCCGGGGAGGGGGACCATCCAACGCAGATTGGATGGTGGAGGGGATCGAGTGCGCGGCATGCCGGGGGCATGCCGATAGCGCGAGATCGGACGCCAGAGGCGTCCGTGGGGCGCCGGCGTTTTCTACCCCTCCACCATTCCCTCTGCGGGGAATCCCCTCCCCACCGCTTCGCGGCAGGGAGGAACTTGAGCCATATCTCCCGTTAATTGCGGTTGTTGCCGCGATGACATAACCGTGCCTGCAGCGGCAAGCTCGGCTCTCGTTGAGCCGAAATGCGAGCGCGAGTTCGGGCTCCGCCTGAAGCCGGCCCTTGTTGGGCCGGCCGAACAGGGGAACTCTGACCATGATCAAGCTTGGAACGCTTTGCAGCAGCGCTGCCGTCTTGACCCTCGCCCTGGGCGCATCGACGACCATGTCCATATTCGTCGCGCCGCAGCCGGCGCACGCCGACGACTGCCTGCTCGACACCACCGACAACGGCCTCGCCGACGACACGCTCGACACCGACGGCGGCGCGGAAAGCTTCGGCGTCGACGCCCGCCTCGCCTGTGGTGTCGGCGCAGACTCAACCGGGTCGTTCAGCACGGCGGTCGGCGGCAGTTCGACCGCCAGCGGGGGTGATTTCGACCGCGCTCGGCAGCGCTGCGAACGCGACCGGGACCAGTTCCACCGCAGTCGGGAGAACTTCTTCGGCAACGGCCACGGGCGCCACCGCGATAGGGGCGGGCTCGAGCGCCATTGGAGCCGCTGCAATCGCCGTCGGAACCGGCAGCGACGCGAACACCGCCGGAGCGGTCGCGATCGGCGGCGACAGTGACGACGTCGACGCGCTCGGCGCCCAGGCGACCGGAACGCGCTCGACGGCGGTCGGCGGCGACGCGGTCGCGAGCAGCAGCGACACGGTCGCGGTCGGCGAAGGCGCCTTGGCGAGCGGCACGGCCTCGACTGCGGTCGGCGGTTCGAGCACCGCCACGCAAAGCAACGCCGCCGCGTTCGGGACGGGCGCGGATGCGACCGGCGTATCGAGCACCGCCATCGGCACATCTGCGATCGCTAACATGAGCCAGACGACGGCGGTCGGCACCTTCGCCACCGCCAGCGGCGCCGATTCGACTTCGATCGGGATGAACTCCGATGCGACGGCGACCGGGGCGACCGCCCTCGGTCACAATGCCAATGCGGTTGCCGGCGAGGCGATCGCGATCGGCAACAACGTCAATGCGTCGGCGGCCGGAGCGATCGCGATCGGCGGCGACGGGGCCGACGTCGGCACCACCGCGGCGACCGCGAGCGGCGTCGATTCGCTGGCGATCGGCTCCGACTCTTCGGCCACCACGACCGATGCGATCGCGCTTGGCACCGGCGCCCAGTCGCAAGGCACGCTGTCGACGGCGATCGGTGCCGGCGCCCGGTCCAAGGGCCTCAACAGCATCGCCATCGGCGCGAACTCGGTGTCCAACGGCTTCAAGAGCATCGCCATCGGCAACAATACCGTCGCCGCGAGCCAGGGGGTGGTGATCGGCGACGCCGCGCAGGCGATCGGGGTTCGCTCGACGGTGATCGGCGAGAGCTCGACCGCCAACGGCAACGACGCTTTGGTGTTCGGCTCGAACACGCTGGCGACCGGCGACGGGGCGATGTCGGTCGGGGCGCGCTCGTCGGCCAACGGCGCGGCGGCGACCGCGCTCGGCTTCTTCGCCTCGGCCCAGTTCGCGGGCTCGACCGCGATCGGCACCAACGCCACCACCACGGCGGTCAACCAGGTCGCGCTGGGCGGCTCCGGCTCGTCGGTCCGGGTCGGCGACATCGCCTCGTCGACGGCGGCCCAGACCGGCGGGGTGCAGATGGTGACGGTCGACGCCAACGGCGTGCTCGGCCGGGCGCCGATCGCGATGGAGGGCCTCGGCAAGGGCCCGTCGTCGATGGAGCTGATCGCGATGAGCGGCCGGATGGGCGCGCTCGAGCACCAGCTCGACGGCATCGACCGGCGCTTCCGCCAGGGCATTGCCGCGACCGTGGCGATGACCCCGGTGCAGATCCCGTCGGCGCCGGGCAAGTTCACCTATGCCCTGAACGGTGCCGCCTATCGCGGCCAATATGCGACCGGCGGATCGATGATGTACCGGCTGAATACGAAGAACCCGATGGCGGTCGGGGTCGGCTTCTCCCAGGCGGGCGGCAAGAACAGCTCCGTCCGGGTCGGGATCGCGGGCGAGTTTTGAGCCTAGTAGTTCCTCCCCATCCCCGCTTTCGCGGGGACAGGGAGGAACTCTGGTTGTCGCCGCTCCGGCCGTTTCCTATCTTCCCTCCATGTCCGAAACCGAGCTTCTCACCGACGTCGCGCTCGGCGTCACCATACCGGCGCGCGATGCGCGCGGGCGGATCGCCCGGCTGGGGCCGGTGATCGACGCCGTGCTCGCCAACCACGGCTATCCCCCGCTGATCGAGAAACTGCTGGCGGAAGCGCTGACCCTGACCGCTTTGCTCGGTTCGCTCTTGAAGGAGCGCCAGGGGCAGATGACGCTGCAGGCGCAGACCCAGGGCGGGATCGTCGACCTGATGGTCTGCGACTATCTCGCCGGCGACCTGCGCGGCTACGTCCGCTTCGACAAGGAGCGGCTGGCCGACGCGTCACGCAATCCGGCGCTCAAGGAGCTGTTCGGCGACGGCTATCTCGCCATCACCTTCGACCAGCCGCAGGCCAACGAGCGCTACCAGGGCATCGTCCCGCTCGAGGGCAAGAATTTGGGCGACGCCGCGCAAAGCTATTTCGCCCAGTCGGAGCAGATCCCGAGCATCGTCCGGCTCGCGGCGAAGAAGCGCGACGGTCGCTGGACCGCCGGCGGCCTCCTGTTCCAGCACCTGCCCGAAGGCGAGGAAGGCCGCGACCGGCTGCATACCCGGCTCGACCATCCCGACTGGCCCCACGTCGCGGTGCTCGCCGGCTCGATCAAGCCCGAGGAGCTGACCGACCCCGGCCTGCCGCTCGACGACATCGTGTGGCGCCTGTTCCACGAGGAGGACGAGGTGCGGACGCTGGCCGCGATCCCGCTCGCCAAGGGCTGCCGCTGCGACCCCGATTATGTCCGTTCGGTGATTCGCCGCTTCCCGGCCGAGGAGCGCACGGCGATGGTCGGCGACGACGGCCTGATCCGAGTCGACTGCGCCTTCTGCTCGTCGAGCTTCACGATCGAGCCGGGCGAGGTCGGCTGACGATTCCGGCGGAAAACAACCCTTAACTCGTGTATGCTAATCAGCCAGTCATGAAGGTCGTGAGCTCGGTCATGATCTGCGCCGGCGGCGCAGCCTTGATCCTGGCGCTCGGTGCCGCCGGGCGCCCGTCTTCGCTTGCCCGGGTCGAGGGCGGGCTGTGGGAGATCGATCGCCTCGGCCCCGGCGTCCGTCCGCGCCTCTGCGTCGCCGATCCGATGACCCTGGCGAATTACGAGCACCGCGGCCGGCCCTGCACGCGGGTGGTGATCAGCGACCGGCCGGAAGGCGTGCTGGTCCATTACACCTGCGCCGGTGGCGGCTTCGGCCGGTCGAAGATCGACGTGCTGACCCCGCGCTCGATCCGGATCGAGACCCAGGGCATCGCCGACGACCTGCCGTTCAACTATGTGATCCAGGCGCGGCGGGTCGGCGAATGCAGCCCGCGGCAATCCGCCGCGGCTCATTAAGGCCCCGTTTAACCATCGTCGGCTAAAGCGGTTGAGTGCCGGATTTGGCACGCTTTCCTCCCAATCGGGCTTAACCGCCCGATACCTAGGGCCGCCTCTCGCAAGATTGGCGGCCCTTCTTTTGATTCCTCCCCGAGCTCGCTCGGGGAGGGGGACCGCGCTCGAAGCGAGGGGTGGAGGGGCCCCTCCACCATGCTGCGCATGGTCCCCCTCCCCACGAAATCGTGGGGAGGATAAAGGGCTCCAATGAAATCCGCAGTCGTTCTCCTGTCCGGCGGGCTCAATTCGATGGTCTGCGCCGCTTTGGCGCGCGAGGCCGGCTTTTCGGTCACCGCGCTGACCGTGGACTACGGCCAGCGGCATCGCATCGAGCTCGAGTCGGCGGCGGCGATCGCCGAGCGCCTGGCGGACCGCCATATCGTCGTGCCGCTCGATCTCACCGCATTCGGCGGCTCGGCGCTGACCAGCGACATCGCGGTGCCGAAGGCGGGCGTGGGCGAGGGGATTCCAGTCACCTACGTCCCGGCGCGCAACACGATCTTCCTGAGCCTCGCCCTCGGCCTCGCCGAAGCGAGCGGCGCGCGCGACATCTTCGTCGGCGTCAACGCGCTCGATTATTCGGGCTACCCCGATTGCCGGCCGGAGTTCGTCGCGGCGTTCGAGACGCTGGCGAACCTGGCGACCAAGGCCGGGGTCGAGGGCGACAGGTTCACCATCCACGCGCCCCTGCTCCACCTGACCAAGGCCGACATCGCGCGCGAGGCGGCCCGACTCGGCCTCGACCCGGCGCTGAGCCACAGCTGCTACGACCCGCTGCCCGACGGCACCCATTGCGGGCAGTGCGACGCCTGCCGCCTGCGCGCGAAAGGGTTCGCCGAGGCGGGCCTCGCCGATCCGACGAGCTACGCATGACCTACGCCGTCAAGGAGGCGTTCCTGACGCTGCAGGGGGAGGGCGTCCAGGCGGGGAGCCGCGCGGTGTTCGTGCGCTTCGCCGGCTGCAACCTGTGGTCGGGGCGCGAGCAGGATCGGGCGAGCGCGCAATGCAATTTCTGCGATACCGACTTCGTCGGCACCGATGGGGAGGGCGGCGGCAAGTTCGCCGACGCGGCGGCGCTGGCCGACCATGTCGCGAGCTTGTGGGGCCCGGGCGCGGAGGAGCGGCTGGCGGTGGTCACCGGGGGCGAGCCGATGCTCCAGCTCGACCGCGCCCTGGTCGATGCGCTCCACGAGCGCGGTTTCCGAGTCGCGGTCGAGACCAACGGCACGCTGCCGGCGGTCGCCGGGCTCGACTGGATCTGCGTCAGCCCCAAGGCCGGCACGCAGGTGGTCCAGCGCTCGGGCGACGAGCTGAAGCTGGTGTGGCCGCAGGCCGGGATCGACCCGGCCGAGCTCGAACGCTGGGATTTCGGCCATTTCCTGGTGCAACCGATGGACTGCGCGGACCGCGCGGGCGCGATCGACGCCGCGATCAAGCTGGCGATGGAGCGGCCGAAGTGGCGCCTGACCCTCCAGGCGCACAAGGTCGTCGGGCTGCCCTAGATCGAATTGTCGGAGGTCGCGGCCGCGGTCGCGTTGGCGGCCGGTTCCGGAGCGGCCGCGTTGGCGTCCGCGGTGTTGCCCGTCGCGCGCCGCGGCGCCGAGCCCCGGTCGGCGGACGGCCCGGACGAGCCGCCGGCCTCATCGCCGACGTCGTTGAACTCGCTCGCATAATTGACGTCGGCCGCCATGTTCGCCAAGTCGCCGGTCACCGCGTCGATCGCGGTCACGTCGTTCGATGAGAAGCTTTCCGCCGACAGGCTGGCATCGGCGTTGATCGTGTTGTCGGTCTGGCCATTGCCGCCGCACGCGGCGAGCACCAGCGCCGGGCCGGCGAGCAGGATCCAAAAGCGCATCCGCTGGCTCCAAAAAAGAGGCTGCCGGCAAGTACCGGCAGCCTCTTCAAACGCCAACGCCCCCGAGTGACCGGAGGCGTTAAAAATTACTGCGCGTTGTTGGCAGCGGCGTCGGCATTCGCCGCAGCGGCATTGGCCGTGTCGGCAGCGGCGTTGGCCGTGTCCGCAGCATTCACCGCGTTCATGTCCGTCGTCGCGTTCATGTCGGTCGTCGCGTTCATGTCGGTCGTCGCATTGACGTCCGTCATGGCGTTCGCGTCGGCATTCGTGTCATTGTTGGCCGCGTCGTTGCTGCTGCAAGCCGACACCGCCAGGGCCGCACCAGCGACCAGGATAAGAGCACGCATTCAAGACTCCCTAGATTATTGCGATCTGCAGCGGTCGCCCGCGTCGCAAATCGCGCGCACAATAGTCTGAAGCGCAACTCCCCATCAAGAGACTTTGCATGGCTGTCCCAACCTGTTGAGAAACAGACGGAAGTTGTTCTTCAGGGCGTCATCAACCCGCATTAGGGGCATTTGTTTCCCGAGTTGGGCGAGGCTGGTGACCCCAAAATCGGCGATCCCGCACGGCACGATCCCGGTGAAATGGGTGAGGTCGGGAGCGACGTTGATGGCGAAGCCGTGGAGCGTCACCCAGCGCTTCACGCGCACCCCGAGCGCGCCGATTTTCGCTTCGCCAGGGCCGTCGCCGACCCAGATGCCGATGCGGCCCTCGGCGCGGTGGGCATTAACGCCGAACGGAGCCAGAGCGTCGATCATCCACTGTTCGAGCGCGTGAACGAAGCGGCGGATGTCCTTTCCGCGCTTCTCCAGGTCGAGCATTACATAGCCAACTCGCTGGCCCGGGCCGTGATAGGTGTAGCGGCCGCCGCGGCCGGCTTCGAACACCGGAAAATCGAGCGGATTGAACAGTTCGGCCGGGTCGGCGCTGGTCCCGGCGGTGAACAAAGGCGGGTGCTCGAGCAGCCACACGCATTCGCGTTGCGTGCCGGCGCGAATCGCCGCGGCGCGCTCCTCCATGAAGGCGAGCGCGTCGGCATAAGCCACCGGCGCCGCGCTGACGCGCCATTCGATGTCGTCGAAACCGTCCATGTCGCCTCCCGCAGATGGCGTTCGCCGCCCGCCTCGGCAAGCGCCGTTGCGCCGCGCTCCGCGGCTCCGCATAAGGCGGGTCCGGCAGAGCCCGCCACGGGCTCGCGAAGACAGGGGATATCATGGCCGCCAAGCTTTCGCTTTCCCGGGCGTGGGACGAGACCCGCGACGTGTTGCGCCGCGACGGGCGGCTGATCGCCATCGTGGCGCTGGCCATGCTGGTGTTCCCGGGCACCGTGCAGGAAATGGTCACGCCCCAGGCGCCGGCCGGCGAGCTGCCGGCACCCGGCTGGTGGATGGCGGTCGCGCTGCTCGCCATCGTCGTCGGAATCGTCGGCCAGCTGGCGATCGTCCGGCTGGCGCTGGGTCCTTCGACCAGCGTCGGCGAGGCGATCGCCCACGGTGCGCGGCGGGCGCCCTATTATTTGCTCTCGTTCCTGATGTGGATCGCGCCGTTCGCTGCGTTGCTGGTCGTCCTGCTGGGCGCGATGAAGGGGCCGTCGCCCAGTCCCGCCGCGGCCCTCGGCCTGCTGGCGGTGCTGATCGCGATGACCTTCCTTGCCGTGCGGCTGATCCTCGCGGTCGGCGTGGCCAGCGCCGAATCGGCGGGCCCGGTGCAGATTCTCAAGCGCAGCTGGGCCCTGACCGCGGGCAACTGGTGGCGGCTGTTCGCGTTCCTGCTGCTGTTCATCGTCGCCGTCTTGTGCGTCCTGGTCGCCGTCGGCGCGATCATCGGGCTGCTGGTCGCGCTCGTCGTCGGGGCCCCGACCGGAATGACCCTGTCTCGGCTGATCGTCGTGCTCGTGTCGCAGCTGGCGGCCGGCGCCGTCACCGCGGCGTTCATCGTGATGATTGCC
The DNA here is from genome assembly GCA_963765945.1 of uncultured Alphaproteobacteria bacterium. Taxonomy (GTDB): domain Bacteria; phylum Pseudomonadota; class Alphaproteobacteria; order Sphingomonadales; family Sphingomonadaceae; genus Sphingomicrobium. The sequence goes on from CAVXYS010000013.1 coordinate 61,349, forward strand.
CGGATCTACCTTCAGCTGTCCGGGCTGGGCGGCGCGTCGGTCCCGAAAAGCGGGATCTGAGGGGCGCAGTCCCTGGGCAGGATGCCGGCGAGGCGCGGGTCGGGAAAGCGCTCGATCGCGCGCTTGTAGGGGACGAAGCCGGCGCGGCGGTAAGCGGCGAGCGCGGCCGGATGGTCGAGGGTGCAGGTGTGGACGTGAACTCGGCGCACGCCGTCGCGCCACGCCAGCCGCACCGCTTCGGCCAGCAGCCATTTGCCGTGGCCCATGCCGGCGAGTGCGGGCACCAGCCCGATGAACGCGAGCTCGCACTCGCCCGGTTCGCGGAAGTCCAATTCGAGCATGCCGACAACCGCTTCGACGGCGGCGACTTCGAACAGAGTGACGTCGGGGTGGCGGATGATCGACTTCCAACTCGGCGTCGGCCATCACCAGCCGCGAGAACCACAGCCACGGCGCGCCGACTCGCCGGAACAGGGCGCGATACTGGTCGGCGGTCGGTTGGCCGACGCGGCGCAGCTGCAGGGTCGGCCGCGGCAAGTCGAGGGCCGGCGGCGGCGCGCGCATTTCGAGGTAGGTGACGACCGCGGCGAGCTCGGCGGAGGGGAGAGGGGTGTAGGTCATGCGCAGTTCCTCCCTGCCGCGAAGCGGCGGGGAGGGGAACCATCCAACGCAGATTGGATGGTGGAGGGGTAGGAGGCGCCGGCGGTGGCGCCCGTTACCCCTCCACCAGCTGCGCTGGTTCCCCTCCCCATCGCGGCGCGATGGGGAGGAACTGCCGCCCTCATTTCCATCTCGCCAGCGGCGGCAGGCTCATCAGGATCGCGTCGACGTTGCCGCCGGTCTTGAGGCCGAACAGGGTGCCGCGGTCGTAGAGCAGGTTGAACTCGACGTAGCGGCCGCGGAACTCGAGCAGCCGGTCGATGTCCTCGGCCGTGAAGGGTGTCGCCATGCGCTTGCGGATGAGCCGGGGGACGACGTCGAGGAATGCCTCGCCGACGTCGCGGGTGAAGGCGAAGTGGGCGTCGAAATGGTCTTCGAGATAATCGTAGAAGATGCCGCCGACGCCGCGCGCGACGCCGCGGTGGGGCAGCCAGAAATAGTCCTCGGCCCACTTCGAAAAGCGCGGATAGAAGGTCGGATCGTGGGCGGCGCAGGCGGCGCGGAAGGCCGCGTGGAAGGCCGCCGTGTCTTCGTCGTAGGGGATTGCCGGGTTGAGGTCGGCGCCGCCCCCGAACCAGCGCTTCGTGGTGGTGAGGAAGCGCGTGTTCATGTGCACCGCGGGGACGTGCGGGTTGGCCATGTGCGCGACGAGACTGATCCCGGTGGCGAAGAAGCTGGGATCCTCCTCCGCGCCGGGGATGCTCCTGGCGAACTCGGGACTGAACGCGCCGCCGACGGTCGAGACGTTGACTCCGACCTTCTCGAACACCGCGCCGGCCAGCTGGCCGCGCACCCCGCCGCCGCCAGGCTCGCCCGACGGATCGGTTCGCTCCCACGGCGTGAAGGCGAAGGCGGCGTCGGACCCGGCCTCGCGCTCGATGTCCTCGAAGGTCGCGCAGATCCGGTCGCGCAGGGCTTCGAACCAGTCGCGCGCCGCCTGTTGCTGGTCGTCGAGGGCAAGCATCGGCGCCGTCATTGCGAGAAGGCGATGCGACGTGCAAGGTGGCCGCGAGGAGGGGCATGCCGATGTCGTCCATGCTGATCGCGCTTTTGGTTCCGATCGTTCTCGCGACGCTCGTTTTCACGATCGTGCTGATCAGAGCCGTCATTGCCGAGCGCGCGTGGCCCACTGCGGAGACGCTCGGGCTTGGCGCGGTCGTGTGCTTCTTCGACACATTGGGCATCGGGTCGTTTGCGATGACGACGGCGTGGTTGAAGTTTCGGCACCTCACTCCGGACCGGCTGATTCCTCCGACCATCCTCGTCGGCCTGACGATCGCAGCGGTGCTGGAGTCGATCATCTTCCTCCTGCAGCTCGGGGTGAAGGTCGACCCGGTTCTGCTGGTCGGCTGCATTGTGGCTTGCACGACAGGCGGGTTGATCGGAGCGCCACTGGTTCACAAGACTCGGGTGTGGATCGTGCAATTCGTTGTCGCGATCGGCTTGACGCTCGCAGCGATCGCCTACGCGCTAACCAACCTTCACATGTTTCCCGGGGGAGGGACGGCATCCTCCCTGCCTATCGCGCTGACTGTTCTCGCCATCGTCGCCAATTTCGTCTTTGGCGTCCTGTTAAACTACGGTGTCGGCAACTATGGGCCGACCCTGGTGATCTTAAGCCTGATGGGTATGGACCCGAGGCTCTGCTTCCCGATCATGGCCGGAGCCGCAGCTCTCATGGGATCGACCGCGAGCATAAGACACATCAACACCGGCAATCTCGATCTGCGAGTCGTCATGGGCCTTACGATCGGCGGAATCCCGGCCGTATTCGTAGCCGCCTACGTGGTTGTCACCATGCAGTTGGAGCTTCTGCGCTGGATGGTGCTAGTGGTCGTGCTTTACGCCGCAGCGATCATGCTTCGCGCTGCGATCCTCGGCCGGCGCGAGCATAAGGCCGAGCCGGGGACGGCCGCGGTGGCCGACTGACGGAACCGCCGCCCGGCAGAGTCATTGTTGCGCGGCGGGGCCTGTGAGGAGGCGGAAGCATGCGCTCCATCCTGCTGTACCTGATCGGCATTCCGATCCCGATCATCCTGCTGCTGGTGCTCTGCACCCACCATTTCTAGGCCAAGGGTCAGGAGCGCGCCCACTCCTTGGTCTTGTCGGCGATGGTCAGCTCGCGCAGCAGCGCGTCGACGCTTTTCGTCAGCTCGTTGAGGAAGCTCACCTGGTGGCGGGCGCCGCGATAGCTCTCGGCCATGAGGATCGCGTCGATCAGGATCGGCACGACCAGGCTTTCGGGATCATCGAGCTCGGCCAGGCCGCGCAGCCGCTCGAGCGCCTTGCGCCGCGCGCGCTCCGGGTCGGACAAAGCTTCGTTGCGGCCGATGAACCAGGGCATGACGGTTGGCACTCCTCATCAAAGCGCCAAGGATAGAGGGCGGCCGGGCGATGGGAAGTTCGAGCGGGCGCGGGCGAAGGGCGCTTGGGCGCGTCGCTCAGTCCGCGGTCGAGCCGCCGTCCGTGCCGAGCGGCATCAGCGGGGCTGCTTCCCAGCGCTTGAGCTTGCGGTCAGCGAGCCACAGCTCCATCGGATTGCCGTCGTACCAGCCTTCGGCGATCGCGATGGCCGCAGCCTCGCTGTCCGCGAGGAAATCGCGGCGATGGTCGATGTGACCGCTGAAGCGGTCCATCAAGTAGAGGCGATACCCGTTCATTCCCGGCCACCCCCCGGTGGCGAGTCGCATTGTAGCATTTATCCACAGGCGAAACGATTCCGCCGCCGAAACCCGCCGAATTCCAGCCTTGGCAGGGGGGATATGCCTCGCTATCAGCGCGCCAATCGCGCCGGCTCCCTGCCGGAGCGGCGTCGCTCATAAGCCTCACCGGCACCGACAAGCATAAGCGTCAAAAGGGGAAGCATGGCCACCAAGTCTGCTGAAGGTCTCGGATCAGACAGGCGAAGGCGGAATCCGCCGCCGCGATTTCCTCAATATCGCCCCGGTCGCCTTCGCCGGCGTTGGCACCATCGCCGCACTGGCGCCGCTGATCGTGCAGATGAGCCCGTCGGCCGACGTGCTCGCGCTGGCCACGATCGAGGTCGACATTTCCAAGGTCCAGCCGGGGCAGGGGATCAAGGTCAGCTGGCGCAAGCAGCCGGTGTTCGTCCGCAACCTGACGCCGAAGGAAATCGCGGCCGCGAACGCCGTCCCGCTCGACTCGCTGCGCGACCCGCAGAGCCTCGCCCAGCGGACCAAGCCGGGCAAGATGAACTGGCTGATCACGCTCGGCGTCTGCACCCATCTCGGCTGCGTTCCGCTCGGCATCACCGAGGGCGAGAACCGGGGGCCGTACGGCGGCTATTTCTGCCCGTGCCACGGCTCGGCCTACGACACCGCCGCCCGGATCCGGCAAGGCCCCGCGCCGCTCAACCTGCAGGTTCCGGACTACGAATTCAAATCGCCGACCATTGTCGAGATCGGGGCAGCGAAGAAATGAGCTTTTCCTGGGCCAAGCCCTACGAACCCAAGCATCCGTTCATGCGCTGGCTCGACGACCGGCTGCCGCTGCCGCGCATCGTCTACCACGCCACCGGGCCCGGCTATCCGGTGCCGCGCAACCTCAACCTGTGGTGGAACTTCGGGGTCCTCGCCGGGATCTTCCTGACCATCCAGATCATCACCGGCATCGTCCTGGCGATGCATTTCTATGCGACCGCCGACGGCGCGTTCAACTCGGTCAACCAGCTGATCATGCGCGACGTCAACGCCGGCTGGCTGCTGCGCTACGCCCACATGAACGGCGCCAGCTTCTTCTTCATCGTGGTCTACATCCACATCTTCCGCGGCCTGTTCTACGGCTCGTACAAGGCGCCGCGCGAGCTGGTGTGGATGCTCGGCCTCGTCATCTACCTGCTGATGATGGCCACGTCCTTCATGGGCTACGTCCTGCCGTGGGGGCAGATGAGCTATTGGGGGGCGCAGGTCATCACCGGCTTCTTCTCGGCCTTCCCGCTGGTCGGCGAGCCGATCCGCGTGTGGCTGCTCGGCGGCTATGCGCCTGACCAGGCGGCGCTGACCCGCTTCTTCTCGCTCCACTACCTGCTGCCGTTCGTGATCGCCGCGGTGGTCATCCTCCACATCTGGGCGCTGCACATCCCGGGATCGGGCAACCCGACCGGGGTCGACGTCAAGGAGGAGAAGGACACGCTGCCGTTCCACCCGTTCTACACGGCCAAGGACGGCTGGTTCGCCGCGGCGTTCCTGACGCTCTACGCGATCGTCACCTTCTACGCCCCCAACTATCTCGGGCATGCCGACAATTACATTCCGGCGAACGCGCTCTCGACCCCGGCGCACATCGTCCCCGAATGGTATTTCTGGCCGTTCTACGCGATCCTGCGCTCGTTCACCGCCGACTTCATCCTGCCCGCCAAATTGTGGGGCGTGCTGGCGATGTTCACCTCGATCCTGCTGCTGTTCTTCCTGCCGTGGCTCGACAAGTCGCCGGTCCGCTCGGGCAGCTACCGGCCGGTGTTCAAGCGCTTCTTCTGGCTGCTGGTCGTCGACGTCATCGTCCTCGGCTACGTCGGCGGCGCCGAGATCAATCCGTTCAACATCGCGCTCGGCCAGATCGCGTCGGCCTATTATTTCCTCCACTTCCTGGTGATCCTGCCGATCGTATCGGCGTTCGAGACGCCCGATCCGCTGCCCAATTCGATCAGCGAATCGGTGCTTCACGGCGAGGCTGCGGAAGCGGCGCCGGCGGGCCAGGGCAAGCCGCGCCGCGGGTCCGTGGCGACGGCTGGTTAAAGGGGCAGACGCAGACATGATCCGGGTCATCAGTTTCGTTGTCGGAGTCGTCTTCGCGGGCGTCCTGCTGATCGCCATGATCGGCAACCTTTCGACCTATTTCACGAGCCCGCCGGCGCCGCTCCCGGCGGAGGAGTTCCACAAGGAGCCGAAGCCGCTCAAGCTGGCCAGCGACGGGCCGTTCGGCCGGTTCGACAACCAGCAGCTGCAGCGCGGCTTCCAGGTCTATTCGGAGGTCTGCTCGGCGTGCCACAGCCTCAAGCTCGCCTCGTTCCGCGAACTCGAGCAGCTCGGCTACAACGAGGCCGAGATCAAGAAGATCGCGTCCGACTGGAAGACCGAGGTCCCGTCGATCAACCCCGACACGGGCGAGCCGGCGACGCGCAAGGCGCTGCCGTCCGACACCTTCCCGGCGCCGTTCCCGAACGAGACTGCGGCGCGGGCAGCGAACAACAATGCGCTGCCGCCCGACCTGACGCTGATCACCAAGGCGCGCGAGGGCGGGGCCGCCTACGTCTATTCGCTGCTCACCGGCTACCAGAACCAGCCGGCCGAGCTGTTGCATAAATTCCCGGACGCCAAGACCCCGCCGGGGCTGCACTACAACCCCTATTTCGCGAACCTCAACATTGCCATGCCGCCGCCGCTCAGGGGCGGTGAGGTGACGTTCGCCGACGGCACTCCGAACACGCTCGGGAACGAGGCGCGGGACGTCGCCGCTTTCCTGGTGTGGGCGGGCGAGCCGAACCTCGGCAACCGTCACGCCGCCGGGCTCGCCGTGGTCGTGTTCCTGCTGTTCGCGTCGGTGCTGGCTTATCTCGCCTACCGCCAGATCTGGCACGAGGCGAAGCGCGTGGTGCGGGTGACCGGGCCGCTCGACCCCGAGAACCAGGCCAAGACCGGCCGCGCCAAGGCCAAGGCGAAGATCGCCGGCTAACCCCGCGTCAGTGCGAGCGTAGCGAAGCAATCCAGGAGGCAGTCTGGATTGCCGCGGCTCCTTCGGAGCCTCGCAATGGCGTAATTCAGCCGCGGTTCACGCGGCCGGGCGTCATCGCAGATGAGTTCCCTCCGGTGTTTTGGAGACTCGACATGCGCATCCTCAATCTGCGCCTCGCCGCTGTGGCGTTAATCAGCGGCATCACCCTCGCCGGCTGCGGCTACAACGGCCTCTACGGCGGCCTCGGCACCGGCTACGGCAATTACGGCTACGACAGCTACGGCTATGGCTCGCCCTACGGCGGTTACGGCTACGGCTCGCCCTACGGCGGTTATGGCTACGGCTATGGGTCGCCCTATGGCGGCTACGGCTACGGCAATCCGTACGGCGGGTTCGGCGATTACCTCGGCTATGGCTACGGCGGCAATCCATACGGCTGGTACAACGGCTATTATTATCCGGGCAGCGGCTATTACGTGTACGACCGCAACCACCATCGCCGCCAGATCACCGACGCCGAGCGGCAATATTGGCGGGACAAGTTCAACCGGATGACGAACGGCACGACCGGCACGACCAGCACGACCGGCGTCAGGACGTCGAGTATCACTCCGCGCGAGAATTGGAGCGGGTTCAGGCGGATCCAGACGCGTAGCGCGACTTCGACCAACGCGGTCACGCCGCGCCAGTCGTGGGGCGACTACAACCGCAGCCGTTCGCGCAGCTCGGTCACGACCAGCAGCACCGACAGTTCGGACCGGAGCCGTTCGTGGCGGCACTCGTCGTCGTCGTCAGCGTCGACGACCAGCTCGAGCTCGGACGACAACAGCAGCAGCGATCGCGGCCGCGGCCACCGCCGCAACCGCGACTAGGGTCCAGGCGGCGGCCTAGGCGGGCCGCCGCCGGATCAATACGATCGAGGTGAAGCGCATCACCGGGACGCCGTCCTGGTTGGTGACGGTCGTCTGGGTGCGGAACGAGCCGAGCTCGGGCTTCGAGCGCGACGGCGTCTTGTCGATGATCTTGCCGCGGACGTGCAGCGTGTCGCCGGGATAGACCGGCTTCAGCCAGCGCAGTTCGTCGATCCCGGGCGAGCCGAGGCCCGCCTGCTCCTCGCCGACGACCTTGCGGGCGATCACCGCCATGGTCATCGCCGCGGTGTGCCACCCGCTCGCGCAGAGCCGGCCGAAGTGGGTGTTGGCGGCACCCTCGTCGGACAGGTGGAACGGCTGCGGGTCGTATTTGCGCGCGAACTCGAGCACTTCCTCGCGAGTCACTTCATAGCAGCCGAACTCGGTCTCGGCGCCGACTTCCAGATCTTCGAAATAGCGCATGATCGCGGCGCATAGCGGCGCGCCGCGCTTGGCGCTACGGTGGCGCCGTGGCGACGCAGGCACCCGTAACCGGCCGCTGGCATCCGCGCCTGATCGAGGCGGCGATGGCGATGAATGAGAACCGGCTCGACGTCGCCGAGCGGCTGTTGAAGCCGCACCTCAAGGAGGATCCGTTCGACGTCTCCGCGATCCGCATGCTCGGCGAGCTGGCGGCGCGGATCGGGCGCTGGCGCGATTCGGAGCATCTGCTGCGCCGGGCGATCGAGCTTGCGCCGGGCTGGACCGCGCCCAAGGCCAATCTCGCCCTGATCCTCGGCCGGACGGGCCGGCCCGCCGAAGCGATGGAATTGCTCGAGGACGTGTTCGCCCTCGAGCCCGAGGAGATCGGCCACTGGAACCTCAAGGCCGCGACTCTCGGCCGCCTCGGCGACTTCGACCAGGCGATCGGCCTCTATGAGGAGGTGCTCGCGCGGACCCCGGGCCAGGCGCGGGTGTGGCTTAGCTACGGCCATATGCTGAAGACCGTCGGCCGGCTGGACGAAGGCATCGACGCCTATCGCGAGGCGATCGAGGTGAAACCGACACTGGGCGAGGCCTGGTGGAGCCTCGCCAACCTCAAGACGGTCAAGTTCACCGATGCGGACGTGGCGGCGATGGAGCAGGCGCTGCGCGCGCCCGATCTTGGCGACGAGGACCGCTTCCATCTCGATTTCGCGCTCGGCAAGGCGATGCACGACGCCGGGCGGATCGACGACGCTTTCCGCCATTATTCGCGAGGCCAATGCACTGCGGCTCAAGAGCCAGCCGTACGACCGCGACAAGATCAGCCAGACCGTCGATCGCTGCATTGCGCTGTTCACCGCCGAGGCGTTCGCCGAGCGAGCCGGCGGCTGCGACGCGCCGGACCCGATCTTCATCGTCGGCATGCCGCGCGCCGGATCGACCCTGGTCGAGCAGATTCTCGCCTCCCACAGCCTGGTCGAGGGCACCTCCGAGCTGCCCGACATCCCGGCGCTGGCGCGGACCGTCGGGCCCTATCCCAAGGGGATGCTCGACCTGTCGGCGGAGCGAGCGCCGCGAGCTCGGCGAGGATTATCTCAAGCGCGCCGGGGTGCAGCGCCGGACCGACCGGCCGTTGTTCATCGACAAGCTGCCCAACAACTGGCTGTTCGTGCCGTTCATCCGGCTGATCCTGCCCCGAGCGAAGATCATCGATGCGCGGCGGCACCCGCTCGCCTGCTGCCTGTCCAACTTCCGCCAGCATTTCGCGCGGGGACAGCCGTTCACCTACGGCCTCGACGATGTCGGCCATTATTATGCCGATTATGTGCGGCTGATGGCCCACATCGACGCGGTCCTGCCGGGCTACGTGCACCGCGTGATCTACGAGCGGATGGTCGACGACACCGAGGCCGAGGTCCGCGCGCTGCTCGACCATATCGGGCTCGAGTTCGAGCCGGCCTGCCTCGAATTCTACAAGACGGACCGCGCCGTGCGCACGGCGAGCTCGGAGCAGGTGCGCCAGCCGATCTATCGCGACGCGACCGACGAATGGCGGCCGTACGAGTCGCATCTCGGCGCCGCTCAAGGATGCGCTCGGCGAGTTGCTCGACGCCTATCCCGAGCCGCCCGCGTCATTCACGCAACGCTAGGTCGATAATCGTCACGCGTCCGTCATAGTTGCCGTTGACAAGCGCGCTGCGCTCTGTCGCTATGAGGCCAAATAGCGAATGGGGGCATTCGATGAACGACCGCACGTTCCGCTGCAGCTCCTGCTCGGGCTACTCGCATCCACAGCGCTCGCAACGCCGGCATTTGCACAAACTCCGGCCAGCGCACCGCGAACGGCGCCGGCGCCGCCGCCTGCCGCCGAGGGCGTTGACCAGACCGAGATCATCATCACCGCGACCAAGCGCGAGGAGAATCTCCAGAACGTCCCGATCAGCGTCCAGGCGATCGGCACCAAGCGGCTCGACCAGCTCAACATCTCCAACTTCGAGCAGTACACCAAGCAGCTGCCGTCGGTCAGCTTCCAGTCGGCCCAGCCGGGCGTCACCGTGGTCTACATGCGCGGCGTCGCGACCGGCGGCGACGGCAACCACTCGGGCTCGCTGCCGTCGGTCGGCTCCTATCTCGACGAGCAGCCGGTGACGACCATCGGCGGGACGCTCGACGTCCACATCTACGACATCGCCCGGATCGAGAGCCTCGCCGGACCGCAGGGCACGCTCTACGGCGCCTCGAGCGAAGCGGGCACGATCCGCATCATCACCAACAAGCCCGAGCTCGGGGTCACCACCGGCCGCGTCGACGCCGAGGTCAACAGCGTCGCCCACGGCGGCGACATCGGCGGCAAGCTCGAGGGCATGATCAACATCCCGGTCGCCGACCGGATCGCGTTGCGCGGAGTCGCCTTCTGGCAGCACGACGCCGGCTACATCGACAACATCCACGGCGAGCGGACCTATTACATCTTCAGACGACAGCGATGCTGCCCGACGTGACGGTCACCAACACCGGGCTGGAGAAGAAGAATTTCAACGACCTGACGACCTACGGCGGCCGCGCCGCGCTCAAGGTCGACCTCAACGACAATTGGACCGCGACTCCGACCTTCATGTACCAGCACATGAAGGCCAACGGCGTCTTCTTCTTCGATCCCAATCTCGGCAACGGTGCGTACAAGATCGACCGCTTCCGCGACGACGTGCGCAAGGACAAGTTCTGGCAGGCGGCGCTGACCGTCCAGGGCAAGATCGCCAATTTCGACGTGACCTATGCCGGCGCCTACATGGACCGGACGACCTTCACGCTCAGCGATTACGCCGATTATGCCGACGCCTACGACCAGCTGTACGCAGCCTACGGCGGCCTCGCTTATTTCTATTACCAGGACAGCCGCGGGCAATTTCATCAACCCGCAGCAGTTCATCATCGGCACCGACCATTTCAAGAAGATGAGCCAGGAACTGCGCTTCGCCTCCCCGTCGGACAAGCCGTTCCGGGTGATCGCCGGCCTGTTCTACCAGCGCCAGACGAACCTGATTCACCAGGACTATAAGATCGACAACCTCGATCCGTTGCTGTCGGTCAACGGCTTGCCGGGAACGCTGTGGCTGACCCAGCAGCATCGCGTCGACAAGGACTATGCCGCGTTCGGCGAAGCGAGCTTCGACGTCACGCCGCAGATCACGCTGACCGCCGGCGGCCGCTGGTACAAGTTCGACAACAGCCTGATCGGCTTCTTCGGCTTCGGCCGGAACCCGGGCGACGGCGGCCAGGGGCCATTCTCGGCCTTTCCGCGCAATGCCGCGGGCAGCAACCGGACCGGCGTCGCGGCCTGCTGGACGGCGAGCGGCGCAGCGGCTCTACGACCGCGACACCGACACGTACGCGACCGACCGGACCCTATTGCCGCCCGAGGTTGCGGGCGGTCCGTGCACCAACCTCGGTGATTTCGTGAACGGTCACGTGGTGCCCAAGCGGGTCAAGGACAGCGGCTTCATCCATCGCCTGAACGCGACCTGGAAACCGCACGACGGGCTGATGTTCTACGCGACCTGGTCGCGCGGCTTCCGGCCGGGCGGAATCAACCGCCGCGGCGACATTCCGCCCTACGACGCCGACTTCCTGACCAATTACGAGCTCGGGTGGAAGACGACGTTCGGCCCGGTGCGGTGGAACGGCGCGGTCTATCACCAGCGTTGGAAGGCGTTCCAGTTCAGCTTCCTCGGCCAGAACAGCTTCACCGAGATCCACAACGGGCAGGACGCGAACATCAACGGCATCGAGACGGATGTCGAATTACGTCAGCGGCGGCCTGACCCTGAATGCGGCGGCCGCTTACACCGACGCCAAGACCAAGGGGAATATCTGCGGCGTGGTCGAGGATACGACGTCGGACTGCAGCCTGAGCTTCGTCTCGGTGCCGAAGGGGACGCCGGTTGCCGGTCACGCCCAAGTTCAAGGGCTCGGCGACGGCGCGCTACAGCTTGCCGGCGTTCGGCGACGTCAAGGCGCACGTGCAGGGCGGAATCGCCTACAAGGGCTCGGCGAAGTCGTCGCTGCGCACCCTGACGCCGCTCTCGGGCGTCGGCTTCGACTGCACTTCGCTCGGATTTGCGACTTGCGATCCCAACCTCTGGCAAGGCAAGATCCGCTCCTCGACCGTGGTCGACTTCTTCGCCGGGCTCGACTGGCCGAAATGGAACGTCGAGGCGTTCGTGACCAACATCTTCGACAGCCGCGACGAGCTGTCACGCGGGGTCAACTGCGGCAGTTGCACGCGCGTGCTGGTCGTTCCCGGGCGGCCGCGGACGATCGGCATCCGGACGGGCGTTAAGTTCTAGCGATCCGCCCGGCGGAGCTGCGCTTCGGCGCGGCGATCGTCGCGCTTGCGGCGCTGTGGCTGGCGATGCTGACGCTCGGCGGCGGGCCGCTCGACCGGGCGATCTACGAGGCGCTCTATGCCGGGCACCGGCCGGCGCTGGCGGTGCTCGCGCACGCTTTGACGGCGCTTGGCGACCCGACCGTGCTGATCGCCGCGGGCATCGTCTGCGCGCTGGGGCTGTGGATCGCGGGGCATCGTCATTTGCCGCTGGTGCTGGTCGCGATCGTCGGGCTCGGACGGGCGCTCAGCGAGCTTCAGAAATATTGGGTCGCGCGGGTCCGGCCGGACCTCGAGCCGCATCTGGTGGTGGTCAGGACCTCGTCCTTCCCGAGCGGGCATGCGGCGAGCTCGATGATCTTCTATCTGGCGCTGGCGCTGGCGCTGACGGCCAAGACGCGCTGGCAGCGGCCGGCGGCGGCGGGCGCGATCCTGCTGTCGCTGGCGATCGGCACCAGCCGGGTGATGCTCGGGGTGCACTGGCCGAGCGACGTGATCGGCGGGTGGGCGTTCGGGCTGCTGTGGGTGCTGCTTACGCTGCGGCTCGCGCAGCGCCTGTTTCCGGCCTAATGTGCCGCGCCTGATGAGGGGAGCAGCAATGGGAAAACGACCGATCACGATGATCGCCGCGATCATTTTCGCGGTGATGACCCTGGCGCACATCTACCGGCTCGTCGACTCACTTCCAGATCATCGTCGGGAGCCACGTCATCCCGGAGTCGGCGAGCTATGCGGCGATCGTCATCACCGGCGCCCTGGCGATCGGGCTGTTCCGCGAAGCCGGGCGTTGAAGCGGAGCGGCAGGACGTACGCCGGTCCTGCCGGCCCTGCGCCTCGACTCACTCGCTGACCGGGTTGAGCGCCGGACCGTCGTCAATCATGACCGAGCAATGGACCTCGGCCGCACTCGCGCCCCTGCGCCAACTGATATAGCCGCGCTGGAAGTTGCTGCGGCGACCGGTGCCATAATCATATTCGTCAGTGGTCGGGTAACCGCACCGGCTGTTGGCCCGCTCGCGTCCCGCCGCGACCCAGGCGTTGCGGATGAAGCCGTAAACGACGTGGGTGCCGGCTTGCGGATGCCAGGTGATGGTCGCGTTGTTTTCGAAGTCGTTGTAGCGCCCGCCGTTACCACCGGGCAGCTCGTCGGTCAGCGGGTAGCCGAAACCGCGCTCGCGGCCGAGCGCGTTCCACTTTTCCCCGATCAGGCCGTACACCGCGTGCGCGCCGACGTTCGGATGCCAATAGATAAACCCGCTTTGGAAGGCATTGAACCGGCCGCCGTTGGCGGCATCCGCCTCGCTGCTGAGCGCCGGACCAAGCGTGCCCGTGGGGCCGCCGAGTTCAATCCACTTCTTTCCGATCTCGCCATAAACGGCATAGTTTTGGGCTGAAGCACTTGTTGCAAAAACGGAGACAGTTGCAAGTGCCGCGAAAATAGTATGGCGCAAAGTCATTTCGACTCACTCCTCTGATGAGCCGGAGTAAGCTTAATTACAGATTAAGTCGATGATCGCTAAAAATTAAATATTGAAGCGAAACAACAGGACGTCGCCGTCCTGTACGACATAGTCTTTTCCTTCCGAGCGCATCTTTCCGGCGTCCTTGGCGCCGGCTTCGCCGCCGAATTTGACGAAGTCGTCATAGGCGATGGTCTCGGCGCGGATGAAGCCGCGCTCGAAATCGGTGTGGATCTCGCCGGCCGCCTCGGGCGCCCGAGCGCCGCGATGCACGGTCCAGGCGCGCGCTTCCTTGGGCCCGGCGGTGAAGAAAGTGATCAGGCCGAGCAGTTCGTAGCCGGCCAGGATCATCCGGGCGAGGCCGGTCTCGTGGAGGCCGAGGTCGGCCAGGAAGGCGTCGCGCTCGTCGGCGGGGAGGGTGGCGATCTCGGCCTCGATCGCGGCGGAAATGACCACCGCCCTGGCATTCTCCGCCGCGGCCCGGGCGAACACGCGCTCGGAGAGGGCGTTGCCGGCGGCGGCGTCGGCTTCGTCGACGTTGCACACGTAGAGCACCGGCTTGGCGGTCAGCAGCTGCGCGCGCTGCAGCGCTTTTTCCTCCTCATGGTCCCTGGGCTTGACCAGCCGCGCCGGCTTCGACGCCCGGAGCAGGTCGAGCGCCTGGCCGAGCACGCTCGCCTCGATCTTCGCCTCCTTGTCGCCCTGCTGCGCCTTCTTGACCAGGTTGGGGACGCGCCGCTCGAGCGATTCGAGGTCGGCGAGCATCAGCTCGGTCTCGACGACGTCCGCGTCGGCGATCGGGTCGACCCGGCCCTCGACATGGGTCACGTCGCCGCCCTCGAAGCAGCGCAGCACGTGGACGATCGCGTCGACCTCGCGGATGTTGGCGAGGAACTGGTTGCCGAGGCCCTCGCCCTTGGACGCGCCGCGAACCAAGCCGGCGATGTCGACGAACTCGATCTGGGTCTCGATCTCCTGCGCCGACTTGGCGATCTCGCGGATCCGGTCGAGGCGCGGGTCGGGGACCGCGACGCGGCCGACGTTGGGCTCGATCGTGCAGAACGGATAATTCGCCGCCTGCGCCGCGGCGGTCTCGGTCAAGGCATTGAAAAGCGTCGATTTGCCGACGTTCGGCAGGCCGACGATGCCGCAGCGGAAGCCCATATGTTCTCCAATTGGAAAAGCGTCGTCACGGCCTCGAGCCGGGATCCGCCTGTTTTTCGAACGCCGCTAGAAGGAAGGCAGGCCCCGGATCAAGTCCGGGGTGACGAAATCAGGCGAAGTTGAAGCTGAAATGCTCAGCCGCTCGCCGCGGCCGGTGCCGGGGAGCACTTCGTGGCGCAGCCAGCTTTCCCACAGCAGCAGCAGGCCGGGGCGGGGCGCGACGGTGACGAAACTGTCGTCGCGCGGCGGGGCGGCCATCATCAGCGGCAGGCGCGGGTCCTCGAAGCGGATCGCGCCCGGGCCCGCGGGCACGGCGACGTAAAAAGTGCCGGAAATGATGCTGTGCGGGTGGATATGCCCACTGTGCTGCCCACCGGATTTCAACAGGTTCGCCCACAGGCTGTCGAGCCTGGGCTTGCGGCCGAGGTCGAAGCGCGCATTCTTCGGCGAAGGTCGCGGCGTGGCGGGTCAGCGAGCTTCGCCAGGTCGCGCGAACGCCGGGTCGCGCTTGGGCAGGTCGTTCAAGGAGGCGTAGCTGGTGTAGCCGGCGTAGCGATGCTCCTTGACCAACGCCGCCCGGCTTCGTCGTCGCGCGCCAGCGAGCGGATCGAGTGCGCGAGGTCGTCCAAGCAGGCGCTCGTCGCCGATCTCGGCTTCGTAGAGCTGGGTGGCGAAGAGCGAGCGGGTCATTCGCCCTGCTGCAGCCGCAGCGCGACTTCGCTCATGAAGCGGGCGTCGTCGCCGTCGGCGAGCCAGTCGGCCTCGGCGGCGATCGCGGCGAGGACGTCGGACAAAGGCTCCATCTCGGCCTTCGAATAATTGCCGAGGACGTGGGGGGTGACGAGGTCCTTGCGGCCGGGACCGGGGTGGCCGATGCCGATGCGCACGCGGCGGAAATCGGGGCCGAACACGGCGTCGATCGAGCGCAGGCCGTTATGGCCGGCGAGCCCGCCGCCGACCCGGACCTTGACCTTGAACGGGGCGAGGTCGAGCTCGTCGTGGAACACGGTCAAAGCATCCAAATCGAGCTTGTAGAAATTGAGCGCCTGCTGAACCGCGTCGCCGCTGTCGTTCATATAGGTCTGGGGCTTGAGCAGCAGCACGCGCTGGCGGCCGACGCGGCCTTCGGCGACGAGGCTGCGGAATTTCTTCGACCACGGGCGCGAAATCGTGGACCTCGGCGATGATGTCGGCCGCCATGAAGCCGACATTGTGCCGGTGCAGCGCATATTTGGTGCCCGGATTGCCGAGGCCGACCCAGAGTTGCATCGAGGATGTTCCTCCCCATCGCAGATGGGGAGGGGACCCATCCGGAGGATGGGGGAGGGGTAACTGGCGCGGCGCCTTCTACCCCTCCACCATTCCCTCTGCGGGGAATGGTTCCCCTCCCCACGAGCTTCGCTCGCAGGGAGGAACTATTCCTCCGTCTTCTCGCCCTCGGCGGCGGCTTCGCCGCCTTCGCCTTCGGCTTCCTCGCCCTCGACGGTCGGGACCTCGCCGCGCGGCCGCGCTCTTCCTCTTCCTCGGCCTTCATCGCCGACGGGGAGACGATCGTCGCCACGGTAAAGTCCTCTTCGTCGTTCGCACGGGACGACGCCGTCGGGCAGCTTGACGTCGCTAATGTGGATCGAATCGCCGATCTCGAGGCCGGTCGAGGTCGATATGGATTTCGTTCGGGATATGCGCCGCATCGCACATCGATCTCGAGCTCGTGCTGGACGACGTTGAGCACGCCGCCGCGCTTGAGGCCCGGCGATTCCTCGTCATTGTCGAAGCGCACCGGCACCGCGACATGGACCTTGGTGTGCTCGCCGATGCGCAGGAAATCGACGTGGATCGGCCGGCTCGACACCGGGTGGAAATCGACCGCCTTGGGCAGGGTGCGGTGCGGCTTGCCCTCGAAGTCGATCATCACGACCGTGTTCATGAAGTGGCCGGTCGAAAGCATTTTCGACAGGAGCTTCTCCTCGACGTGGATCGACAAAGGCTCCTTCTTTTCGCCGTAGACCACGGCGGGCACCCGGCCATCGCGGCGCAATGCCCGGGAGGCTCCCTTGCCAGCCCGGTCGCGCGCTTCGGCGGGCAGCGTCAGCTGTTCGCTCATTTCTTGCGTTCTCCAATAAAAAAGACCCCGCCACGCCTCCAGGGATGACCATGGCCGGGGAAGGGCGCGCCTATAGGGGAGGGAAGGGCGTTTGCAACCTTCTCCGTCATTCCCGGAAAGCGGCAATCCGCTTTTCTGCCGGTCGTGTTTGAAGGCACGGACTCCGCTTCGCGAGGGTGCGGGATGCGCTAATTCAGCCGCGACGAGGGGATGCCGAGCTCGGCGAGGCGGACGAGGAGGCTGTCCTTGCCGGCGAGATGGCCGGCGCCGACCGCGACAAACACAACGCCGGGCGTTTGCATGCGCGCCGGCGATCCAGTCGGCCCAGCGTGCGTTGCGCTCGGTAAACATCATCCGATAGGTGTCGGGCGAGCTCTTCTCGAGCTGGCCGAGCATGTTCACGAACACGCTCTGGTCGCCGCGCTTCCACGCCGACTGCATGTCGGCCATCACCCGGGAATGATGTCCGTCGATCGGCCCCTCGACCGGCTCGCCGGCCTTGGGCCGCGGCGCGGCCGTGGCCGCCGGCATCCGGTTGAACATGTTGAGCTGGAGCTCGAGCGTCTCGAGGCCCTCGACCGGCTTGCCCTGCACCTCGGCGACGTGGCGCAGCACATTGTCGGCGCCGTTGCCGACCTGCATGCCCTGCGACTTGCCGGCGCTGATCGCCATGCGCGTCGTCGCGAGGAAGGAGGCGGACGGAGTAACCGGAAGCGCCCGGCCGTTCGCGGCCGGCTTGAAGCGGATCGGGCCGTCCGGGATCACGGTCTCGAGGACCAGCTCGCTCGCTGTCGTCGAACGCGCTCTTGACCCGGTCGCGGAACCATTCGGTGCGACCGTCGAGGGCGTGGAAGGTGCCGAAGATGTAGACGATGGTGTCGGCGTCGCGGACCACGAACATCGCCGGGCTGGCGTCCGCCGCGGGCGGCTGCGGCAACGCCTGCGCGTTGGGCAGCGACGCGGCGATCGCGGCAGCAAGCAGGACAGTCGATCATCCACAGCCTCCTACACGGTGGCCCGGCCGAGGATGAGCGGTGGAAGAGAGGTTCGGCAGTCGCGGCCCGGGCGCATCCGGCCCGTGGCGGCAATGCCGCGCCCCCCTCAAACCCGCATCGTGCCCCCCAGCCCGATACCCGGCGATTATGGTCACCGAGACGTTAACAAAAGTCTAGCGGAAACCGCTGTTTCGTTAAAAATTCTCGTTTCGGATCAACAACAAGGTCCGGGGACCGGATCACTGGACGCGGCGCACCTTGAACCCGTCGCGCTGGAGCAGGTCGACCACCGAACCCGGGGCCGGCGAGATGGCCGGCGCCGACCGCGATCATCACCGCCCCGGGCTTGGTCATGCGCTGCTCGATCCACTTGCTCCAATTGGCGTTGCGGCTGCTTGATCAGCGCATTCATCAGCTCGGGCGAGCCGGCGAGGTCGCGGTTGAAGCTGCGGGCGATCGCCGCGACGTCGCCCTTGGTCCAGCTGCTCAGCATCTTGCCGAACTCCTTGCTGGTGTCGCCGGGGGCTTCGATCGCGCCTTCGAGCAGCTGGCGCTGGGCGTGTTCGGGCAATGCGTCGAAAAAGCCGAGTTGCTCGGCATTGGTCTCGAGCTCGCCGATCGGCTTGCCATCGCTCGAGAACGAGCTGCGCAGCACCGCCTCGACTCCTTCGCCGCCCTTGAGGCCGAGGTCGCGATACTGGTTGCCGAGCAGCATGAAGGCCGCGGCCCAGGTCTCCATCCGGTCGAACGCGGCCGGCGGGATCGCGCTCTTCTTGATCGCCGCGGCGAGCGCGGCGCGCTTGGCCGGCGGGACCCGCTCGGTGATCGGCGGCAGGCCCGGGGTGATCGCCAGCTTGGCCAGGATCGACATCAGCTGCGCCGGATTTTTGTCGTCGATGATCGTCTCGACCACCAGCTCGTTCGAGCCCTTGACCGCGGCGTCGAACTTCTCGGTCCGCCAGCTCGTCTTCTCGGGGAGCAGATGGATGGTGCCGAACAGATAGACGGTGGTGTCGGCATCGGACACGCTCCACAGCGCCGGCCCGGCCTTGGCCTCGGCCGCCTGGGGCAGCAGCGCCGCCGCCGCGGTCGCGGCCGCGCCGAGGCCGATCGCGAGCTTCCTGATCCATCGTTGCAGCATGTTCATCCCGTCCGTTTCGCCTGAAGTGAGGGCTTGATGTAGGAAGCAAAGGCTGAACGTCCACTTGCCGCGCAACTTTGCATCCGCCAAAGCCGCAGCCATGCCGACCACGATGGGGGCCGCCGCTTGAGCCTGTCCTTCCAGGACCTGATCCTGACGCTCCAGCAATATTGGGGCGGGCACGGCTGCGTCCTGCTCCAGCCCTACGACATGGAAATGGGGGCGGGGACCTTTCACCCGGCGACGGTGCTGCGCTCGCTCGGTCCGGCGCCGTGGCGCGCGGCCTACGTCCAGCCGTGCCGCCGCCCGACCGACGGCCGCTACGGCGAGAACCCGAACCGGCTCGGCGCTTACTACCAGTTCCAGGTGGTGCTGAAGCCGAGCCCGGACGACCTCCAGCAGCTTTACCTCGGCAGCCTCGCCGAGATCGGGATCGACCCGCTCAAGCACGACATCCGCTTCGTCGAGGACGATTGGGAAAGCCCGACGCTCGGCGCCTGGGGGCTCGGCTGGGAAGTGTGGTGCGACGGGATGGAGGTGACCCAGTTCACTTACTTCCAGCAGGTCGGCGGCTATGAGTGCAAGCCGGTGACCGGCGAGCTGACCTACGGGCTCGAGCGGCTGGCGATGTACATCCAGGGCGTCGACAATGTGTTCGACCTCAAGTTCAACGATGCCGGGGTGAGCTACGGCGACGTGTTCCTCGAGAATGAGCGCGAGATGTCGGCGTGGAACTTCGAGGTGGCCAACACCGAGGCGCTGTTCGACCTGTTCAGGAAGGCGGCCGCGGAATGCGAGAATTGCCTCGCGGCGAAGCTCCCGATCCCCGCCTACGAGCAGGCGATCAAGGCGAGCCATGTGTTCAACACGCTCCAGGCGCGCGGCGTGATCAGCGTCGCCGAGCGCCAGGCCTATATCGGCCGCGTGCGCGACCTCGCCAAAGCCGCGTGCGGCGCGTGGCTGGAGAAACCCTCTCCCGCGGGAGAGGAGGGAGCCGCGCAGCGGCGGAAGGGTGAGGTGCGGCACCGACTCACCCCGCTCGCCTGCGGCGAGTACCCTCTCCCGGGGAGAGGGTAGTGGCCGACTTCCTGCTCGAGCTCTTGTCCGAGGAAATTCCGGCGCGGATGCAGGCGAAGGCGCGCAACGATCTCGCGCGGCTGTTCGCCGAGGCGACGGGCGAGGCGGGGCTTACGACCGGCGCGGTCGAGACGCATTCGACGCCGCGGCGGCTGGTGCTGATCGCGCGCGGCGTCGCCGAGGCGACCGAAGCCGGCACGCGAGGAGATCAAGGGTCCGAGGGCGTCCGCGCCGCCGCAGGCGCTCGAGGGATTCCTCGCAAGCATGGGCTCCACACAGAGACCAGCTCGAGGAGCGCGACGGCGTCTACTTCGCGATCATCGAGCGGGCCGGGCGGCCGGCGGCGGAGGTGCTTCGCCGGAAGCATCAAGCGGATCGTCGCGGACTTCCCCTGGCCCAAGTCGATGCGCTGGGGCGAGCGGCGACGCTGCGCTGGGTGCGGCCGCTGCACGGGATCGTCGCGCATGCTCGGCGAGGACATCGTGCCGGTCGAGGTCGGACGGGATCGCCAGCGGGCGCGACGACGGTCGGCCACCGCTTCCACCATCCCGGCGCCGATCACCATCGGCGGGGCGTCGCGACTATGTCGAGAAATTGCGCGCCTGCCACGTGATCGTCGACCAGGACGAGCGCGAGCGGCTGATCCGCGAGGGCGCGGAGAAAGCGGCCGCGGACGCCGGGCTGGCGCTGCTGCCCGACGAGGGGCTGGTGGTCGAGAATGCCGGGCTGACCGAATGGCCGGTGCCGCTGCTCGGCCGGTTCGACCCCGATTATCTCGACGTGCCGCGCGAGGTGATCGTGCTGACCATGCGCACCAACCAGAAATATTTCGCCTGCGCGGGCGAGGACGGCGCGGCTCGCGCCGGCGTTCGTGTGCATCGCCAACATCGACGCCAACGACGGCGGCGCGGCGATCGTCGAGGGCAATGCGCGGGTGCTCGCGGCGCGGCTGGCCGACGCGCGCTTCTTCTGGGAGCAGGATCGTCAAGGTCCCGCTCGAGGAGCAGGCGAAGAAGCTCGGCGGGATCGTCTTCCACGAGAAGCTCGGCACGGTCGCCGACAAGGTCGAGCGGGTGGCCAAGCTGGCGCGCTGGCTGGTCGAGGAAGGGATCGTGCCCCTCCCGTCGACACGCGAGGCGGGTGAGGTCGACCTCCCTGCAGCCGCGCGCTCCCCCCTCTCCCAGGGGAGAGGGGAATTGGCCGACCGGCCGAGCGCGCCGCGCGGCTGGCCAAGGCCGACCTCGTCACCGGCATGGTCGGCGAGTTCCCCGAGCTGCAGGGCGTGATCGGCGGCTATCTCGCCGCGGCGCAGGGCGAGCCCAAGGCCGTCGCCGACGCCATCCGCGACCATTACAAGCCGGTCGGGCAGGGCGATGACGTGCCGACCGCGCCGGTGACGGTGGCGGTGGCCTGGCGGACAAGCTGGATACATCTGTCGCTTTCTTCGCGATTCGACGAAAGCCCGACCGGCTCGAAGGACCCGTTCGCCTCGCCGAGCGGCGATCTGCGTCGATCGATGATTGCGATCGTCTGGCAGCGAGGTTAGATGCTCGAGGCTGATCGGAAGAGTGCGTCGGAGCGCGTCAGCCACATGCGGGCTGGCAGGTCGGCCATTCGAAGCTGCTGCGACCGGCTCGAGCAAAGATGAGTTCGTCTCGACTTCCTCGATTTCTTCGCCGACCGCCTGAAGGTCCAGCAGCGCGAGGCGGGGGTTCGCCATGACCTGATCGACGCGGTGTTCGCGCTCGGCGGCGAGGACGATCTGGTGCGGCTGCTCGCACGGGTGAAGGCGCTGCAGGGCTTCGTCGAGACCGAGGACGGCACCAATCTGCTGGCCGCCTACAAGCGCGCGGCGAACATCCTCAAGAAAGAGAAATGGGACGCCGAGTCGTCACGGCGCAGGGCATCCCGCAGACCGGCGAGAGGACCCGCCTCACTGTCGACGACCCGATAGTCAGAGCGGTCGCGGATCGTCCGGGAGGACGGGCCGACTGCCGAGGAGAAGGCGCTGATCGCGGCGCTCGACACGGCCGAGCCCAAGGCGGCGGCGGCGGTCGAGGACGAGGATTTCACCGGCGGCGATGGCGGCGCTGGCGTCGCTGCGCGACGCCGATCGACGCCTTCTTCGACCACGTGACGGTCAACGACCCCGATGCGGCCAAGCGCGAGCGGCGGCTCAACCTGCTGCTGCGCTTCCGCGACGCGGTCAACCGCGTCGCGGATTTCTCGAAAATCGAGGGCTAGATTGCCGTCCCTGCAAGGGAGGAGCCCAGCTGTTTGCTTCCGGATGGGCCTCGCCATCGCCGGTCGAGCTCGGCCGGCGGTCGTCGCGGTCCTTGACCGCGGCGTCGCGCAGGCTGAATCGCGCTCGCGCCATTCCTTCTCGCGCTCGTCATGTCGCGCATGGTGCTTGTCATGCTCGCGCTCGAGCGCCTCGCGGCGTGTCGACCTCGTCCTGGTAGCGGCCCTTCCACTTGCGGCGGCCGCCGGCGGTCAGGAACATGCCGACCAGCAGGCCGAGCACGAAGACGAGCCCGCAGATCACCCACAGGTTCGGGTCGTTGATGATGTGGTCATTGCGCGTCCCCAACAGTCGAGTCGGCAAGCTTGCGCGCGGCGTCTACGCTTGCGCGCAGCTGCGCGCGTTCCCCTCTCCCGCGAGCGGCGAGGGTGGGTAGGTCAGCCGTTGATGAAGCTGTCGTTGATCGAGCAGGCCGCCGGACCGAGGATGACGATGAACAGGGTCGGCAGGATGAACAGGATCAGCGGCACGGTCATGATCGCCGGCAGGCGCGCGGCCTTCTCTTCGGCGCGCATCATGCGCTCGTTGCGGAACTCGGCCGACAGCACGCGCAGCGCCGAAGCCAGCGGGGTGCCGTATTTCTCGGTCTGGATCATGGTCGTGACGACCCCGCGCACGGCCTCGAGGTCGACGCGCGTCGGCGAGGTTCTCGAACGCCTGGCGGCGCTCGTTGAGGAAGCCCAGCTCGATCGCGGTCAGGCCGAACTCGTCGCCGAGCTCGGGATAGGCCTTGCCGAGCTCCTTGGCGACGCGGCCGAAGGCGGCGTCGACGGTGAGGCCGGCCTCGGCGCAGATCACGAGCAGGTCGAGCGCGTCGGGCAGGCCCTTGCGGATCGCGTGGCTGCGCTTGGTGACCTTGTTCTTGAGCCAGATGTCGGGCGCCTTGTAGCTCGCCGACCAGGGTGCCGGCGACGGTCATATACTGGCGCCACCACGACCAGGTCGGGAAAAAGTCGAACACGTAGATGACCAGCACCGCGGCGATGCCCAGCACGAGCGGCATGACGAAGCGCGCGGAGATGATGAAGAAGGCGAGGTCCTTGGCGCGGATGCCGGCCTGCATCAGCTTCTGCTGCGTCTTCTTGATCTGGTCGTCCTGGAGCATCTTGAAGCTCGACAGGATCGAGCGGACCCGGTCCGCCGCCTCGTTGCGGTTGGTCAGCTTGCGGCGCTTGTTGGTCGAGGCGACGATGCCGGCCTTCAGCTGCTCGCGGCGCTCGTTCAGCGCCTTGACGCGCCGCGCCATCGGGTCCTTGACCGTGGTCGCGGCATAGATTGCGGTCAGCACGGCCATGGTCGCGACCGCGCTGAGGATCGTCGCGATCCAGATGACGTCGAACCCGAGAAGGGTAGGGCCAGCGGTCGGCACGGAATCCATGATCGTCAGTCCCCCTTAGATCTCGAAGTTGACCATCTTGGCCATGATGAACGCGCCGATGCTCATCCACACCAGCCCGCCGAGGCCGGCGACCATCAGCCGCTGGTCGTCGAAGAAGCCGTGCATGTAGTTCGGGTTGATGAACCAGACGAGCGTGAAGACCACGAACGGCAGCGAGCCGACGATCCACGCCGAAGCCTTCGATTCCGAGCTCATGGCGCGGATCTTGAGCTTCATCTGGGCGCGCTTGCGCAGCACGTCGGCGAGGTTCGACAGGGTCTCGGCGAGGTTGCCGCCGGTCTCGCGCTGGATCGCCAGGGTGATGACGAAGAACTGGAACTCCGCAGTGCCGAGCCGGTCGGCGGTGTCCTGCAGCGCCGCTTCCATCGTCCGGCCGATCTTCATCTTGTCGGCGACCATGCGGAACTCGAGCCCGACCGGGCCGGAGATCTCCTGCGCGACGACGCCCAGGGTCTCGGTGATCGGCAGGCCCGAGCGAAGGCCGCGGACCATCAGCTCGATCGCGTCCGGGAAGTTCGAGTTGAACTGCTTGATCCGGCGCTGGATCATCTTGCCGATAAAGAAGTGCGGCCCGCCGACGCCGAAGAACAGGCCGAGCAGGAGCGACAGCAGGAACGGCGCCCCGCGCAGTATCAAGGCGGCGGCGATGAACAGGCCGATGCCGAGGCAGATCGTGGCATATTTGCCGAGCGTGATGTCCTTGCCGGTCATCTCGAGCCGCTTGCGCAGCAGGGCCGGCTTGGGGATCAGGGTCGAGGCATAGCTTTCGATCATGCTCGCGCGCTGCGCCATGAGCTTGCGGATCTGGGCCTGCGCGCTGCCGGCAATGATGTCGCCGTGGCGCTCCTTGACCAGCTCGACGCGGCGCTTGAGGGCCTTGGACGCCGACGGCCCGCGCATCGCGAAATACGCCATCGCGAGCGTTCCGGCGCCGCCGATCAGGATGATCCACAGAAGCATTCGTGTCGCCTCTCAACTCTGCGGCCGGGACGAGCCCGGCCCGTACGAATCGTTACGCCGCCTTGGCCTCCTTGGGCTTCGACAGCATCGACTTCAGATTGTCGACGAGGCCCTTGGCGCTCGCCGCAGCCTTGGACTCGGTGGCGACGCCCTCCTCGCTGGCATGGCTCAGGACCATCGACGACAGCTGGGTGAACGGCGCGGCCATCTTGCCGCTGGCGACTTCGGCCATCGGCTTGCCGAGCTTCGCGGCCTGGGCGGCGAGCTTGCCGTCGACCGGGAAGACGACGTCCACCGGACGCTCGATCGACTGTTCGAAGTCCTTGCGGCTGATCTCCAGCGCGCCGCCCGAGGGCACGCGGTTGGCGACCACGATGACCTTGGTCTGCGGCGCGTTCGACTTGAGCCAGGCCAGGATGCGGATGGTGTCGCGGGTCGCGGCCAGGGTCAGCTCCGAGGCGACGACCGCGACATGCGCGTCGTGGACCAGGTGCGGATACTGGATCAGCATGTGCCGCGGCAGGTCGAGCACGGTCGATTCGAACGCGTTGCGCATCTCTTCCTGAAGCTGGAAGAAGGCGGTGCCGTCGGTCACCAGCGGCTGGTGGATCGGCGCTTCGGCCGACAGCACCGACAGGCGTTCGTTGGCGCGAACCATGGCGCGCTCGATGAACAGGCCGTCGATGCGGCTTGGATTCTCGATCGCGTCGGTAAGGCCGCGGCCGGGCTCGAGGTCGAGCGCCAGGGCGCCGGTGCCGAAGTGGACGTCGAGGTCGAGGAGGGCGGTCGTGCGCCGCGCCTTCTCACCGAGCAGCCAGGCGAGCGACGTCGCGATGGTCGACGCGCCGACTCCGCCGCGGACCCCGATCACCGCCGCCATCACGTGCGGCTTGTCGACCTGGGCTTCGCCGCGCGGGCCTGACAGGATCGTCTGGGCATGCGCGAAAGTGTCGCGCAGATGATCGACCGTGAACGGCTTCAGCAGATAGTCGTGGATGCCGCTGGCGACGAGGTCGCGGTACAGGCGCACGTCGTTGACGGTGCCGGCCGCGATCACGATCGTGCCCGGCTCGCACACTTCCGCGAGCGCGTTGATGTCGTTGAGCGGGTCGGCGGACTCGCTCAGGTCCACGAACAGGATGTTCGGGCTGGCCGAGACCGAGAGCGACTGGACCGCGTTGCGCAGGCCGCCCTTGTTGACCTTCTCCGGCGACCAGCCGTGCTCGACCGCGACCGGCCGAAGCATATCGGCGGTGGCGTCGTCGCAGACGAAGGCCGTGAACGGATCGCGCAGTCCCGCGCGTGCCTGGAAGGGAGCGTTCATTTACCTATTCCCCGAAGTGGTGGTGACGGCTTCATCGGGCCGCTTGAACGGACGCCTGACCTGGCCCTCGAGAACCCCGGTGAGCGGCCAGCTGCGATAGAGCAGGATGGCCTTGGCCCCGGTCGAAGCATCGATCGCCGACGGGCCTTCGCGGCCGTAAACCAGGTCCTGCGGGTTCGCGACCTGCATCGCCAGGTTCGCGTTCACGCCGCACCCGAGGTTGGACAGCGAGCGATTCTCGAAATTGGGCTGCGACGCGGTGCGCCAGTTGGGGCACCCCGGGACCTCCGCGGTGTGGCGCGCGACGACGACGCGGATCGAGTCCGGGCCGACCGCGCCGACCGTGATCGGGCTGCCGTGGGCGACGAACATGCCATACTGGCCGGCGACGTTCGCGACCTCCCGCTGGGCGGCGGGCGCGTAATTGCCGTCGATATAGATGGTGTCGCCGTAGCCGAGCCCGAGCGTCTGGAACCAGGCGTCGAGCCGCTCCGCTTCGCGCGGGGCGAGCGTCCCGCCGGGCGCCGCGACGTCGATCACGTAATTGGTGGTGGTGACCACCGGAACATTGGTCGGCGCCACTCCGCGGTCGGGCAGATCGCGCGCGCCGGTGGTCGTGCAGCCAGCCAGGGCGGTGCCGAGGGCGATTAGGACGAGTTTCGAACGCATCGTCATGTCCTTCCTGAAAAGACCGCGGCTCACGACTTGAACCCCGGAGCGGGCACCGCGATCGCCTGCGGCGGGCGCACGCCGCTCACCCCTTTGAAGGTCTGGCCTTCGAGGTTGATCTCGGCGTCGGTCGGGGCCCGGTAGCCGTCGGCCGGAGTGACCAGCTGACGCGACACCGGACGCACCAGGTACGGCGTCACGATGATCACCAGCTCCGTCTCGTCGCGCTTGAAGCTGGTCGAGCGGAACAGCATGCCGAGGATCGGCAGGTCGCCGAGGAACGGCGCCTTGTTGACGCTGTTGGTGTTGCTGTTCTTGAGCAGGCCGGCGATCATGAACGACTGGCCCGAACCGAGCTCGACCGTCGTTTCGGCGCGGCGCGTGATCAGCGCCGGAACCTGGACGTCGCCGAGCTTGATCGAGCCCGAAGTCGCTAAGCTCGCTGACCTCGGGCCGGACGCGCATCGAGATCCGG
Source organism: uncultured Alphaproteobacteria bacterium (assembly GCA_963765945.1). GTDB lineage: Bacteria > Pseudomonadota > Alphaproteobacteria > Sphingomonadales > Sphingomonadaceae > Sphingomicrobium. The sequence goes on from CAVXYS010000013.1 coordinate 88,491, forward strand.
CCGTCGGCGAGGACGATCGGAGTGAAGGCGAGGCCGACCCCGAACTGCTTATATTCGATCGCGACCGAGCCGAGGCCCTGCGAGACCGGGATCGGGAATTCGCCGCCGGCGAGGAAGCTGGCGGTTTCGCCCGACAGCGCCGTCAGGTTCGGCTCGGCGAGGATCGTGATCAAGCCGTCGGTCTGCGCCAGGTCGAGCGAGCTGATGAGGTCGAGCCCGAACAGCTTGCCGCTCGCCGAGATGGTCGAACCGAGCGTGCTGCGGATGACCTGGCCGGCCTGGTCGCTGGTTTGGCCCGGCGAGGGCAGGAAGATGCCCTCACCCTGGGCGAGACCGAAGCGGAAGCCGTTGGTCGAATCGTTGGCGAGGAGGTTGATGCCGACCTTCTTGAGCAGCGAGCGGTTGACCTCGGCGATGCGGACCTTGAGCGTCACCTGGAGCGGCACCGCGGTCTTCAGCCGGTTGACCGGGACGATCTTGAGCGGCTCGCCTTCCTTGATTCCGGTGTTGAGCAGCGAGCGGACCAGGGCCTCGGCCTGGGTCGCGTCCTCGGGCGAGGCGACGGTGCCGTTGATCACCGCCATCTGGCCGACCAGCGTCACGTTCATGTTCGCGTCCGGGATCGCCTGGTGCAGCGCCTCGTTGACCGAGCTGTTGTTCTGGTTGACCTGGACCGACGCGCCGTAGACGACCGAGCCGTCGGCGGCGGTCGCGATGACCGTCGCCTGGCCGAACGCCTTGCCGAACACGTTGATCTGCTTGGGACCGTTGACGTAGATGTCGGCGATGTCCGGAGCCGAGGTCCACACGCTGGACACCGAGCGCGGCAGATTGATCATCTGGCCTTCGCCGACGTTGAGCAGCACCTGGCGCGAGGGCTTGTAGGTGCTCGACACGGGCTGGGCCAGCGCCGGAGCGGCCGCGGCCACCGTGCCGAGGCCGACGGCCAGGGCGACGAATGCGGTGCCGAGACGCGCCCGGCAGCTGTTGTTGCAAGTCTTCATGTTAGCGAACTCCCACCGGAACGACGGTGACTGTATTGCCGCGCGCGACGCGAACGGCGGGGCCGGTGACCGGCATGCCGGGCTGGCCCGCGAGAGCCGAGCCGAGCGCGCTGCCGAACCCCTTGATGGCAGCGGCGGCGCGATCTTCGGGACGGCCCGGGACGGTGCGGCGCTGGAAGCGCGACACGTCGCCGCCGGTCGTGAAGGTCGTGTTGCTGTCGAGCGGCCGGTTGGCGACCGCCAGCAGCATCTGGCGCTCCTGCGACGGGTTGGTGCCCGCCGGGACCTTGACGTCGCCGGCCGCGACCGCCCGCTCGAGCTCGGCGGTATTGTCCGCGATCGAGCGCAGCGACAGCGACAGCGTGCCCATGCTCTGCGCGACGGCGATCTTCTCGGCGATGCGCGGCGTGGCTTCGAGCGTGACGTTGGCGAAGGTCTTGACCTCGGTCTTGCCGTCCTCGCCCTTGCTGTCGATCCGCTGGTCGGTGGCGAGCACGCGCAGGTTGCGCACGATCGTCTCGGACACCTTGAGCGCCGGGCCGTCGCCACCACCCTGAACCTGCTGGGTCAGCACCATGTCGACATGGTCGCCCGGGAAGACGAAGCCGGCGACGCCGGTCGACGCGTTGACCGGAACGGTGATGGCGCGCATGCCCGGGCCGAGCGCCGCGGCGAGGAAGCCGCGGTCCTTCGGGCCGACGAGCGCGCCGCGGGTGACCGGCTGGCCGGCGGTGATCGGATAGCGCACGACGGTGCCGAGCATCTTCTGGCCGTCGGCGTCGGGCTGCCCCTCGGTATAATAGGCGCTCTGCATGAGCTCCTTCGGCCAGGGCTGCCAGGTCAGCGCTTCGAGATCGATGATCGTGCCCGCCGGGAGCGCCTTCTTGGCGACCATGACCTTCGGGCCGAGCGGAACCGCGGGCGCAGCAGCAGCCTGCTGGGCGCCGGCTCCGGCAAACATGTTCTTGGCCATGACGGCGGTGATCACCGCAATGACCAAAGCTCCAACGAGCAGAGCAAGCTTCTTGACGTCCATGGCGTGATCGCCTCCCCTTGAGGGCTCCCCGTACACCCTCACAAATCAGGCAAATTGGTTAAGAAACCGTTGGGTGAGAATTGCGAGGCCGCCGAATGCGATGGCGACCCCGTACGGAACTTCCGGACGGCCCTCCCGGCGCTTGGCGCGGTGCCAGGCGAGAACGCCCAAAGTCAGCACTCCGCCGGCGAGCGAGGTCAGGACCAGAAACTGGATTGTTGATCGAGGTGAAAACCACAGCGCAAGCGCGGCCGCGAGCTTGACGTCCCCGCCGCCCATCATGCCGGCGTAGAAGGCGCCGGCGAAGACGCGAACACCGCGGCGCCGACCGCGAGCTGCAGTCCGACGTCGGGCCACAGCGGCAGCGCGACCGACAGCCAGTAGAGCGGCGCGAGCAGGGCGACCGCGAGGTTGAGCTTGTTGGAAATGGTGAAGGTGCGCACGTCGATCGCCGCGGCGATCACCAGGATCGCCGCGAGCCCGACGAGGAGCATTTGGGTAAACGCACCATTGATCATGGCCCGAACCCCTAGACGGCGCGGCTTTCGAATTCGTAACCGGGGCTGCAAATGGCGAGTTCGATATCGTCATCATCGGCGGCGGGATCGCCGGAGCGAGTCTCGGCGCCGAGGTCGCCGACAAGCGGCGGACGCTGATCGTCGAAGCCGAGGACCATTGCGGCTATCATTCCACCGGCCGGTCCGCGGCCTTCTGGCTCGAAAGCTACGGCGGGCCGAAGGTGGCGTTGTTGAGCGGAGCGTCCGCGCGTTCCTCGACCATCCGCCAACCGATTTCGCCGAATCGGGCTTTCTTCACACGCGCGGGGACGTGCACGTGTCGGACGGCGACTGGCCCGAGGTGCCCGAAGGCATCATGGCGCGGCGGCTCGACCGCGACGAGCTCGAGCGGATCGTCCCGGAATCCGGCCGCGCTGGACCAAGGCATTGTTCGAGCCTGGCTGCGCCGACATCGACGTTGCCGCGCTTCACGCAGCCTATCTGCGGCAGTTCAAACTGCGCGGCGGCACGGTAGCGACAGCTTCGCGACTTGAACGCGCCGACTTCCGCGACGGCCGCTGGGTCCTGACTCTCGGCGACGGTTCCACGGTCGGCGCCGCGGCGCTCGTTGACGCCGCGGGTGCGTGGGCAGACCCCGTGGCTCGGGCCTGCGGGGTCGCGCCGCTGGGGATGCGCCCAAGCGACGGACGATGGTCCAGCTGCGAGTCGGCCGGGTCGGGCTGAAGGATATGCCGCTGGTCGACGATGCGGCCGGCACCTTCTACTTCAAAGGCGAAGGGGACTGCTCGATCTGGCTCAGCCCGCACGACGAGATCGCGACCGACCCGTGCGACGCCGCGCCGGAAGAGATCGACGTCGCGACCGCGATCGACCGCTTCGAGCAGGTCGTCGACTGGCCGGTCGAGCGGGTCGAGCGCAGCTGGGCGGGCTTAAGGTCGTTCGCGCCCGACCGGCTGCCCGGTCTACGGTTTCGATCCGCGCGCGCGCGCGTTTTTCTGGTGTGCGGGGCAGGGCGGGTTCGGGATCCAGACCGCGCCGGCCGCGGCCAAGCTCGCACGTTCAATCCTCCTTGATGAACCGCCGGACCCGACGGTCGCACATATCGACGCAGCGATCTTCGCGCCGAACCGACTTCGCGATGGGGGCAACTGATGAGAGTGGCGGTTCGCGCGGGCCTGACGATGGCCTGGTTCGCGGTGTTCGCGCTGGCTGGCTGCGGGAACGACGTCGACTTCGATGCCCGGGTGCCGGATCCAGCCTATGCCAAGGGCACGGGGCCGGTGGTCCTGTTCGATCAGGGGCACCATAATCGGCACGAACTCGGGGGCAGCTACAAGCCGTTTGCAACCCTCGTCGAGAATGACGGCTTCCAGGTTCGCGAGTTCAAGGAGTTCTTCACCCTCGACGCACTGAAGCGCGGCGCAATTCTGGTGATCGTCGCCGCCCAGTCGCAGACCGACACCAACGCCGAATCCGCGTTCACGACAGCGGAAATCCGGGCCGTGGCCGATTGGGTGAAGGCCGGGGGATCGCTTTTGCTGGTGACCGACCACTACCCCTTCCCCAATGCGGCGGAGGGGCTTGCCGCCGCTTTCGGCCTGGAAGTCGGCAAGGGAATGGTCTTCGACGAGCAGCACTACCGGCAGGGCAGCAAGGACGAGTTGCGGCTGATCTTCTCACGCCAGAACGGCCTGCTCGCATCCCACGCGATCACGACGGGCGCGAAGGCCGGAGACAGGGTCGACTTGGTCGAAACATTCACCGGAGATGCCTTCAAACCGCGCGATCCGTCGGCAATCGTGCTGAGGCTCGCGCCGTCCGCGCAGGTCTTTGTCGGCGTGCCCGAGATCCGGCGCAGCAGCGGCGATACCGCCGTCGACGTCAAATTCGTCAATCCGCGTTCCGGCGGCGGCTGGGGGCAGGCCGTCGCCTTTCAATTCGGCGCGGGCCGGGTGGTCGCGGTTGCGGAGGCCGCTGCGCTAACCGCGCAGGCAGACGGCGGACGCAGGCTGGGCATGAACGCCCCGGGAAACGACAACCGCATATTCGTGCTGAATATAATGGGCTGGCTCGGCCGGGCGCCCTGATCAGAGCCGGTGATGCTTGCGCTGCTCGTCGGCCTCGGCGCAGGCAAGGGCGTCGACCCGGTCGTTCTCGGGATGGCCGCTGTGGCCCTTGACCCAGTGCCACTCGATCCGGTGCGGCTCGGAGGCGGCGACCAGCTCCTGCCACAGCTCGGCATTCTTGACCGGCTTCTTGTCCGACGTGCGCCAGCCGTTCTGGCGCCATTTGTGGATCCAGCGGGTGATCCCGTCCTTGACGTAGGCGCTGTCGGTGTGGAGCGCGACGCGGCACGGCCGCTTCAGCGCCTGGAGCGCGCGAATCGCGGCGAGCAATTCCATTCGGTTGTTGGTGGTCAGCGCCTCGCCGCCGAAGATTTCCTTCTCCTTGCCGCCCATGCGCAGCAGCGCCGCCCAGCCGCCCGGGCCAGGGTTTCCCCGGCATGCCCCGTCGGTGAAAATGTCGACCTTCGACAGCTCCGGCACTAGGCGACCAGCTCGCGCGGCAGCTTGAACACCATGCGCTCGGGGCTGTGGTCGGCCTGCTCCTCGGTCACCACGAAGCGCGCGCGCAGCGCGTCGACGACCTCGCGGACCAGCAGCTCGGGCGCCGACGCGCCGGCCGTCACTCCGACGGTTTGCGGAGTCCCGAGCCACTCCCAGTCGATGTCCCGGGCGCGCTCGATCAGCCGCGCCGGCGCGCCCATCCGCTCGGCCACCTCGGCCAGGCGCAGCGAGTTGCTGCTGTTGGGCGCGCCGATCACCAGCATCCGGTCGCATTCCGGGGCGATCGCCTTGACCGCCGCCTGGCGGTTCGACGTCGCGTAGCAAATGTCCTCGCTGCGCGGCGCGCGGATCGCCGGGAAGCGCACCTTCAGCGCCGCGACGATCGCCGCGGTGTCGTCGACCGACAGCGTGGTCTGGGTGAGGAAGGCAAGGTGCGCGGCGTCCGGCACGTCGAGCCCGGCGACGTCGGCGACGGTTTCGACCAGGGTCATCGAGCCGGCCGGGACCTGGCCGAAGGTCCCGATCACCTCGGGATGGCCGGCATGGCCGATGAACAGGATGTGCTTGCCCTCGCCGATCAGCCGCTCGGCCTGGCGGTGGACCTTGGACACCAGCGGGCAGGTCGCATCGACATAGGTGAGGCCGCGGTCCTGCGCCTCGGCGGGCACCGACTTTGGAACGCCGTGGGCCGAAAACACCACGGGCCGATCGTCCGGGACCTCGTCGAGCTCGTCGACGAACACCGCGCCGAGCTGGCGCAGGCGGTCGACGACGAAGCGGTTGTGGACGATCTCGTGGCGGACGTAGACCGGCGCTCCGAACCGCTCGAGCGCGAGCTCGACGATCTGGATCGCGCGGTCGACTCCCGCGCAAAAGCCGCGCGGGGCGGCGATCAGGACTCGCAGGGGGGGCTTGGCGGGCTTCAGTTCATCCACAGTGCAGGCCATGTAAGGCATCGCTTGCAGCCATAGAAGGGGCTTGCCATAGAACGCCGCCACACCTTTTCGCCTTCGTAAGGACCGCCCGTGAAGCTTCGCATTGCCGCATTTGCCATTCTGACGCTTCTCGCCGGCTGCCGGCATTCCGGCGACCTGACGGCCGAGAATGGCGGCGGCGTCTATGCGGTGCGCTCGGCCTGCCCGCTGGTCGGCGTGCCCGCCGGGACCGGCGACATCACCACCTTCAACCCGCCGAGCAGCAGCGATTCGCGGGCGATCGACGTGACCGCCACCATCACCGACCTCCGCGCGACCTGCCAGGACGCCGGCGCCGACGTGGTCTCGACGGCGACCTTCACGGTGGTTGCGCTACGCCGCGATCCCGGACCGGCGCGCCAGGTCGTGCTGCCCTATTTCGACGTCGCGCTGCGCGGCGGCGGGATGGTCGTTGCGAAGCGCGTGGGCTCGCTCGTGCTGAACTTCCCGGCCGGAAGCGTCCATGCGTGGACCCGCAGCCAGGCGACGGTGCGGGTCAACCGCTCGGCCGCGACGCTGCCCGCCAGCGTGCGCCGGATCCTGACCCAGCCGCGGCGGCCGGGTGAAGCCGAGGCGGCGACCGACCCGCTGGCCGATCCGTCGATCCGCAACGCCGTGGCCAACGCCACGTTCGAGCATCTGGTCGGGTTCCAGATGACCCAGGACCAGCTCAAGTATAACGCGACCCGCTAATTCCTCTCCGAGCTGGCTCGGGGAGGTGGCAGGCCGCAGGGCTGACGGAGGGGCCCCTCCACCATGCTGCGCATGGTCCCCCTCCCCAAGGCAAGCCTGGAGAGGAAACGTTGACTCGCGCGCGCGGGGCAGCCAAGGCCCGCGCGTCGCCGGCGGGCAAGGAACCCATCAAAGTACTACTTTGATGGAACCCCATCCGCCGGAGGGCCGCACGGGAGAGCGTTCTTCGATCTGATCGGAGGACCGCCGAAGGAGCAACCGCCCCCGGAATCTCTCAGGCACCAGGGACCGTGCGCGCCGGACAGTCTGGAAAGAGCCCGCGAACGCGGGCCGCCGAAGGGGCAAAGCTCTCAGGCGCAGCGACAGACGGGGGCGATGCCGAACCAGTCGGGGCGGGCGTCGCTATGTCGCGGAGAGCTTGAATGAATGAGAACGGCCAGGGTTCGGAAGCGCTCGACACGCTGCCCCTCGATTGCGTGGCACCGCGCCAAGGGCGCGCGGATGGTCCCGTTCGCGGGCTACGACATGCCGGTCCAGTATGAGGGGATCATCGCCGAGCATCTCTGGACCCGCGAGAACGCCGGGCTGTTCGACGTCAGCCACATGGGCCAGCTGCTGATCCACGGCCGCGGCGCCGACAAGGCACTCGAGGCGCTGCTTCCCGGCGACTTCCAGGCGCTGGCCGACATGAAGCTTAAATATTCGCTGCTGCTCGACGACGAGGGCGGGATCATCGACGACCTGATGGTCACCCGCCGCGGCGAGGATTTCTACGTGGTCGTCAACGGCGCGACCAAGCACGGCGACATCCGCGAGCTCGAGCGGCGGCTGCCGCGCGAGGTGGTGGTCGATCATATGAAGGAGCAGGCGCTGCTCGCGCTCCAGGGGCCGCGCGCCGCCGAGGTGCTCGAAACGATCGTCCCCGGGGTCGGCGCGTTGAGCTTCATGGACGGGCGCGCGTTCGAGTGGAACGACCAGGCGCTGTGGATCAGCCGCTCGGGCTATACCGGCGAGGACGGGTTCGAAATCTCGGTCCCCGGAAGCGCTGCCGAGGCGCTGGCCGACGCGCTGACGGCGCACGAGGCGGTCCAACCGATCGGGCTCGGCGCGCGCGATTCGCTGCGGCTCGAGGCCGGCCTGCCGCTCTACGGCCACGATCTCGATCACCGCACCACGCCGGTGATGGCCGGCCTGACCTTCGCCATCAACAAGCGCCGCCGCGCCGAGGGCGGGTTCGCCGGGTCGCTGCGGATTCTCGCCGAGCTGCAGAACGGCGCGGTGCAGAAGCGCGTCGGCCTCGACGTCGCCGGGCGCCAGCCGGTGCGCGAGGGCGCGCTGGTCCTCGACGGCGAGGGCAATGAGGTCGGCAAGGTGACCAGCGGCGGCTTCTCGCCGTCGCTGCAGCGGCCGATCGCCATGGGCTATGTCGGGGCGCCGTTCGCCGACGCCGGGACGGCGCTGAAGCTCGAGCAGCGCGGCAAATTGTTCGACGCGACGCGTCGCCGCAATGCCGTTCGTCCCCCACCGCTATCACCGCAAGGGAGCCGCCTGATGACGACCTATTTCACCCAAGAGCACGAATGGATCCGGGTCGAGGGCGACATCGCGACCGTCGGCATCTCCAACCACGCGCAGGAGCAATTGGGCGACATCGTCTTCGCCGAAGTGCCGGAAGCCGGGAAGGCGCTGAGCAAGGGCCAGGAGGCGGCGGTAGTCGAATTGGTCAAGGCCGCGTCCGACGTCTACGCCCCGGTCTCGGGCGAGGTCATCGAGGGCAACCAGGCGGTCGCCGACGACCCGGCGCTGGTCAACAGCGACCCCGAGGGCGCCGGCTGGTTCTTCAAGCTCAAGCTGAGCAATCCCGGCGAACTCGACGGCCTGATGGACGAAGCCGCCTATCGCGAGTTCGTGGCGTCGCTTTGAGCCAGGTTCCCGCCTCGACCAGCAAATGGGACGCCGGCGACTATGCCAAGGTCGGCGCGTTCGTTGCCGAGCTCGGCGGTGCGGCGCTCGATCTGCTCGACCCGCAGCCGGGCGAGCGGATCCTCGACGTCGGCTGCGGCGAGGGGACGCTGACCAGGAAGATCGTCGAGCGCGGGGCGACCGTGCTCGGGATCGACAATTCGCCCGAGATGATCGCCGCCGCGCGCGCGGCGGGCATCGATGCCTTGCTGCTTCCGGCCGAAAACATGACCTTCTCGGCCGAGTTCGACGCGGCTTTCTCCAACGCGACCCTGCACTGGGTGCTGGAGAAGGAACAGGCGGCGCGGGCGATCTATCGCGCGCTCAAGCCCGGCGGGCGGTTCGCCGGCGAGATGGGCGGGGAGGGCAATCTCAAGACGCTGCGCGAGGCGCTCGACTACCGAGCTGGTGATCCGCGGCTACGAGCCGCCGGTCGAGGCGACGAACTGGTATGCGTCGCCGGAAGAGTTCGCGGCGGTCTATGAGGCCGCCGGCTTCGGCGAGCTCGACGCCCGGCTGATCGAACGGCCGACCCCGATCGAGCATGGCGTCGCCGCCTGGGTCACGACCTTCCGCAAGGGCTGGCTCGACCGCGCCGGCGTGCCCGAGGACGAGCGCGCCGAGATCGGCGCCGCCGTCGCCGACCGCGTCGGCTCCAACGTCGCCGACTACGTCCGCCTCCGCTTCATCATGAGGAAGCCCGCCTGATGCGTTATTTGCCGCTCTCCGACGCCGATCGCAGCGAGATGCTGCGGGTGGTCGGCGCGAGCTCGATCGACGAACTGTTCCGCGACGTTCCGGAGGAGCTGCGGCTCAAGGGGCCGATCGCGGGGCTGCCGCCGCATGCGTCCGAGCTGGCGGTCGAGCGGCACATGACCGCGCTGTCGCGCAAGAACATGGTCGCGGGGGACGGGCCGTTCTTCCTCGGCTGCGGCGCGTACCGGCACCACGTGCCCGCGAGCGTCGACCATATCATCCAGCGCGGCGAGTTCCTGACCAGCTACACGCCCTACCAGCCCGAGATCGCGCAGGGCACGCTGCAGATGATGTTCGAGTTCCAGTCGCAGGTCGCGCGGCTGTTCGGCTGCGAGGTCGCCAACGCCTCGATGTACGACGGCTCGACCGCGATGTGGGAAGCGATCTCGATGGCGCACCGCATCACTCGGAAGAACAAGACGATGATCTCGTCGGGCGTGCACCCGCATTACGTCCGGGTCGCCGAGACGATGGCGAAGTTCACCGAGGACGGCTGGAGACGGCGCTGCCGGAGCTGAGCGCCGAAACCGACGCCGAGCGGCTGATCGCGGGAATCGACGGCGAGACCAGCGCGGTGGTGGTCCAATATCCCGACATCCTCGGGCCGGATCGCCGACCTGGCGCCGATCGCCGAGGCCGCGCATGCCGCGGGCGCGCTGCTGATCGCGGTAGTGACCGAGCCGGTCGCGCTCGGGCTGATCCGGTCGCCGGGCGAGATGGGCGCGGACATCGTCGTCGGCGAGGGGCAAAGCATCGGCGTCGGGCTGCAGTTCGGCGGGCCCTATGTCGGGCTGTTCGCGTGCCGCGAGAAGCATGTCCGGCAGATGCCCGGGCGGCTCGCCGGCGAGACCGTCGACGCCGAGGGCAAACGCGGCTTCGTGCTGACTTTGTCGACCCGCGAGCAGCACATCCGCCGCGAGAAAGCGACTTCGAATATCTGCACGAGTTCGGTGCTTTGCGCGCTGGCCTTCACAGCGCATCTGACGTTGCTCGGGGAGAAGGGGCTGCGGCAGCTGGCGCGAGCTGAACCATGCGCGCGCGTGCGAAGCGGCGGACCGGCTGGCGGCGATTCCGGGCGTCGAGCTGGTCAACGACAGCTTCTTCAACGAATTCACGCTGAAGCTGCCGGTCGAGGCGCGGCCGGCGGTGCATGCGATGGTCGGCAAGGGGGTGCTCGGCGGCGTGTCGCTCGGGCGGCTCTATCCGGGGGTCGACGAACTCCGGAACGGGCTGGTGGTCGCGGTCACCGAGACCGTCACCGATGAGGACATCGCCGCTCTGGAAGCGGCGCTGAAGGAGGCGGTCCAATGACCGTCAATCCTTCGGGCTGGCGGCCGTACGACGCCGGCGAACGAAACGGGCGAAGCGCAGACCGTGACCGGCAACCGCGCGCTGATGCTCGAGGAGCCGCTGATCTTCGAAATCGGGACGACCGAGCAGACGGGCGTCGATTTCGATGCAGCGACTGGCGGCGCTCCTGGGCCCCGGCCTTCGCCGGGGAACAGGTTGGCGGGTCTCGAACGCGATCGCGCCCGATCGGCCTGCCCGGCCTCTCCGAGCCGGAGGCGGTGCGGCACTACACGCGGCTGTCGCGGCAGAATTATGCGATCGACCTCGGCCTGTTCCCGCTCGGCTCGTGCACGATGAAACACAATCCGCGGCTCAACGAGAAGGTCGCGCGGCTGCCGGGGTTCGCCGACGTCCACCCGCTGCAGCCGCAGGAGACGGTCCAGGGCGCGCTGCAGGTGGTGAGCGAACTCGCCTTCTGGCTGCTCGACCTGACCGGCATGTACGGCGTGGCGATGAGCCCCAAGGCCGGCGCTCACGGCGAGCTGTGCGGCCTGCTGTGCATCCGCGCGGCGCTCGAGGCGCGCGGTGACAAGCGCGCGGTCGTGCTGGTGCCGGAGAGCGCCCACGGCACCAACCCCGCGACCGCCGCCTTCGCCGGCTACCGGGTCGAGAATATCCCGGCCAACGCCGCCGGGCGGGTCGACCTCGCGGCGCTCGAAGGCGCGGCTCGGGCCCGACGTCGCCGCCGTGATGATCACCAACCCCAACACCTGCGGGCTGTTCGAGCCGGAGATGAAGGCGATCAGCGACGCGGTCCATGCCGCCGGCGCGTTCGTTTATTGCGACGGGGCCAATTTCAACGCGATCGTCGGCAAGGTCCGCCCCGGCGACCTCGGCATCGATGCGATGCACATCAATTTGCACAAGACTTTCTCGACTCCGCACGGCGGCGGCGGGCCGGGCTCGGGCCCGGTGGTGCTGTCCGAAGCGCTCGCGCCCTACGGGCCGCTGCCGTTCGTCGCCAAATATCCGGATGGCTCGTACAAGATCGTCGAGGAGGAGCAGGCCGCCGACGAGCATCCCGGAGCGTTCGGCCGGATGGTCGCCTTCCACGGCCAGACGGGCATGTTCACCCGGGCCCTGGCCTATATCCTGAGCCACGGCGCCGACGGCCTCAAGCAGGTCGCCGAGGACAGCGTGCTCAACGCCAATTATATTTTGCGGAGCCTCGAGGACGTGCTCGACGCGCCGTTCGGCAAGAGCGGGCCGTGCATGCACGAGGCGATCTTCTCCGACAAAGGCTTCGCCGGGGGCTTGAGCACCATCGACCTCGCCAAGGCGCTGATCGACGAGGGCTTCCACCCGATGACCATGTATTTCCCGCTGGTCGTCCACGGTGCGATGCTGGTCGAGCCGACCGAAACCGAGTCGAAGGCGAGCCTCGACCAGTTCATCGCCGCGGTGCGCTCGATCGCCGAGCGGGCCAAGGCGGGCGACCAGAGCCTCAAGGCCGCGCCGGTCCACGCCCCGCGCCGCCGGCTCGACGAAACGCTTGCAGCGCGCAAGCCGGTGCTGGCCTATCGCGACCCGGAACCGGCGCAGGCCGCGGAATGACCGACGGGCGGCGCTTCTACGAGGCGCCGGCCGAGGGCGCGCGCCGCTCGGCCCCCGCGGCGTTGCGCAATCGCGAGCCGATCGCCGCCGTGCTCGCCGACTGGCTGCCGCCGGCCGGGCTGGTGCTCGAGATCGCCAGCGGGACGGGCGAGCATGCGGTTTATTTCGCGGAGCGCTTCCCGCAGCTCGAATGGCAGCCGAGCGACCTGCACCCGGACGCGCTCGAATCGATCCGCGCCTGGCGCGGCGGGGCAACCGAACCTCCGCGAGCCGCTCGTCCTCGACGCCGCATCGGACGACTGGCCGGTCGACCGCGCCGATGCGGTGCTCAGCATCAACATGGTGCACATCAGCCCGTGGGCCGCGGCGCTGGGGCTGATCGCCGGCGCCGCGCGGCTGCTTCCGCCGGGCGCGCCGCTGATCCTCTACGGGCCGTGGCTCGACGACGCCATCCCGACCGCCGCCAGCAACCTCGCGTTCGACGCCGACCTGAAGGCGCGCGATCCCGCCTGGGGCCTGCGCCGGGTCGAGGATTTCGCGGACGGCCGCGCGCGGCCGCTTCGAGCTGATCGAAACCCGGGCGATGCCGGCCAACAACCTGATGCTGCTGCTGCGCCGGACCTGAGCGAGACGTTAAACGAAGTTTTACCCTCCACCGGCTAATCTCCGGCGATGGACGAGAGCAGCCTGAGCCAGAACCGTCGGTCGCGCCGCGCGCCGGTGCTCCTTGCACGCGAGCGTCGAGGTCGCCGGCACGCCGGAGCCGGTGAAGCTGCGCAATCTGTCCGAAGAGGGCGCGCTGATCGAAGGCGAGCGCCTGCCGCTCGAGGGCACGACGACCTTCTTCCAGCGCAACGAGCTGCGGCTGAAGAGCCGGGTGATCTGGGTCGAGGGACGCTACGCCGGAGTGGCGTTCGCCCGGACGCTCAAGCCCGAGGAGGTGCTGCGCCACGTGCCGCAGCCGCGCCAGCGCGTCGAACAGGATTTCCGCCGCCCCGGCCTCGCCTGCCGTCCGCTCACCGCCGACGAGCGCAAGATGGTCGAGAAATGGATGGTCTCCTCGCCGACCGGAGCGCTCGGCGAATAATCAGCCCACGGCGCGATACTGCTCGCGCCGCTCCTGAAGCCAGGCGACGAGCAGCGGGAGCGGCAGCACCCGGTTGAAGGTGATGCCATATTCGCCCTCGGCGCTCCACCGCACCAGCCCGGGGCAGGGGTCGAGCCCGTCGATGCTGACGACGACATCGGCGTCGACCGGAAGCTCGGTCCGGCATGCGACCTTGAGCCCGCCCTGCGAGATGTTGCTCGCGCGGGCGCGGTGGACGGTCCCGTCGACCCGCAGCCAGGCGGTGCAGTCGACCTCGATCCGCGGCATGCGCGGGCGCGGCCCGTCGGCGGCCGTCGAGAGCAGCGCGACGACGTCGATCGGCGCGTCGAAGGTCACTCCGACGCAGTCGTCCTTGACCCACCGCACGCGGCCGTCGATCGGCTCGCCCTGCTTGAGCTCGATGGTCAGCGGCGTCCCGGACGCGATCGCGCAATAAGCGCGGATCAGCATCCCGCCCGCCGAGACGTTGCGGACCAGGCACAGCTCGCGCCGGCCGGCGACGGTGATCGAGCCGACCCGGAGCAGGCTCAGGTGCCGTTCGCCGGACCTGCGCTCGGGCGCGGCAGTGGGCAGGGAATCGTCAAGTGAGTAGAGCGTGGTTTCAACCGGCTGTTCGTCCAAGTGCAACTCCGAACGGCAAAACGCCGCAAGCCATGTTTCCGCCCGGCGAATGCCGGCCGGCCCACGACGGGACGTCTATCAGCACAGGCTTACCAGTTTCTTGCCGAACGCTTCGTTCCTGCGGGGGAATGGCTTTGCCCCGACGCCGGTTCGGGCGTAGGCTTGGCGGGAGGAGGTCCGTCCGATGCAGCGAAGGCTCTTGCTTGCCGGTGGTGTTGCGCTTGCCGCGCTGGCCTGCGCTTCGCCGGCCGCGGCCCAGACCGACACCGCCGTGCTGCGCGCCGAATCCGGGCCGATCGACCAGACCACCCAGACCGAGGATGTGCGCTACAAGAAGGACGCGGCGGAGCGGATGACCGTTCCCGTCCTGCTGTCGGGCCACGGGCCCTACCGCTTTCTCGTCGACACCGGCGCCAACCGCACCGCCGTTTCGCGCCAGGTCGCGAGCCAGCTGCGGTTCGTGTCCGGCGCGGGTGCTGCGCTCCATGACGCGGCCGGCGTGTCGAACGTCTCGACCGCGACCGTGCCGACGCTCCAGCTGACCAGGAAGGAGGTCCGCAATATCGATGCGGCCTTGCTCGAAAGCGCGAACATGGGCGCCGACGGCATCCTCGGCACCGATTCGCTGCGGGCGCAGCGCGTGCTGTTCGATTTCGAGGCGCAGACCCTGTCGATCGTTCCCTCGGCCGTGCCCGACTTCAAGGTCGAGCCGGGGACGATCGTGGTCCAGGGCGCCCGCAAGAACGGCCGCCTGGTCGTCACCGACGCGACCGCCAACGACCGCCCGTTGACGGTCGTGGTCGATACCGGCGCCCAATACAGCATCGGCAATGTCGCGCTGCGCAGGGCGTTGCTAGGCAGCAAGGCCCTCGGTCCGGCCTATCAGGTCGAATTGCAGACCGTCACCGGCGACCGGCTGGCGGGCGAATATATGTTCGTCCGCGAGCTCGAGATCGGCGGCGTGACCCTGAAGGACCTGCTGGTCGTGTTCGCCGATGCCCACACGTTCAAGACGCTCGGGTTCGACAAGAAGCCCGCGCTGCTGCTGGGGATGAACGCGATGAAGGCGTTCAAGAAGGTCTCGATCGACTTCGCCAGCCGCAAGCTGCGGGTGGTCATCCCCGAGCACAGCGCGCTCGACCTCAAGCTCGCCGCCCGGTTGCGCTAGGAATCGCAGCCACTACACCCCTCGTTCGCCGCAACTGCGACGGGGCGTGTGGATGATTCCGGATCGAACTGCCAACATCGACCGGCGCACCGTCGAGGGATTCGGCGAGGAATGGGCGGCCTTCACCCAGGAAGAACTGCCCCGCGACGAGCAGCAACGGCTGTTCGACCAATATTTCTCGCCCTTTCCGTTCGACCGATTGTCGCCCGATGCCGAAGGGTTCGACCTCGGCTGCGGCACCGGGCGATGGGCGGCGCTGGTTGCCGAGCGCGTCGGCCGTCTCCACTGCATCGATCCGGCGGCCAAGGCGCTGGCGGTTGCGCGGCGGCGCCTCGCATCGGCCGCCAACGTCGCGTTCCACGAGCGCGACGTGGATCGTCTGCCGATGCCGGACGGAAGTCAGGATTTCGGTTATTCGATCGGCGTCCTGCACCACATCCCAGACACCGGAGCGGCGCTCGCCCGCTGCGTCGCCAAGCTCAAGCCCGGCGCTCCGTTCCTCGTCTATATCTATTACGCCTTCGACAACCGGCCGGCCTGGTTCCGGTCCATCTGGAAAGTCTCCGAGATCGGCCGGAGTAGCATCTCGCGGCTTCCGTTCGGTCCCCGCAAGGCGATTACCGGGGCGATCGCGGCGCTGGTCTACTGGCCGCTGGCGCGCGCCGCGTCGGCCGCCGAGCGGCTGGGCCGCCCGGTCGGCAACTGGCCGCTCGCCGAATATCGCTACCGCAGCTTCTACAGCATGCGGACCGACGCGCTGGACCGCTTCGGGACGCGGCTCGAGCATCGGTTCACCCGCGACGAAATCGAGCGCATGATGCAGGCCAGCGGGCTCGAAGACATCCAATTTCGCGACGGTCCACCGTTCTGGGTGGCCTGTGGGTTCAAGGCTTAGGACAGGGGCCGCGCTTGGTCGTCTACTGGCTTCTGTTCCTCTACTTCGCCGTGGGTGCCGCGCGCGAGCGTCCGCAGCCGGATGGAACCGCGGCTCGGACCGACATCCCGTTTCTCGTCGGCTGCATCCTGATGACGCTGATGATCGGCCTCCGGTACCACGTCGGCGCCGACTGGATTCCGTACGAGGAAATTTTCGCCGACGCCCGGCAAGATGCCGTCGGCTCGCTGCGTTCGATCGGCGACCCTGGCTATTACCTGGTGAACATCGCGGTCCAGCGGGTCGGAGGCCAGCTATGGGTGGTCAACCTGGTCTGCGCCGCGATCTTCGTCTGGGGACTGATGCGCTTCGCCGAGGCGCAACAGCGGCCGTGGCTCGCGATGGTCGTCGCGATTCCCTACCTCGTGATCGTCGTCGCCATCGGTTACACGAGACAGGGCGTCGCGATCGGCTTCATCCTCGCCGGTCTCGCCTCCTACCTGCGCAAGGGATCCGTGCTTCGCTTTGCCGCCTATGTCGCGCTCGCCGCGACGTTCCATAAGACGGCGGTGATCGCGCTGCCGCTGGTCGCGCTGGCCAATGAACGCGGTCGCATCGTCGGACTGCTCGTCGCCGTTTCGATCACTTATCTGTTCTACAATTTCTTCCTGTCCGCATCGGTCGGCCGGCTGGTCACCAATTACATCGACTACCGCTATGCCGCCGAGGGCGCGGGAATCCGGGTCGCAATGAGCGTGGTCCCGGCGGCGCTGTTCCTGCTACGCTCTCGCCAGCTCGGCTTTTCCGAGCGCGAGCGGCGCCTGTGGCGCAATCTTTCCTTCGCGGCTTTCGGCTTTCTGTTCCTGCTCATCGTGGTCCAGTCGAGCGCCGCCATCGACCGCCTCGCGCTCTATACGATCCCGCTCCAGGTCGCGGTGCTGTCGCGGCCGCGCAGCGTATTCACCAGCGAAGGGCTCGGCACCTTCCTGGTCATCGCCTACGCCGCGGTCGTTCAGTTCACCTGGCTGACCTTCGCCCACCACGCGCGATTCTGGGTGCCCTATCATTTCTGGCCGTTCGGAAGCTGAGGCAGCCTGACCGCTGGCGGCGGGGCTGGGGGCGGGTTATGCTCGGCCCCGATGGATGCTCGGACCCGCAAGCACGGCCACGTGGTCGACGACGACACCGCCGACGAGGCGCGCGTGCTGGCCGAGACGATCACCGTCAAGCGCGACCGGCTGCTCGCCTCGCTGACCCTGATCGGCGGGATCGGGCTGGTCGTCGCCATTCCGTTCGCGCTGCGCGGCGGGGCAGAATTCTTCATGCCGGTCACGGCCGCGCTGGTCGTCGCCATCGCGCTGGTGCCGCTGCTCGAATGGTTCGAGCGGCGCGGCGTGCCGTCGCGGCTCGCGGCGGGCCTGTGCATGATCATCTTCCTCGCCATCGCCTTGTTCGCGATCGGCTCGATCGTCATTCCGGCGAGCGACTGGGTGGCGCAGGTGCCGGGCAAGATCCCGAAGGTCCGCGCTGCGCTCGAGCCGGTGTTCGACCTCTACAAGAACCTCGACCGGTTCATCGACCGCACCGTGTCGCAGATCGCGGTCACGCAGGAGCGGACGCGGGCGGTCAGGATCGAAACTCCGAGCTCGATGCTCGGGCTGCTGACCAGCTCGGCGCCGCACCTGCTGATCCAGCTGTTCTTCGCGCTGCTGGTGATCTTCTTCTTCCTCGCCGGCTGGACCTCAATGCGCAAGCAGACGATCGTCAGCCGCGGCAGCTTCGAGGGCGCATTGACCACCGCCCGGGTGATCCAGCAGGTGGTCGACGCGACCTCGACCTATCTCGGCACGATCACGCTCATCAACGTCGGCCTCGGCGGGCTGACCGCGCTGGTGCTGTGGTGGCTGGGGATGCCCTCGCCGGTGATGTGGGGCGGCATCGTCGCGGTGCTCAACTACATCCCGTACCTGGGGCCGATCGCCTCGGCCCTGGCGCTGTTCCTCGGCGGGCTGATGACCTACCCCGACGTGTGGGGCGCGCTGCTGCCGCCGGCGGCCTTCGTCAGCCTCCATCTGGTCGAGGCCAATTTCTTCACGCCGATGGTGGTCGGCAAGCGGCTGACGATCAGCCCGCTGGCGATCCTCGTGTCGCTGTCCTTCTGGTCGTGGGTGTGGGGGACCACCGGGGCGCTGCTGGCGGTGCCGCTGCTGATCATTTTGAAGACCATCTTCTCCGCCGCAGGCACTCCGGACATCGCCGGATTCCTGTTCGAGCACGGGACTTTGACCCATGCCGGCGACCCCGACGAAGAGGCCGAAGACGAGAAACGGGAAATGCAGCCGGCCATGGTTGACACTCCCCAACCGCCCTCCTAGGTGCCGCGCACGCCAAAAAACGCGGGTGTAGCTCAGTCGGTTAGAGCGCCGGCCTGTCACGCCGGAGGTCGCGGGTTCGAGCCCCGTCACTCGCGCCACTTTTCACGTCCCGCCGGACTGAATTAGACGCGCCGCGATGGTCGCCGACGCCTCCGCTTATGCTGTCCTGGGCGTGGAGCCCGGCGCCGACTGGGCCGCCGTCGAGCGCGCCTACAAGGAGCTGATCAAGGTCCACCATCCGGACCGCTCGGGCGGCGACGCCCAGCGTGCCACCGCGATCATCCACGCCTATCGAGAGCTTAAGCGCGCGCGCGACGCGAAGGGCGCCCTCATCCTGGTCGACGAGGCGCCGGCCGGGCGGCGGGGGTACGACTGGCTGTGGGCGGCGCTCGCGGTGGCCGCGGTCGGCGCGCTGGTGTTCACGCTCGGGCCGCTCAAGCCGCCGCGCGCCGACCGGCCGGCCGCTGCGGCGCGCGAGGCGGCGGCGGACCCGATGGATTCGGACCCGAGCGCCGCGCTCATCGACGCCGCGGTCCGCGACGCGACCCGGATCTTCCGGACGCGCGACGAGATGGCGCTGGCGAGCGCCAGCCGCGACTGCCACAACCGGCTGCGCGCCGAGCCGAGCCTCGGCCAGCTCGACCGCTGCGCGGCGTTCGACGATGCGGTGGTGATGCTTCAGGACCGGGACCCGCTGCGCAGCCAGGGGCCGTTCAGCGAGCTCGCCGTGACCAGCCGCCAGCTCGGCGCCGGGGCGATCCTGTCCAATGATTCGCTCGCGGTCGACAGCCGGCTCGACCGGATCCGGCTGCAGGTCGAGCTGGCGCTGGCGGGGCCGCCGCCGGCTGCCGGAGGAGCCGGGAAGCGGGGGCGACTAGCGCTGGGCAGCCGCGCCGGCGGCGCCGGCGGTGGCGGCGTTGTCCGACTTGCCGAACGCCTGTTCGTCGGTCGCGACGAACTCGTTCGACAACGTCCATTTGAGGTTGTCCGACGCCTCGAACTTCTTCACATAATCCTCGTGCGGCGCTTCGTCCGACGCCTTGCGCGCCGCATCGAGCTTGAAGCGAACCGCGACCCGGCCGGGAGCGGCCCCCGTGACTTCGACGCCGGGAACCTCGGCTGCGAGCTCGGTCGCCTCCTCGGTCGACTGGTTGGCGGTCGGCGGCCTCGGCGGCGAGCGCGGCGTCGCGCAGGGCGCGGGCGTTGGGCTCATGGCCCGAATAATGGCCGGTGAAGGCGGCCGGACGGCCCCAGCCGCCGGCCCAGCGGTAGAAGATGTGCGCCCCGACGACGGCATTCTTGGCCAGCGTCGGCGCCCAATAGGGCACGACGTAATTGGCGTGATAATGGGTGGCATAGCCGACCGGAGCGTAGACCGCGCCGTTCAGCGCCTGCTGCGCGATGGTGTAGGCGCGGCGCCACCCGGCGAGGTCGGGCTGGCGGTAGAGCGAGCCGTCGCAGGTGAAGGTGAACTGGCAGCCGGTCGCCCGGGTCGAGCCTTCGTAGACGACCCCGCAGACGCTCGCCGGGAAGGCGGGGTGGCGGACCCGGTTGAGGACCACCTGGGCGACCGCGCGCTCGCCGTCGTCGTCCTGGCTGCCGGCTTCGTAATAGACCGCGCTGGCGAGGCACTCGAGCGCGCGCTTGCGCGCCGCGGTGTCGCCCTTGAAGGCGAACGGCGTCGCCGCCGGGTTGGGCCCGGCGCTCGAGCGGGATACCCTGGTTGATCTGCAATGCCTGGTCGGGCGCGAGCTGGCGGATCAGGAGGGGCGGGGGAGCCGGAACGGCAACCGTCGGCTGGCCGCGCCGGCCGGCAAGCTCGGGCGTCGAATGGGCGACGCCGCCGAGCACCGCCGCGCCGGCCACCGCGAGCAGGCCGAAGGCCGCCGTTTCGCGCGGATAGGCGCGCCACAGGCGCTGCGCGCGCAGGCTTAGCTGCGCCGCATTCTTCCGGAGCACCCGCAACGGGTGCTGAAGAGCCAGTCCTTGCGACATGCTAGTGATATAGCGCCATAATACAGTTTTTTCAACGCGCACTCACCTCGGGAGCCGCCACCGTCCGCTCTCGATCCACCGCACAAGCGGCCGCAACGGGACGATCCACGCCAACCCCATTACCAGATAGAAGGGCGCCTGGGCCAGAACAGGCCACCGTCCGACGAACGGCGCGAGGCTTACGACGAACGCCGCCCAAAGGACGATCAGCAGCAGAATCAGCCCGATTCCGGCCAGTTTTCGCGACGACGGCTGGGCCGGGCTCACCGCCCGATCCCGAACAGCCCGCCGCGGCGCGTCCGCCCGGGCTGGACTTGGTCCTTGCCGTAGAAATCGTCGAAATAGACGATCGACGTCCCGCTCGGGACCGCGGTCAGGTAGGTCAGATAGATCGGCACCGGGGCGGGCAGGTTGACCTTCTGCTCGGGGTGCGCGCCCTTGGGGCTCGGCGGGCGGCCGTAGAACAGCCAGCGGGCGAAGCGCGGCGCGTCCTCGAGCCGGACGCAGCCGTTGCTCTGCAGCCGCGCAGCGTCCTCGATCTTCTCTTTCTCCGGAGTGTCGTGGAGCCAGATGCCCTGCTCGTTGGGGAACATGAACTTCATCTTGCCCATGGAGTTGGCCGGTCCGGGCTTCTGCCGGAGGCGAGCCTGCACTCGGCCGGCTTGAACCGCACGCCAGTCGATCGACATCGGGTCAAGGACCCGCGCGTGATCGGACCAGTCGGACAGCAGCTCGTAGCCCCGGTTCCTGAAATAGGCGCGGCCCTCCTTGAGGATGGTCGGCGCAAGCTTCTTCGCGGTGATGTCGGCCGGCGAGTTCCAGTAGGGATTGAGCGCGATGTAGCGCATGTAGGCGACCATCATCGGCGTCTGGGCGATCGGGTCGGGCCGGCCGGCGACGACCCGCATCGAGTCCACCACCTGGCCGTTCTCGTACATGTAGAGCCGCGCGGCCGGGGCGTTGACGATGACGTAGCGGCCGCTGGTCGAGGGCAGGACCCGGGCGCGCTCGAGGTTGAGCGCGAGCAGGTGGCGCTGGGTCGGGTTGAGGTACAGGCCGCTGGCCAGCGCGAGCCGGAGGTTGGCGTAGATCGGGTTCATCCAGCCCATTTTCTGGACATAGTCGGTGAGCGACGGGGCCGTCGCCGCCTGGCCGAGGATCGTTGCCGCCGACGGCGGGGTCGGCTTGAGCTCCTGATCGACGTAGATGACGCCGACCCGCGGATCATGCTTCTGGTCGCGGACGTAGGTCACGAACGCCTGGCTCAAGCGGGCCTCGGCCTCGCGGATTGCATTGGGGTCGCCGCGCTGCGCCGCCCCGACCAGGCGGGCGAGGGTGCGCGTGTCGTAACGGCGCGGGTCGAGGTTCTCGGCCGAGGCGGTGGTCAGCAGCTGGATCAGTTGCTGCGGCGCGGCGCCCGAGCGCGGCGAGAACCATAAGGGCGCGCCGCCGCGCGAGCGATAGAAAGCCGCGATCGCCGCCGCCTGGTCGGACACGGCGGCGGGGCGGGCGGCGACCAATTCGGCCGGACGCGGCGCGATGCCGAGGAAAGCCGTGCCCAGCGCGACGGCGGCCGCCGCGGTCAAAGATGCCCGAATGAGTGTCACGCCCGCTCCTGTCGCCTGATCCCGCCCGTCCCAACGCAGAGCGGGCGAAAAACGTCCAAATCGGCGTCGCGACGCCGGGATTCAATGGAATAAGTGTGTGGAAGCATGATCTTACGCACGGCTACCTGAACCATTCCAGACCGTCGGGACTGGCGAAGCCGTTCAGCGGAATGTCCCAGTCGTCCGCCGGAATCGTCATCGGCCAGGCGCTGCAGCGACCAGCCGACGCCGACCAGCCGGGCGCCGATCTTCTTCAGGCGGATCAGCGCCCGGTCGTAATGGCCCTTGCCGCGGCCGAGGCGCGTGCCCGAGCCGTCGATCGCGATCAGCGGCACGAGCACGAGGTCGGGCTCGACCACCGGATGGCGCTTGGCCGGCTGCATCATCCCGAACGGGCCGGCCTCGAGCGGGTCGCCGGCGATGAAGCGGAACGGCTTTGCCGGGTTGTGGAAGCAGGGGTAGGCGACGATCGCGCCGACCGCGCGCGCTTCTTCCATCGCCGGCAGCGGGCTGATCTCGGACCCGAGCGGACAATAGCCGCCGACCACGGAGACTCCCGCGAACAGCGAGGTCAGATGCTCGGCGAGGCGGTGCTCGAGCTTGGCCCGCTGGGCGTCGGAGAGGGTCGCGACGAACGCCTTGCGCGCGTCGAGCGCGGCGCGGCGCAGCGACTCCTTGGACAGCGGCTCCATGTCGGGCCGCTGGCTGCCGGGGCCGGGAGGAAGTGACGGGACCACCATGGCCGTTTGCCGGAAATCCTCTGACGCCACAAACGTCAGGTGGGAACCATGTGCACCGGACCAGGGTCCGGACAGGGACAGCTCCCTAGGATATTTAATCGCCTCAGGGATTTTCGTGGCTTCGTACCGGGCAGTACCCGTCGGCTCCTACTTAGGGACTGCCGCGTCGTTCTCAAGCTGCTGGGCGAGCGATTCGAGGCGCCCGGCGAGCGCTTCGGCGCGCTGCACCAGCGCCGGGTCCGGGCCGGACGACTCGGGCGGCGGCGGCACGGCGTCCGGGCGGCTTCTCGATCAACTGGTCGGCCAGGAGCAAGCGAGGCGAACAGGAACTGGCGCGCTTCGCTAAGCGTGCCGAGCCCGGCCAGCGCTTCGCGGCTCTTGCCGTCGACCAGCCGCGCCGCGGCCCGCAGAGTTCTCCTCCTCGCCCTCGCGGCAGGCGACCTGGTAGGTGCGCCCGGCGATATTGAGGTCGACCATCGACGACCATCAGGCGGCGGCCTCGCGGATCAGCTCGTCGAGCTCCTCGACCACTTCGCGGACCTTGGCGCGAAGCTCCTCGTCGCGGCCGGCGGCGGGCTGCGCGGCTGCGAGCGCGCGCTCGATCCGCTCGAGCGCCCGCTCGGCGCGGTCGAGGGCAGTGGAAAGCGGCGCGTCGTCCATCGCTATCCGCTACGCAACTTCCCGATTCCGGGCAAGCATTGACGCTTCACGGCGCACCTTCCAAAGGGGCCGCGCCAGCGGCCTGTCATCACGGGCCGAACCGATCCCGACCGACGGAGCCACATGCAGCCGACCCAACGCCGCCTCGCCAACGCGATCCGCGCTCTCGCGATGGACGCGGTGGAGGCCGCCAACAGCGGCCATCCCGGAATGCCGATGGGCATGGCCGACGCGGCGACCGCCTTGTTCACCAAGCATCTGAAGTTCGACCCGTCCGACCCGCACTGGCCGGACCGCGACCGGTTCATGCTGTCGGCCGGCCATGGCTCGATGCTGATCTACGCCTTGCTCTATTTGACCGGCTACGAGCGGCCGACGCTGGACGACATCAAGCGCTTCCGCCAGCTCGGCTCGCCGACCGCCGGCCATCCCGAGAATTTCGAGCTTCCCGGGGTCGAGGTCACCACCGGCCCGCTCGGGCAGGGCGTGGCGATGGCGGTCGGAATGGCGATCGCCGAGCGCCATCTGAACGCGGTCTACGGCGACGAGCTGGTCGACCACCGCACCTTCGTCATCGCCGGCGACGGCGACCTAATGGAGGGCGTCAACCATGAGGCCGTCGGCCTCGCCGGCCATTTGAAGCTGGGCCGGCTGATCGTCCTGTGGGACGACAACAACATCACCATCGACGGCTCGACCGACCTGTCGCGCAACGAAGACGTGGTCGCGCGGCATCCAGGCGGCCAAGTGGCACACGATCGAGTGCGACGGGCTCGACGCCGGCAAGGTCAGCAGGGCGATCGAGAAGGCGATCGCAGACGCGCGGCCGAGCCTGATCCGCTGCAAGACGATCATCGGCTTCGGCGCGCCCAACAAGCAGGGCACGGCGGCGACCCACGGCGCGGCGCTGGGCGCGGAGGAAGTCGCCGCGGCGCGCAGGTCGAACTGGACTGGGACCTGCCGCGCGTTCGAGGTTCCCGACGACGTCCTCACCGCCTGGCGCACGGCGGGCAAGCGCGGCTCGCTCGATCATGCGCAGTGGCAGGACCGGCTCGAACGGAGCGGCCGCAAGGACGAGTTCCTCGCCCGGCATGACCGGCAAGGTCAGCGATGCGCTGGCTGAAGCCCTATCTCGACAAATTGCTCGCCGACCTGAAGCCGGTCGCGACGCGCAAGGCGTCGGAAATGGCGCTCGAGGCGATCAACGCGGCGATTCCCGCGACGATCGGCGGGTCGGCCGACCTGACCGGCTCCAACAACACCAAGACCAAGGCGCTGGAGCCGCTTACGGCCGACAATTACGGCGGCCGCTACATCTATTACGGCATCCGCGAGTTCGGCATGGCCGCGGCGATGAACGGCATGGCGCTGCACGGCGGGATCATTCCCTACGGCGGCACCTTCCTGGTGTTCACCGATTACGCCCGGCCGGCGATCCGCCTGTCGCGCGCTGCAGAAGGCCAAGGTCATCTACGTCATGACCCACGATTTCGATCGGGCTCGGCGAGGACGGGCCGACCCACCAGCCGATCGAGCATCTGCAGAGCCTGCGCGCGATGCCGCAGATCGACGGTGTACCGGCCGGCCGACGCGGTCGAGACGGCGGAATGCTGGGCGCTGGCGCTGCACAGCGACGAGCCGGCGATCCTCGCGCTGACCCGCCAGAACCTGCCGCCGGTGCGGACCAAGGCGTCGGCCGAGAACCTTTGCGCGCGCGGCGCCTATCGCCTCAAGCGGCGCGGAGAACCGCCCGCAAGGTGATCTTCCTCGCCACCGGGTCCGAGGTCGAGATCGCGCTCGCCGCCGCCGGCGAAGCTTGAAGCAGCAGGGGATCGGCGCCGACGTGGTGTCCATGCCCTGCACCGAGCGCTTCGACGCCCAGCCCGGCGACTATCGCGAGGACATCCTGCCCGACGTCAGCAACCGCGAGATCCTGCGCGTGTCGATCGAGGCCGGGCACGACCTTCGGCTGGGAGCGCTACACCGGGCTTGCACGGCCTCCGGATCGGGATCGACCGCTTCGGCGTCTCGGCGCCCGGCCAAGGACGCCTACGATTATTTCGGCCTGACCCCCGACAAGGTCGCCGCAGCGCGTCACCGACTTCATGAAGACAAGAGGAATCCAATGACCAAAGTTGCAATCAACGGCTTCGGCCGCATCGGCCGGCTGGTCGCCCGCGCGATCCTCGAGCGGCCCGATTGCGGGCTCGAGCTGGTCAGCGTCAACGACCTCGCCGACGCCAAGGCCAACGCCTGGCTGTTCAAGCGCGACAGCGTCCACGGCAAGTTCCCGGGCGAGGTCACGACCGACGGCAACGACATCGTCGTCAACGGCAAGCGCATCCAGGTCACTGCCGAGCGGGATCCGGCCAAGCTTCCGCATAGCGCCAACGGCGTCGAAATCGCGCTCGAATGCACCGGCTTCTTCACCGACCGCGACGGCGGCGCAGAAGCATCTCGACGGCGGGCGCGAAGCGAGTGCTGATCTCGGCCCCGGCCAAGGGCGTCGATCTGACCGTCGTCTACGGCGTCAACGACGACAAGCTGACCGCCGAGCACAAGATCGTCTCGAACGCCTCGTGCACCACCAACTGCCTCGCGCCGGTCGCCAAGGTGCTGAACGACGCGCTGGGCATCGAGCGCGGGCTTGATGACCACGGTCCACGCCTACACCAACGACCAGAAGATCCTCGACCAGATCCATTCCGACCTGCGCCGCGCCCGCGCCGCGGCGATGTCGATCATCCCGACGACGACCGGCGCCGCGCGCGCGGTCGGCGAGGTGCTGCCCGAGCTCAAGGGCAAGCTCGACGGCTCGGCGATCCGCGTTCCGGTGCCCGACGTCAGCCTGGTCGACCTGACCTTCACGCCGGGCCGCGACACCGACCGGGACGAGGTCAACCAGATCCTCAAGGCCGCGTCGAGAGTCGCAGCGGCTCAAGGGCATTCTCGATTACACCGACGAGCCGTTGGTCTCGATCGACCTCATGCACACCGCCGCAAGCTCGACCGTCGACAGCCTCGAGACTGCGGTGATCGAGGGCAAGCTGGTCCGCGTCGTCAGCTGGTACGACAATGAATGGGGCTTCTCGAACCGCATGGTCGACACCGCCTGCGCGATGGCCAAGCTGGGCTGAAGTGGCTGCGTTCAAGACCCTCGACGACCTGCCGGACGATCTGACCGGCAAGACAGGTGCTGGTCCGCGTCGACCTCAACGTGCCGATGGACGGCGCCAAGGTCACCGACGACACGCGGCTGCGGGCGATGCTGCCGACGGTGCTCGAACTGAGCGACCGCGGCGCGATCGTGCTGCTGCTGTCGCATTTCGGCCGGCCCAAGGGCGAGAATCCGGCCCGACATGTCGACCGCGCAGCTGGTGCTGCCGATCCACCGCCTCACGGGCCGGTCGGTGCGGTTCATCGAGGATTGCCAGGGCCGCGAGGCCGAGCGGGCGGTCACGACCATGCTGCCCGGCAATATCGGCGTGCTCGAGAATACGCGCTTCCACCTCGGCGAGGAGAAGAACGACCCCGAGCTGGCGAAGGCGATGGCCGCGCTCGGCGACTTCTACGTCGACGACGCTTTCTCGACCGCGCACCGCGCGCATGCGTCGACCGAGGGGATCACGCATTTCCTGCCGAGCTTCGCCGGGCGGGCGATGGAGGCCGAGCTCAACGCGCTCGAGCGGGCGCTCGGCAATCCCGAGCGGCCGGTCGCGGCGGTGGTCGGCGGCGCCAAGGTCTCGACCAAGCTCGCCGTGCTCGGCCACCTCGTCGGCAAGGTCGACCATCTGATCATCGGCGGCGGGATGGCCAACACCTTCCTCGCCGCGCGCGGGGTCGATGTCGGCAAGAGCCTCGTGCGAGCATGAGCTGACCGGCGAGGCCGAACGCGATCTTCGACCGGGCCGACGCAGGCGGGCTGCACGATCCATCTGCCCTACGACGTGGTGGTGGCGAAGGAATTCGCGGCCAACCCGCCGAGCGTGCGCACCTGCAACGTCCACGAGGTCGCGGCCGACGAGATGATCCTCGACGTCGGCCCGGCCGCGGTCGAGGCGCTGGCCGACGTGCTCAAGACCTGCCGGACGCTGGTGTGGAACGGGCCGCTCGGCGCGTTCGAAACGCCGCCGTTCGACGCGGCCACGGTCGCGCTGGCGCAGGACCGCCGCGGCGCTGACCAAGGAGGGCTCGCTGGTGTCCGTGGCGGGCGGCGGGGATACGGTCGCGGCGCTGAACCAGGCCGGCGTCGCCGACGGATTTCACGCTTCGTCTCGACCGCGGGCGGCGCGTTTCTCGAATGGATGGAAGGGCGGACGCTGCCGGGCGTCGCCGCATTGCAACAGCAGGGAACAGCATGAAGCAGTCGGACATGACCGCGAAGATCGAGCAGGGCGACGGCTTCATCGCCGCGCTCGACCAGTCGGGCGGGTCGACGCCCAAGGCGCTCAAGGGCTACGGCGATCGAGGAGGGCGCGTGGTCGAACGACGAGGAAATGTTCGGCCTGATCCACCAGATGCGCAGCCGGATCATCCCTCGCCCTGCTTCGGTTCGCGGCAAGGTGATCGGCGCGATCCTGTTCGAGCGGACGATGGACGGGGACGGTCGACGGCAAGCCGACGCCGCAGGCGCTGATCGACCGGGGCGTCGTGCCGTTCATCAAGATCGACAAGGGGCTGGAGGACGAAGCGAACGGCGTCCAGCTGATGAAGCCGATGCCCGAGCTCGACCGGCCTGCTCGAGCGGGCGAAAGCAGCTCGGCGTGTTCGGGACCAAGGAGCGGTCGGTGATCAACCTCGCCAACCGGGAGGGCATCGCGGCCGTGGTCGCCCAGCAGTTCGAGGTCGCCCGGCAGGTGCTGGCGCACGGCCTGATGCCGATCATCGAGCCCGAGGTGAACATCAAGAGCCCCGAGCGCGCCGCCGCCGACCGCATGCTGCTCGAGGAGATTCTCGAAGAACCTCGACGGGATTCCGACGGCCAGCAGGTGATGCTGAAGCTGTCGATCCCGGCCGAGGCCGGGCTGTTCCAGCCGCTGGTCGAGCATCCCAAGGTGCTGCGCGTGGTCGCGCTGTCGGGCGGCTTCTCGCGCGAGGAGGCGTGCCGCGAGCTGGCGAAGAACCCGGGCATGATCGCGAGCTTCAGCCGCGCGTTGCTTGTCGGACCTTCGCGCCCAGCAGAGCGACGAGGAGTTCGACCGCACGCTCGGCACCGCGATCGACGAGATTTACGAGGCGTCCGTCGCCCGGGTTCCGGCCTGACCTTGGACGAAGCCGAGTTCGACCCCGTCGACTTCCCGCCGCCGCCGCGGACGGCGCCGGCGAAGCTGTACCTGATCAGCCCGCAGGAGGTCGGCGGCGGGTTCCCGGACCGGCTCAAGGCCGCGCTCGAGCCGGGGATCGCGCGCGCCTTCCAGCTGCGGGTCAAGGACGTCGCCGAGCATGAGCTGGCGCGGCTGGCCGAGCCGCTGCAGCGCCTGTGCGCCGACGCCGACGTCGCCTTCATCGTCAACGACAGCATGGCGCTGGCCAAGCGGCTCGGCGCGGACGGAGTGCATCTCGGCCAGAGCGGACGGCGACGTGCGCGAGGCGCGGGCGCTGCTCGGCCCGCAGGCGCAGATCGGCGCGCACCTGCCACGACAGCCGTCACCTCGCGATGGAGGCGGGCGAGGACGGGTGCCGATTATGTCGCGTTCGGGGCATTTTACCCGACGACCACCAAGCCATCGCACTACCGCCCGCCGCCGGCGATCCTCAGCTGGTGGTCGACCATGTTCGAAATCCCTTGCGTCGCGATCGGCGGGATCACGCCCGACAATGCGCGGCCGCTGGTCAACGCCGGCGCCGACTTCATCGCGGTGTGCCAGGCGGTATGGGGCAAGGACGATCCCGGCGGCCGCCGCTGCGGCATTCCAAGACGTGCTCAGCCTCTCCGTCTGCCTGACCATCGACTTCAGCGTCCGCGCGTCCTCGATCGCGTGGCCGTGGATATCGTTGTTGAAATAGCACCAGACGCTGCGGCCTGCAGCGCACCTGTTCAACGCACCAGTCGGTCCAGTCGAGCAGGGCCTCGTCGCTGTAACGGCCATGGTATTTCCCGGCGGTGCCGTGGAAGCGGACGTAGGCGGTGCGGCCGCTTGCCCAGCGCGGCGACTTCAGGCCCTTGAGGTCGTGGGTGACGAAGCCGACGCCGCGCCGGTCGAGCAGGGCGAGGACGTCCTCGTCGTACCAGCTCTTGTGGCGGAACTCGACGACCTGCTCGAGGTCGGCCGGGAGGCGGGCGAGGAAGGCGTCGAGCCGATCGAGGTCCTTATGGAGGCTCGGCGGCAGCTGATAGAGCAGGGGCCCGAGCCTGTCCCCGAGCGGACGCGCCAAAGCGATGAAGCGATCGACCTCGGCCTCGCAGTCGAGCAGCTTCTTCATGTGGGTGATGAAGCGGTTCACTTTCACGGCGTAGCGGAAGCCCGGCGGCGCCTTGTCGCGCCAGCCTTCGAAGGTGGTGGCGAGCGGAACGCGGTAGAAACTGGCGTTGATCTCGACCGTGTCGAACTCTTCCGCATAGCGCTCGAACCACCGCTTTTGCGGAAGCCCCTCGGGGTAAAACAGCCCGCGCCAGTGCTTGTAGACCCAGCCCGAGCAGCCGACGTGAATCATGGGAAACAGTCCTGTCCTGCATCGTTGCAGCTCGAACAACCGTCGTCCGGGAGAGTTTCGAGGATGGGGAAGATCGCAGCGACCGCACTGTTCAGCGCCGTCTTCACGGCGGTGGTCGTCAGCGCCTTCTGGATCTGGTTCTACAATGTCGTCCCGTCGAGCGAGGCGACGGTGGTCCGGTCGGGCAACGTCGTCGCCGTCGAAACGCCCAGGGCGGCCCCGGTGGTGGTTTCGCAGCAGGTCGTGGTCGGGCCGTCCGGGCTCGCCTTGCCGGTCGTCGGCGTGAAGCCCGAACAACTGACCGACACGTTCACCGAGGCGCGCGGCGAAGGCCGGCGGCACGACGCGATCGATATCATGGCGGGCGAAGGCACGCCGGTGATCGCGGCGGCCGACGGGACGGTCGAGAAACTGTTCAACAGCGCGCGCGGCGGGATTACCGATCTACGAGCGCTCGCCCGACCAGCGGTGGGTCTATTATTACGCCCACCTATCGGCCTATGCGCCCGGCCTGCACGAGGGCCAGCAGCTGAAGCGCGGGCAGGTGATCGCCCAGGTCGGCCATACCGGCGACGCGAGCGCCGCCGGCCCGCACCTGCACTTCGCGGTCAATGCGATGGCGCCCGGCGAGCGCTGGTGGAACGGCACGCCGATCAATCCCTATCCGCTGCTTGCCGGAAAGGGGGCCGGCGGCTAGGGAGCCGCCAAACCGCGGCCAGCCCGCGGCGGCTCTTTCTTTAGTCTTAGCAGGTAGGCGATCATGAAGATCAGCGGCGTGGACATCCGTCCCGGCAACATCATCGAATATGAAGGCGGCATCTGGCGCGCCGTGAAGATCCAGCACACCCAGCCGGGCAAGGGCGGCGCCTACATGCAGGTCGAGATGAAGAACCTCATCGACGGCCGCAAGACCAACGTCCGCTTCCGCTCGGCCGAGACGGTCGAGCGCGTCCGCCTCGACACCAAGGACTTCCAGTTCCTGTTCCACGACGGCGACATGCTGACGTTCATGGACAAGGACAATTACGAGCAGATCGCGCTTCCGGCGGACCTGCTCGGCGATGCCGGCGACTTCCTCCAGGACGGCATGGACGTCGTGATGGAGCTGTACAACGAGAAGCCGATCTAGGTTCAGCTGCCCGACCAGGTCGAAGCGACGATCGTCGAGGCCGATGCGGTGGTGAAGGGCCAGACGGCGAGCTCGAGCTACAAGCCCGCGGTACTCGACAACGGCGTGAAGGTGCTCGTCCCGCCGCACATCACGGCCGGCACGAAGATCGTCGTCGACGTCTACAACCGGGAATATGTGAGGCGGGCGGAGTGACTTTTCCCCCTCTCCCGCGAGCGGGAGAGGGCCGGGGTGAGGGTCTGTCCCTTGCTCAATTCGGACCCTCACCCTCCGCCGCTTCGCGGCTCCTCCCTCTCCCGCGGGCGGGAGAGGGGAAGTAATGGTCGCCCACTCCGGCCTGATCACCGTCATGACCCGCGCCGCGCGCAAGGCGGCGCCGCGGCTGCGGCGCGACTTCGGCGAGGTCGAGCAGCTCCAGGTCAGCCGCAAGGGCCCCGCCGACTTCGTCTCGATGGCCGACCGGCGCGCCGAGGCGACGATCGTCGAGGAGCTGCGCAACGCGCGGCCCGACTGGGGCCTGCTGGTCGAGGAAGCGGGCGAGATCGCCGGCAATCCCGACAAGCCGCGGTGGATCGTCGATCCGTTGGACGGCACCACCAACTTCCTCCACGGCGTGCCGCATTTCGCGATCTCGATCGCGGTCGAGGAGAAGAAGCCGGGCGGCGGGGCCGAGATCAGCCACGCTTTGGTCTACCAGCCGCTGACCGACGAGAGCTTCTGGGCGGAGAAGGGCCGCGGCGCCTGGCTGCAGGACGCGCGGCTGCGGGTGTCGGCCCGGCGCGACCTCAACGACAGCCTGATCGGCACCGGCATCCCGCATCTTGGCCGCGGCGACGCCGCGCGCTGGGCGAAAATCTACGCGGCGGTGGGACCGCAGGTGTCGGGAATCCGCCGGTTCGGCTCGGCGGCGCTCGACCTCGCGTGGGTCGCCGCGGGGCGGATGGACGGCTTCTGGGAGGAGGATCTCGACGTCTGGGACACCGCCGCCGGGATGCTCCTGGTCAAGGAAGCCGGCGGCTTCGTCACCGACTATCGCGGCGTCCGACCGCTCGTTCGAGCGGCGCGAATATGTCGCCGGGGTCGGCGGCCATCCACAGCAAGCTGCAGAAACTGGTCGCCGGGGCGCTGCGGTGATCCTCGCGGCGATCGCAGCCGCCGCTGCCGTCGCCCAGCCGCAGGTCGCGGTCACCGTTCCGCCGCAGCACCAGCTGGTCGAGGGCGTCGCGACCGACGGCTCGGCGATCTACGTGTCGAGCGTCCTCGACCGCCAGATCCTCGCCTGCGGAAAGACCTGCCGGACGATCGCGACGCTTCCGCCAGGTCTGCACGCGCTGGGCATCGCGTTCGACTGGGGCCGAGGGCTGCTGTGGATCGCGGCGGACTGTCCCGACGTGGCGGGGATCGCGAAGTGCGAGCGGGGCGCGCTGGTCGCGATCAACCGCGAGGGTCGGGTGCGCGGCCGCTGGGCGCCGCCGAAGATGCCGTTCCACCCCGGCGACGTCACCGCCACCCAGAGCGGCATCTTCGTCAGCGACAGCCAGAGCGGCCTGGTGTGGGCGCTGCTGCCGCGCCGGCCCGGGCTGCGCGCCGTCAACCGGCCGGGCGACGGCAAGAGCGCGCAGGGCACCGCGCTCGCGCCCAACGGACTGGAACTGATCGTCGCCGATTATGAGCGTGGGATCGGCCGCATCGACCTCAAGACGACGGCGACGACCTGGCTTCCCCGGCAGGACGGCAAGCCGTCGGTCGGGATCGACGGGTTGGTCCGCTGCGGCGACAGCTTCCTCGGGGTCTATAACGGCGGCGCGGCGCCGGCCCGGATCTGGCGCATCCGCATGCGCCCGGGCGGCATCCAGCGCGACGAGCTGGTCGACGGGCTGACGCTCACCGACCCGACCCAGCTGGCGTTCGACGGCAAGCGCCTGCTGCTCGTTGCGGATTCGGGCTGGGAGCGCATCGGCAAAGGCGAGACGGCGCGGCGCACGGGTGCGCAGATCCTCGCCATCCCGATGACCCGCACGTGCCTTCCGATGGTCGCGGGCGCGCTCCGCTAGTCGCGGTAGCCGATGTGCTTCTCGAACCGGCCCAGCGCGCTGGTCCAGAATTCGAGATTGTCGATGAACAGCAACGGGCTCAACCCGCCGTCGTCGAGGTCGACGTCCATCTCGAGGATCGGGTCGTTCTCCTTGTCGAGATGGGCGCTGCCGAAGCGCTGGGTGCGGTTCCACTCGTTGATCGATTCCAGCGAGGGCGCGGTCTTCAGGTCGTAGCCGACGTGGAACTGGACGGTCGCGCATTCGCGATGGTTGGTGCAATTGTAGAACAGCACCTGGAAGTTGGTGCCGCCGGCCGCGCTGCAAATCATCGGGTCGCCGGTCTGGTCGGCGGTCAGCTGGGCGGTGTAGCCGTTCGCCTGCATCGCTTTGACCAGCGACTGCGGGTCCTGGGCCCGGACCAGTTGTTGCGCCCCGGCCGAGGACGCGGCGGAAACCAGCGCGAGCAGCGCAATCGATCCAAGCAAGCGCATTTGGAAGTTCCCCCGATCGGCCGGTGAAGCTGTCGGCGCGGCGGCCAGCTGTCAATGGCGTTTTGGGATGGTTGCCCGCTGCAGTTCGCTGGCCTAAAGCCGCCGCACATTCGAGCCCCCGGAGTTTCCCCTTGGCAAGCGTTGCCGCCGGCTACCTGCCGATCCTGCTGTTCCTGATCATCGCCCTCGGCCTGTCCGCGGGTTTCGTCGTGCTGCCGATGGTGGTTTCGCGCCTGACCGGGGCGCACAAGCCCGACGCCGCCAAGCTTAGCGAATATGAGTGCGGCTTCCCCGCCTTCGACGACGCCCGGGCCGAGTTCGACGTGCGCTTCTACCTGGTCGCGATCCTGTTCATCGTGTTCGACCTCGAGGCCGCGTTCCTGTTCCCGTGGGCGGTCAGCCTCGAGTTCACGCGCTGGACCGGCTGGGCGGCGATGGTCATCTTCCTGATCGAGCTCGCGCTCGGCCTCGCCTACGCGTGGAAGAAGGGAGCGCTCGAATGGGAGTGATGCTCCGCCCCGACGAAGACCCGATGCCGAGCGAGGAGGAGCTGGCGCGGCTCGCCGGCCTCGTCCCGGGCGACATCGACCGCAAGCATCTCGAGGAGCTCCGCCGCAACCTCGACGAGAAGGGCTTCATGGTCACCACGACCGAGGACTTGTTCACCTGGGCGCGCACCGGCTCCTTGTGGTGGATGACCTTCGGGCTCGCCTGCTGCGCGGTCGAGATGATCCACGTCAACATGCCGCGCTACGACCTCGAGCGGTTCGGCGTGGCGCCGCGCGCCAGCCCGCGCCAGTCGGACGTGATGGTCGTCGCCGGGACGCTGTGCAACAAGATGGCCGCGCCCCTGCGCCGGGTCTACGACCAGATGAGCGAGCCGCGCTACGTCATCTCGATGGGCAGCTGCGCCAACGGCGGCGGTTATTACCACTACAGCTACTCGGTGGTCCGCGGCTGCGACCGGATCGTGCCGGTCGACATCTACGTGCCCGGCTGCCCGCCGACCGCGGAGGCTTTGCTCTACGGGATCCTCCAGCTGCAGCGGAAGATCCGCCGCGAAGGGACGATCGAGCGGTGAGCGGTCGCGCTGCACGTTCCCCGTTACGCCGACGCTCCTGCATCGCTCGGCAAGCTTGCCAACGCGCGGCCGCGCCCAGGCCTCGAGACCGCGTTCGACGTCGCGCGCGACGATCTCCTCGCCGTGCTCACGGCGCTGCGCGACGAGCATGAATATCAGCAGCTGATGGAAATCGCCGGGGTCGACTATCCTGATCGGGCCGAGCGCTTCGAGGTGGTCTACTGCCTGCTGTCGCTGACCAGGAACCATCGCGTGCGGGTGCATGTCGCAACCGACGAGGCGACGCCGGTGCCGAGCGTGACTTCGCTGTGGCCGGTCGCCGGCTGGCTCGAGCGCGAGGTGTTCGACATGTACGGGGTCGGCTTCTCCGGCAATCCGGACCTGCGCCGGATCCTCACCGACTATGGGTTCGAGGGCCATCCGCAGCGCAAGGACTTCCCGCTGACCGGCCATGTCGAATTGCGCTACTCGGAAGCCGAAAAACGCGTGGTCTACGAGCCGGTCCAGCTGCCGCAGGATTTTCGGACGTTCGACTTCCTGATGCCGTGGGAAGGGCCGGACTATGTCCTTCCCGGCGATGAGAAAGCCGCCGCTCCGCCGCCGACTCCCCAGACGACCGACAAGCCGTCGGACACCGGCGCGGGCAAGCCGGCCGACGCCCAGGCGACCAAGGACGCGCGCAAGCCGCGCGCCGCGAAGGCGAAGAGCGTGGTGACCAAGCGGTCGCCTAGGAAGAAGCCGTGACCGACGTCCGCACCAAGCCGCGCAGGGTCGAGGTCAGCGTCGGCGCCGGCGGGGGCGGGCCCGATGTCGCCGAGCCGCTCGGCCATCCGCGCGATCCGGGCGACGAGGCGATCGGCAATTACACGATCAATTACGGCCCGCAGCATCCGGCGGCGCACGGCGTGCTGCGGCTGATCATGGAGCTCGACGGCGAAATCGTCGAGCGCGTCGACCCGCACATCGGCCTGCTCCACCGCGGCACCGAGAAATTGATCGAGTACAAGACCTACGCCCAGGCGCTGCCCTATTTCGACCGGCTCGATTACTGCTCGCCGATGTGCATGGAGCACACGTTCGTGCTTGCCATCGAGAAACTGATGGGGCTCGAGATCCCGCTGCGCGCCCAGTACATCCGGGTGCTGATGGCGGAGCTGACCCGCATCTCCAACCATCTGCTGCAGATTGGCAGCCACATCATGGACAATGGGGCGATGACCCCGAACCTGTGGCTGTTCGAGGTGCGCGAGGACACGCTGCAATTCTACGAGCGGGCGTCGGGCGCGCGGATGCACGCCAATTATTTCCGCGCCGGGGGCGTGCGCTACGACCTGCCCGACAAATTGCTGTCCGACATGGGCGACTGGCTCGACCACCGGCTGCAATTGTTCGAGGACGCGATCAGCCTCGTCACCGACAACCGCATCTTCAAGCAGCGCAACGTCGACATCGGCAAGGTCGCGAAAGACGACGCGATCGCCTGGGGCTTCTCCGGGCCGATGATCCGCGCCGCGGGCGTGCCGTGGGACATCCGCAAGTCGCAGCCCTACGAAGTCTACGACCGGATGGAGTTCGACATTCCGGTCGGCACCAACAGCGACTGCTACGACCGCTTCATGGTCCGCTGCGAGGAAGTGCGGCAGTCGGCGCGGATCATGCGCCAGTGCCTCGAGCAGATGCCCCAGGGCCCGGTCGCGACCGCCGACCGCAAGGTGTTTCCGCCGAGCCGCGCCGAGATGAAGACCTCGATGGAGGCGCTGATCCACCATTTCAAGCTCTACACCGAGGGCTATCACGTGCCCGCAGGCGAAGTGTATCTCGCGACCGAAAGCCCCAAGGGCGAATTCGGCGTCTACCTGGTCGCCGACGGCACCAACCGGCCCTACCGCTGCAAGATCCGCCCGACCGCGTTCAGCCACCTCCAGGCGATGGACTTCATGATGAAGGGCCACATGCTGGCGGACACGACCGCCGTGCTCTGCAGCGCGATCGACGTCGTGTTCGGGGAGTGCGACCGGTAATGGCCGGCACCGACGCCATCGTCGACGACGCCGAGCAGCGCGCGCGCTGGGAGGGGTTCGCCTGGACCGCGGCCAACGCCAAGGCCGCGAAGGAGATCATCGCGCGCTACCCGCCGGGGCGGCAGATGTCGGCGGTGCTGCCGCTGCTCGACCTCGCCCAGCGGCAGGTCGGGGCGGAGACGGAGACCCAGGGCTGGCTGCCGATCCCGGTGATGGAATATGTCGCTCGCGAGCTCGGCCACCCGTACATCCGGGTGCTCGAGGTCGCGACCTTCTACACCATGTTCAACCTGGTCCCGGTCGGCCGCTTCCACGTCCAGGTGTGCGGGACGACGCCGTGCATGCTGCGCGGCTCCGACGACGTGCTCGAGGCCTGCTACAAGCGCGGGCTGAAGAAGGGGAAGACGACGGCGGACGGGCTGTTCACCCTGACCGAGGTCGAGTGCCTCGGCGCCTGCGCCAATGCGCCGATGGTCCAGATCAACGACGACAATTACGAGGATCTGACCGAGGACAGCATGGGCGCGATTCTCGACGCGCTCGCGGCTGGGAAGACGCCGAAGGCCGGCCCCCAGATCGACCGCCAGACCAGCTGCCCCGAAGGCGGCCCGACGGTGCTCAAGAAGATGGCCGAGCGCAATTACGACTACCGCCCGCAATGGGGCGGCGCTCCGGGCGGGGAGGGCGCGCAATGAAGGACGTGCTGAAATTCGTCGTCGCGATCGTGATCATCGTGATCGCGTGGAAGATCCTCAAGGGCATCCTCGGCCTGCTGGTCGGCGTCGCCGTCGCCGGGGTGGTGGTTTACGGCGTGATGAAGCTGGTCGACTCGCGGGGGGCCGAAGCAGCTCAAATGACGATCGTCGCCATCCTCTTCGCGCTCGTGCTCGGGTTCCTCGCGTTCCGGTTCATCACCGGCATGATCAAGTTCGGCGTGATCGCGCTGATCGTGGTCGCGGTCGGCTGGTTCCTGCTGAGCGGGGGCGCGCACTGATGGGCTATACCGGGCCGCTCGCGGACAAGGACCGCATCTTCACCAACCTGTACGGCTTCCAGGAGCCGTGGCTGAAGGCGGCGCAGGCGCGCGGCGACTGGGACGACACCAAGGCGCTGATGGCCATCGGCCAGGACGCGATCATCGATGCGGTCAAGGCGTCCGGCCTGCGCGGCCGCGGCGGCGCCGGCTTCCCGACCGGCATGAAGTGGAGCTTCATGCCCAAGGAGCCCAAGCCGGGGAAGCCCAACTTCCTGGTGATCAACGCCGACGAATCCGAGCCCGGCAGCTGCAAGGACCGCGAGATCATCCGCCACGACCCGCACAAGCTGGTCGAAGGCGCGCTGCTCGCCGGCTGGGCAATGCGCGCCCGCGCCGGCTACATCTACATCCGCGGCGAATTCATCCGCGAAACAGAAGTGTTACGGCGCGCCGTTGCCGAAGCGTATGAGGCCGGCCTGCTCGGCAAGAATGCGTGCGGCTCGGGCTACGACTTCGACCTGTTCGTCCACCGCGGCGCCGGCGCCTACATCTGCGGCGAAGAGATGGCGATGCTCGAGAGCCTCGAGGGCAAGCAGGGCAAGCCGCGCCTGAAGCCGCCGTTCCCGGCCGGCGCCGGCCTCTACGGCTGCCCGACCACGGTCAACAATGTCGAAATCGATCGCGGTCGTCCCGACCATCCTCCGCCGCGGCGCCGAATGGTTCGCCGGCTTCGGCCGCGAGAAGAACGAAGGCACCAAGCTGTTCCAGATCTCGGGCCACGTGAATTGCCCGTGCACGGTCGAGGAAACGATGGGGATCAGCTTCCGCGAGCTGATCGAGCGCCACGCCGGCGGGATCCGCGGCGGCTGGGACAATTTGCTGGCGGTGATCCCCGGCGGCTCGTCGGTGCAGCTGGTGCCCGCGGCCGAGATCATCGACGCGCCGATGGACTTCGACGGGCTCAAGGCGCTCGGCTCGGGCCTCGGCACGGCGGCGGTGATCGTGATGGACAAGACGACCGACATCGTCCGCGCGATCAGCCGCATCAGCTATTTCTACAAGCATGAGAGCTGCGGCCAGTGCACGCCCTGCCGCGAGGGCACCGGCTGGATGTGGCGGATGATGGAGAAGCTCCGCGTCGGCGACGCCGAGGTGGGCGACATCGACAAGCTGCTCGACGTCACCAAGCAGGTCGAAGGCCACACCATCTGCGCCCTGGGCGATGCGGCGGCGTGGCCGATCCAGGGGCTGGTCCGCCATTTCCGCCCCGAACTCGAGCGGCGCATCGCCGAGCGCACCGGCAAGCAGCTGCTGGAGGCCGCGGAATGAGCGCGGCAGGAGAGAAAAAGTGAGTATGCGTAACAAATTTGGGCTGGCCGCGTTCGCGTCCGCCTTCCTTGCGATCCCGAGCCAGGCTCGGGACATGACGGCAATGCAAAACCACGCGGTGCTGCGCGACTTTGCGAAATGCTCCGTGAAATATGAGCACGACCTGTCGAAGGACGTCGCGCTCGGGCGGCGCAGTTTCGCCACCATGTCGGACGGAGAATTTCGCCGCGCCCTCGACGGGCGCTGTCTGGGGCTGTGGAGCGGACGCCTGTTCAGCACCGGCCTCGCTCTGCGCGGAGCACTGGCCGAGGAGCTCGTCCAGCGGGATTTCGGTCGGTGGCCGCAGCTCAATCCCGCCGGCGTCGCCCCGCTGCGGTGGACCGTGCCGACGTCGATCCAGGCCGGCCCGGGCGCGGAAAAGGTCAAGCCCGCAACCCTCCAGAAGTTGCTTGCGATGTTTGCTCGCGACGGCCGCGTCGGCAGCCTCGGCGAGTGCGTCGTGCGCCGTTCGCCGGGCGGAGCGGCGGCCGTGCTCGATACCAAGATCGACAGCAAGGCCGAAGAGGCGGCGCTGCGAGCGCTGGCGCCGCAGGTCGCGGAATGCGTAAAGGCGGGCGAGACCGCCGACTTCAGCGGCACTGGCCTGCGCTACGCGATGGCGCTCACTTATTACCGGCTGGCGAATGCTCCGGTCGCCGCTCCGCAGACCGCATCCGCGGCCAAGTCGTCGGACGATCTCGCGATCCAGGCGGTGCACAATTTCGGCGCCTGCATCGTGCGCGAGGCGCCGAGCGGCGCGGCCGAGCAGGTGCTGGCGCTCGATTTCAACAGCGAGGAATATCGCACCAGGTTGCGGGCGATGGCCCAAGGGCATGAGCGCTGCGTCGTCGGCGGGTGGCAGCTCGGCTCGAGCCCGGTGCTGTTGGCGGGAGCGATGGCCGAAGCCTTGCTCAAGTCGGAGGTCAAGCCCGAGGAGCTGCCGCAGCGGATCGCGTTCGATCCGGCGCGATCGACGATCAGTGCGCGCAGCCCGACCGAGACGATGGCGCTGTGCACCGCACTGCAGGCGCCGCAAGCGACCGCCCGGCTGCTCGAGACCGAGCCGGCGTCCAGGGAAGAATCGGCGGCGGTCGGCTCGATCGCCCCGGTGCTCACCGAGTGCCTCAAGAAGGACACGCAGCTGACCGTCAACAAGCCGGCGCTGCGCGCCCTGCTGGCGCTCGCCGCGTGGCGCATCGTCACCACGCCGAAAGCGCCGGCATGACTACGACCCAGCTCATCCTGATCGTCGCCGTCGCCGCCGCCATCATTGCGGCGCTGCTCGCGTCGCGTGGCGGCGGGCCGCGGGTGACGACCATCGAACGCAAGACGGAACGTGCCGAAGAGGAAGAGGAGGACGGATCATGAAGCTCATCGTCATCGCCATCGCCTCAACGGGCTTGTCTCTTTCGACGGCCGCCTGGGCCGCGGGTCCGGACGTCGCGGGCATGCACGCCTTCGGCCATTGCGCCGCGCAGCGCGGGCCCAAGGACGTCACCTACCTGCTCGACCAGGATTATCGCAGCACCGGCTATACCCAGGGGCTGAAGGCGCTGGCCAAGAAGCAGGCGAGCTGCGCCGGCGCGGCCTCGGTCGCGGGCGGGGCCGTGTTCGCCGGAGTGCTCGCCGAAGAGCTGCTCGAATATGGCCGTACTCCGAAGCAGGTCGCGGGGGTGATCGGCAAAGCGCCGAAGAAGCCGGTCGGCGGCAAGGACGACACCGAGAATGCGGCGCTGTGCGCGGTCCGCGCCAACCCCGCCGGAGTCGCGCAGCTGCTCGCGTCCGGCAACGGCTCGAAGGAAGAGACCGCCGCGTTCAAGGGGCTGACCCCGGCACTGAACGGCTGCCTCAAGGGCAAGAAGCTGGGCGCGGGCGGGACCGCGCTGCGCTCGGTCATCGCGCTCGCCGCCTTCCGCAACTTCCGGGCCGCGGGGGGCTGATGATCCGCGCGATTGAAAAGGAGCATATCTGCGTTCGACGCACCGGCGAGGAGATCCCGGTGCGGCTCGCTGCATACAAGAAAAAGGGCGCCTACAAGGTGTCGAAGGGACCGAACGTCGTTTCGGCGGAGGTGTCCTGCGCTACGCTCGAGGAAGTCCTTCAGTACGCGGGCAGGGGCTACATGATCAGGATGCAGAGTGAACCGATGGAGCTCGATGGGCAGCGGAGGCGCGTGAACGGACTCTATAGCTCAGACGGTATCGAGGTTATCCGCTGATGCCCAAGGTCACCGTCGACGGCGTTGAGCTGGAGGTCCCGCAGGGCGCGACCGTGCTGCAGGCGTGCGAGCTCGCCGGCAAGGAGATCCCGCGCTTTTGCTACCACGAGCGGTTATCGATCGCCGGCAATTGCCGGATGTGCCTGGTCGAGGTCGCTCCGGGGCCGCCCAAGCCGCAGGCGAGCTGCGCGCTGCCGGCCGCCGACGGCCAGGCGATCCGCACCGACACGCCGATGGTCAAGAAGGCGCGCGAGGGGGTGATGGAGTTCC
The DNA here is from genome assembly GCA_963765945.1 of uncultured Alphaproteobacteria bacterium. GTDB lineage: Bacteria > Pseudomonadota > Alphaproteobacteria > Sphingomonadales > Sphingomonadaceae > Sphingomicrobium. The sequence goes on from CAVXYS010000013.1 coordinate 130,297, forward strand.
TGCTCATCAACCACCCGCTCGACTGCCCGATCTGCGACCAGGGCGGCGAGTGCGACCTCCAGGACCAGGCCATGGCCTACGGCCGCGGCTTCTCGCGCTACGAGGAGAATAAGCGGGCGTTCGACGACAAATATATGGGCCCGATCATCAAGACCTCGATGAACCGGTGCATCCAGTGCACGCGCTGCATCCGCTTCAGCAGCGAGGTCGCCGGGGTCGACGAGATCGGCATGCTGTACCGCGGCGAGGACAGCCAGATCACCTCCTATCTCGAGCATGCGGTGTCGGGCGAGCTGTCGGGCAACCTCGCCGACGTCTGCCCGGTCGGGGCGCTGCTGCAGAAGCCGCAATTGTTCGAGCAGCGGCTCGTGGGAGCTGCGGCGGGTGCCGGGGATCGACGTGATGGACGCGGTCGGCTCCAACATCCGCCTCGACGTCCGCCAGCGGCAGGTGATGCGCATCCTCCCGCGCGTCAACGAGGACGTCAACGAGGAGTGGATCCACGACAAGACGCGGCACCATGTCGATGCGCTGGTCCGCAACCGGCTCGACCGGCCGTGGGTGCGCGAGAAGGGCAGGCTCAAGGAAGCGAGCTGGGCCGACGCGCTGGCGCTGTTCGCCAAGCGGCTGAAGAAGGCCGGGAGCCAAGGTCGCGGCGATCGCCGGCGACCTGCTCGATGCCGAGACGATGTATGCGGCGCGGAAGCTGCTCGAGGCGCGCGGGTCGAGCCTGCTCGAGGGGCGGCAGACCGGGCTGGCCTATGATGTCAGCAGCTTGAGCGCGGTCGCGTTCAATTCGACCATCGCCGGGATCGAAACCGCGGACGTGGTGCTGCTCGTCGGGTCGAACATCCGCTGGGAAGCGCCGCTGATCGCGACCCGCGTGCGCAAGGTCGCGCGCAAGGGCGGCAAGGTGTTCGCGATCGGCCCGGAAGTGCGACCTCGACATGAAGGTCGAATGGCTCGGCAACGATCTGAAATTGCTCGGCAATCTGCCGAAGGCGGTGACCGACGCGTTCGCCGCGGCCGAGCGGCCGGCGGTGATCGTCGGGCCGGGCGCGCTGGCGGCGGGCGGGCTCGGCGCGGCGCTGGCGCTGGTCAAGCCGCTGGGGCTGATCAGGGACGGGTGGAACGGGTTCAACGTCCTCCACACTTCGGCCGTCGCGCATGGCCTGGCTGATGCTCGGCTACGCGCAGCCGGGCGGGATCGCCGAGATCGAGCAAGCCGCGCCCGAGCTGGTGCTGCTGCTCGGCGCCGACGAGATGCGCGGCCGACCGCTTCAAGGGCGCGTTCAAGGTCTATATCGGCCATCACGGCGACGCCGGCGCCAGGCAGGCGGACCTGGTGCTGCCCGGGCGCGGCTTATGCCGAGAAGCACGGCACCTAGGTCAACACCGAAGGGCGGGTGCAGCGCGGCGAGCGAGCGGCGTTCGCGCCGGGCGAGGCGCGCGAGGACTGGGCGATCCTGCGCGCGGTCAGCGAGCTCGCCGGCAGCGACGCTGCCGTTCGACACGTTTCGCCCAGCTGCGCGCGGCGATGGTCGCGGAATTCCCGCAGCTCGGCCGCGACGGGCTGATCGACCTGCCAATGGGCGCCGCCCAAGCTCGACGCCAAGGCGGACGGGGCCGATCCGCTATCCGATCGGCGATTTCTTCCTGACCAACGCGATCTGCCGCGCCAGCCCGACCATGCGCCGCTGCTCGGAGGAGCTGGTCCACGGCGTCAAGTTCAAGGAGGCGGCGGAGTGAGCGTGGCACGTTCCTTGCGATGGGGCCGCGGAGCAGGGCAGTGGGAGCGCGCCGTTCCGCTCGTCACTGATTTCCCTCGAGCTGCGCTCGTGGGAGGCTGCAATGACCGCGCCTTCCAGCATTGGGGCATGAGCTACGAATGGGCGTGGTTCCTGGCGATCGTCATCGGCATCCTGCTGATCGCCTTCCCGCTGATGCTGGCGGTGGCGATGATCATTTATGCCGAGCGCAAGATCTGGGCGGCGATCGCGCTTCGCCGCGGGCCCAACGTCGTCGGGCCGTGGGGGCTGCTGCAGAGCTTCGCCGACGGGCTGAAGGTGTTCCTCAAGGAGACCATCATCCCGACCAGCGCCAACAAGGGCCTGTTCCTGATCGCGCCGATCGTCACCTTCACCGTCGCGCTGATCGTCTGGGCGGTGATCCCGTTCCAGCCGGGCGTGGTGCTCGCCGACATCAATGTCGGGCTGCTCTACGTCCTCGCGGCGAGCTCGCTCGGGGTTTACGGCGTGATCGTCGCCGGCTGGGCGTCCAACTCCAAATATCCGTTCTTCTCGGCGCTCCGCGCGGCGGCGCAGATGGTCAGCTACGAAGTGTCGATCGGCTTCGTCCTGATCACCGTCGTGCTCTACGCCGAACAGCTTCAACCTGACCGAGATCGTGCTGGCGCAGAAGGGCAATATGCTTCGGCCTGCTCAACGGCTTCGGCTTCAATCCCTTGCTGTTCCCGATGGCGGTGGTGTTCCTGATCAGCTCGATGGCCGAGACGTTCCGCACGCCGTTCGACCTGGTCGAGGCGGAGAGCGAGCTCGTCGCCGGGCACCAGACCGAATATTCCTCGATGAGCTTCGCGCTGTTCTGGCTCGGCGAATATGCCAACGTCATCCTGATGTGCGCGCTCAACGCGCTCCTGTTCTGGGGCGGGTGGCTGCCGCCGCTCGACTGGGCGCCGCTCTACTGTCATCCCCGGCATGGATCTGGCTGTTCGCCAAGATGGGCTTGTTCTTCTTCATTTTCGGCTGGGTGAAGGCGACCGTGCCGCGCTACCGCTACGACCAGCTGATGCGGCTCGGCTGGAAGATCTTCCTGCCGCTGTAGCCTGGTGTTCGTCGTGCTGGTCTCGGGCTGGCTGATGCTCACGCGTTATGGAGGCGCGGCATGATCGCGCTGGTCATCAAAGCCTTCACTCTGTGGGAGTTCGTCCGGGCGCATGCGCTGACGCTGAAAATATTTCTTCAAGCCCAAGGCGACGATCAACTACCCGTACGAGAAGAACGCCGCATCGCCCGCGCTTCCGCGGCGAGCATGCGCTGCGCCGTTATCCCAACGGCGAGGAGCGCTGCATCGCGTGCAAATTGTGCGAGGCGATCTGCCCGGCGCTGGCGATCACCATCGAGTCCGAGCCGCGCGAGGACGGCAGCCGCCGCACCACCCGCTACGACATCGACATGGTCAAATGCATCTATTGCGGGCTGTGCCGGAAGCCTGCCCGGTGGATGCGATCGTCGAGGGGCCGAACCTCGAATTCGCGACCGAAACGCGCGAGGAATTGCTCTACGACAAGGCCAAATTGCTCGCCAACGGCGACAAGTGGGAACAGGCGATCGCCGCCAACCTTGCCGCCGATGCACCCTATCGGTAAGCGGCGCCGCGAACAGGGTCCCCGATTGATCGCAATCCTCGCCTTTTATCTGTTCGCGACGCTCACGATCGCTTCGGCGGTGCGCGGTGATCTTCGCGCGCAACCCGGTGCACAGCGTGCTGTGGCTGATCCTCGCCTTCTTCAACGCGGCGGGGCTGATGCTGCTGGTCGGGGCCGAGTTCATCGCGATGCTGCTGGTGATCGTCTACGTCGGCGCGGTCGCGGTGCTGTTCCTGTTCGTGGTGATGATGCTCGACGTCGACTTCGCGTCGCTGCGCAGCGGGTTCACCAGGAACCTGCCGTTCGGGATCATCATCGCGTTGGTGCTGCTGGCCGAGATCGTGGTCGCGGTCAGCGCGTGGAAGGCCGGGCCGGCGCTGAGCGGCGCGCCATCCCGGCGACCGTCCAGCCCAATATCGTGGCGCTCGGGCAACTGCTCTACAGCCGCTATCTGTTCCCGTTCGAAATCGCCGGGCTGATCCTGCTGGTGGCGATGATCGGCGCGATCGTGCTCACCCATCGCCGGCGCAAGGACACCGCGGCCGCAGACGATTTCGCACCAGATCGCCCGCCGGCCGAAGGATGCGGTCCGGATCACGCAGCCCGGGGTCGGCGAGGGGATGAAGCTGTGATCGGCCTCGCCCATTACCTGACCGTCGCGGCGATCCTGTTCACCATCGGCGTGCTCGGCATTTTCCTCAATCGCCGCAACGTCATCCTGATGCTGATGGCGATCGAGCTGATCCTGCTCGCGGTGAACATCAATCTGGTCGCCTTCTCGGCCTATCTCGGCGACCTGACCGGCCAGGTGCTGGCGATGTTCGTGCTGACCGTCGCCGCCGCCGAAGCGGCGATCGGGCTCGCCATCCTGGTCATCTTCTTCCGCCGCCGCGGCTCGATCGCGGTCGACGACGTCAACCGGATGCACGGCTGATGGCGCTCGCAGCTGATCGTCTTCCTGCCGCTGCTCGCGGCGATCATCGCCGGGCTGGGCGGGCCGTGGATCGGCAAGACCGCGGCCAAGGTGGTGACCACCGGCGCGCTGTTCGTCGGGCTGGCGCTCAGCTGGCCGATCTTCTTCCAATATCGTCGCCGGGACGGCGCAGCCGACGGTCGTGCCGGTGTTCGAATGGTTCCGATCGGGCAGCCTGACCGTCGACTGGGCGCTGCGGCTCGACGCGCTGACCGCGGTGATGCTGGTCGTCGTCACCACCGTCTCCAGCCTCGTCCACCTCTACAGCTGGGGCTATATGGAGGAGGACCCGGGCCAGCCGCGGTTCTTCGCTTATCTGTCGCTGTTCAGCTTCGCGATGCTGATGCTGGTGACCGCCGACAACCTCGTCCAGATGTTCTTCGGCTGGGAAGGCGTCGGCCTCGCCTCCTATCTGCTGATCGGCTTCTGGTACCACAAGCCCTCGGCCAATGCCGCGGCGCTGAAGGCGTTCGTCGTCAACCGCATCGGCGATTTCGGCTTCTCGCTCGGCATTTTCGGCACTTTCCTGGTGTTCGGGACGGTGTCGATCCCGGCGATCCTCGCCGCCGCGCCGCGCATGGCCGGATCGACCATCGGCTTTGCCGGGATGCGGGTCGACACCATGACCTTGCTGTGCCTGCTGCTGTTCGTCGGCGCGATGGGCAAGTCGGCGCAGATCGGGCTCCACACCTGGCTTCCCGACGCGATGGAGGGCCCGACCCCGGTCAGCGCGCTGATCCACGCCGCGACCATGGTCACCGCCGGCGTGTTCATGGTCTGCCGCCTGTCGCCGATGTTCAACACGTCGGAGACCGCGATGCACGTCGTCACCTGGGTCGGCGCGGCGACCGCGATCTTCGCCGCGACCGTCGGCTGCGCGCAGAACGACATCAAGCGGGTGATCGCTTATTCGACCTGCTCGCAGCTGGGCTACATGTTCTTCGCCGCCGGCGTCGGCGCTTACGGCGCGGCGATGTTCCATCTGTTCACCCACGCCTTCTTCAAGGCGTTGCTGTTCCTCGGCGCGGGCATCGTGATCCACGCGATGCACCACGAGCAGGACATGCGCTTCTACGGCGGCCTCAGGAAGGAGATCCCGTTCACCTTCTGGGTGATGGTCATCGGCACGCTGGCGATCACCGGCGTCGGCCTCTGCGGGCCGATCGGTTTCGCCGGCTTCTGGTCGAAGGACGCGATCCTCGAGAGCGCCTGGGCGAGCGGCAGCGTGGCGGGCACGGTCGCCTTCTGTCCTCGGCGTGCTCGCCGCGCTGCTGACCAGCTTCTATTAGCTGGCGGCTGATCTTCCTGACCTTCTTCGGCGAGCCGCGCTGGGCGCGCCTCGGAGAATATCCAGCACGCGCTCCACGGCGAGCACGAGGTCGCCCGACGAGGAGCATGGCGACAGCGCGCACGACGCGCGGCATGCCGCCGGTCGAGGGCACGGGCGGCTATCATCCGCACGAAAGCCCGCTCGTCGATGCTCATCCCGATCGGCCTGCTCGCACTCGGCGCGGTGCTCGCCGGCCTGCTGGTCCACGGCATTTTCGTCGACGCCGAGCGCGCGCCGCGAATTCTGGCGCGGTAGCGTCGCGTTCAGCCAGCATCTCGCCCACGCCGCGCATGAAGTGCCGCTGTGGGTCAAGCTGACCCCGACCATCGTCATGCTGATCGGCCTGTGGATCGCGTGGCACAATTACATCCGCCCGCCCGGCGCCGCCGGGCGTTTCGTCGCGACCTTCCCGGCGGTCCACCGGTTCGTGCTCCAACAAATGGTATTTCGACGAGCTGTACGATGTCCTGTTCGTTCGCCCGGCGCTGTGGCTCGGCCGGCTGTTCTGGAAGGGCGGGGACGTCGGGATCATCGACCGCTTCGGCCCGCACGGCGCGGCCTATGCCGTCGGGCGTCGGCAACCGCTGGACCGCGCGGCTGCAGTCCGGCTACCTCTATAGCTATGCGCTGGTGATGCTGCTCG
>CAVXYS010000014.1:0-48879 GCA_963765945.1 uncultured Alphaproteobacteria bacterium
AGGAGGACCTCGCGTCCGAGGAATATGAGGGCGGCCACTCGAAGAAGAAGGTGCCGACCGGGACCGGCGGCTATCATCCGCACGAGAGCCCGCTCACCATCCTCGTGCCGATCGGCCTGCTCGCGCTCGGCGCGGTGCGTCGCCGGGCAGATCTGGCACGGCATCTTCGTCGACGCGACCCGCGCGCCCGAATTCTGGCGCGGCGCGGTCGCGTTCAGCGAGCATCTCGCCCATGCCGCGCACAGGCGCCGTTGTGGGTCAAGCTGACCCCGACCATCGTCATGCTGCTCGGCCTGTGGATCGCGTGGAACAATTATATCCGCGACCCGGGCGCGGCCGGGCGCTTCGTCGCGATGTTCCCCGCGGTGCACCGCTTCGTGTTCAACAAATGGTATTTCGACGAGCTCTACGACCTGCTGTTCGTGCGGCCCGCGCTGTGGCTCGGCCGGCTGCTGTGGAAGGGCGGCGACGAGGGCACGATCGACCGCTTCGGCCCGCACGGCGCCGCTTACGCGGTCGGGATCGGTAACCGCATCACCGCGCGGCTGCAGTCCGGCTACCTTTATTCCTACGCGCTGGTGATGCTGCTCGGGCTGATCGGCGCCGCGAGCTGGGCGATCTGGTGGGCCAGGTGAGCGGATTGCCGTTGCTCAGCCTGCTGGTCGCGCTGCCGCTGGCGGCGGGGCGTGCTGTGCCTGCTGGTCGGCGCCCGGGCGGCGCGCTGGATCGCGCTGATCGCTACGCTAAGCGTGCTCGAGATCGCGGTCGAGCTGTGGGTCGACTTCGCGCCCGGCGGCGCGCAATGGCAATTCGCCGAGTTCTTCCCGCTCGGCGGCGGGGTCAATTGGGCGCTCGGGATCGACGGCATCGCGCTCCTGCTGATCGTCCTCACCGCCTTCCTGATGCCGATCTGCATCGGCGCCAGCTGGCGGTCGATCGAGAAGCGCGTGCCCGAATATATGGCCTATTTCCTGCTGATGGAGGCGCTCATCATGGGCTCCTTCGCGGCGCAGGATCTGTTCCTGTTCTACATCTTCTTCGAAGGCGGCCTGATCCCGATGTACCTGATCATCGGCATCTGGGGCGGCGCCGAGAAGATCAAGGCGAGCTACAAATTCTTCCTCTACACCTTCCTCGGCTCGGTCCTGATGCTGATCGCGATGATCTACATGCGGTCGGTGGCCGGGACGACCGACATCCCGACGCTGATGGCCTACGATTTCTCGAAGCAAGCCCAGACCTGGCTGTTCCTCGCCTTCCTCGCCAGCTTCGCCGTCAAGCTGCCGATGTGGCCGGTCCACACCTGGCTGCCCGATGCCCACGTCCAGGCGCCGACCGCCGGCTCGGTGATCCTCGCCGGCGTGCTGCTGAAGCTCGGCGGCTACGGTTTCATCCGCTTCTCGCTGCCGATGTTCCCCGACGGCTCGGCACAGCTCATTCCGCTGATGTTCGCGCTGTCGGCGATCGCCGCCATCTACACCAGCCTGGTCGCGCTGGTTCAAACCGACATGAAGAAGCTGATCGCTTATTCGTCGGTCGCGCACATGGCGTTCGTCACCTTCGGCCTGTTCGCCATGAACCGCCAGGGGATCGAGGGCGCGATGATGGTCATGCTCGGCCACGGCCTCGTCTCGGGCGCCTTGTTCCTGTGCGTCGGCGTGGTCTACGACCGGCTGCACACGCGCGACATCGCCCGCTACGGCGGGCTTAGCGACAACATGCCCGGCTACGCCCTGCTGTTCATGGTCTTCACCATGGCCAGCATCGGCCTTCCCGGCACCAGCAATTTCGTTGGCGAGTTCCTGAGCATGGTCGGGACCTACAAAGCGTCGACCTGGGCGGCGATCGCGGCCTGCTTCAGCACCATCCTCGCCGCCGCCTACATGTTGTGGCTCTACTGGCGGATCTGCTTCGGGACCCGGCGCAACGCCGACGCCGCGGCAATGCAGGACCTCGACCTGCGCGAATGGTGGCTGCTGGCGCCGATCGCGCTCGCCGTGTTCTGGATGGGCCTCTATCCCGAGAGCTTCCTCAAGCCGATGCGCGCCGACATCGGGCGCGTCGTCCAGCGCATGGAGCGGGTCGCGCCGGCCGGCGATTCGCGCCCGACGCCGGGCAAGCCGGCCCAGCAGGAGCACCAGCTGCTCGAGAAGGAAGCGGCGCACTGATGGGCCGCTTCGCCCCCCTGCTGCCCGAGCTGATCCTCAGCATCGGCGGGACGATCCTGATGCTGGTCGCGGCCTTCGCCGGGCGGCGCGGATCGGGCCTCACCAGCTGGCTTTCGGTGGCGTTGCTGCTCGCCGCCACCGCGGCGCTGGTCGGCGCGCCGTCGCACGCCGGCCCGATCTACGACGGGCTGGTCGCGGCCGACCTGTTCGCGAGCTTCGGCAAGGCGATCATGTTCCCGGCGGCGGCGGTCGCGATCATCGCCGGCCACGGCTGGTTCGAGCGCGATCACGAGCACGGCAGCGAATATGCGGTGCTGATCGTGTTCGCCGCGGCCGGAATGAGCGTGATGGTCTCGGCGACCAGCCTGATCTCGCTCTATGTCGGGCTCGAGCTCAACAGCCTCGCTTCTTACGTGCTCGCGTCCTACCGGCGGAACGACGAACGGTCGGCCGAGGCGGGCCTCAAATATTTCGTTCTGGGGGCGCTCGCCAGCGGCATCCTGCTCTACGGCATTTCGCTGCTCTACGGCTTCACCGGGACCACCAACTTCACCGGCATCGCCGCCGCGTTCGCCCGCGAAGCGCCGTCGCTCGGGTTGCTGTTCGGCCTGGTGTTCGTGCTCGCCGGCCTGGCCTTCAAGGCGAGCGTGGTGCCGTTCCACATGTGGACCCCCGACGTCTACGAAGGCGCCCCGACCCCGGTGACGATGTTCTTCAGCACCGCGCCCAAGGCGGCCGCGGTGCTGCTCGCGACCCGGGTGTGTCTCGACGCGCTCGCCCCGGCGACCGACGCCTGGCGGCAGATCGTGATCTTCGCCGCGCTCGCCTCGATCTATTTGGGCGCGATCGCGGCCTACGGCCAGACGAACATCAAGCGGCTGCTGGCTTATTCGTCGATCAACAATGTCGGCTTCGCCCTGGTCGGGCTGGCCGCAGCCGGGCCGAACGGCGCTTCCGCGGTGCTGTTCTATATGGCGGTGTACGTCGTCATGAACGTCGGCGCGTTCCTGTGCGTGCTGTGGATGCGCGACGGCGAGGGGCGGCCGATCGAGACGATCGCCAGCCTGTCCGGCCTGTCCCAGACGCGCCCGCTGATGGCCTTCGCCTTGTTCGTGTTCATGTTCAGCCTGGCCGGCGTGCCGCCGATGTTCGGCTTCTGGCCCAAGCTGCTGGTGTTCCAGGCGGCGGTCGCGGCGGGCTTCGCTCCGTTCGCCGTGGCGGCAATCCTCGGCACGGTCGTCGGCGCTTATTATTATCTGAAGATCGTCAAGGTGATGTACATGGACGATCCGGCCGAGCCCTACGCCCGAGTGCGCGAGCCGGTCCAGGGACTGCTGGTCCTGCTCGCCGCGGTCGCCGTGTCGCCGCTCGGCTATCTGCTGATCGGGCCGCTCGGGGCGATCACCGACAGGGCCGCGGCCTCGATCTTCTGACGCGATGCGAATCCGGATCGTCGAGCGCGCCGGTTCGACCAACGCCGACCTGATCGCCGACGGTCAAGCGGTCGAAGGCGACTGGCTGGTCGCGCTGGCGCAGGCGGCTGGACGGGGCCGGCAGGGCCGTTCGTGGGTCTCGGCCGAAGGGAATTTCTACGGCAGCACGCTGGTTCTGCTGCGACCCGCCGACCCGCCCGCGCCGAGCCTGTCGCTGGCCGCCGGGCTGGCGCTCGCCGAGGCGATCGACGCTGCGGTCTCGGCGCAGCCGCTGATGCTCAAATGGCCCAACGACCTGATGCTCCTGGGCAGGAAGCTCGCCGGAATCCTGCTCGAGCGCAGCGGCGATCGGGTCGCTGTAGGGTTCGGGGTCAACCTGGCGAGCGCGCCGCCGCTCAAGGACCGGCAGCCGGCGGCGCTTGGCGGGGGGATCGCCCCGGAGGCCTTCGCGCCGCTGCTCGCGGCCAGTTTCGCCCGGCTGCTGGAGGCGTGGCGATCGGCCGAGCCCGCGGCCCTCATTCGCGTCTGGCAGGAGCGGGCGCATCCGCCGGGAACGCGGCTCACGGTCCACGCCGGCAAGGACGAGACGGTCAGCGGGCGCTTCGCCGGCCTCGAGCCGGACGGGGCGTTGCGGCTGCAGCTCGACGACGGCTCGATCGAGGTCATCCGCGCCGGCGATGTCGACCTGGATAAGGGTTTATGAGTTGCCCTCTCGATTCGCGCCCACGGCGGGAGTAGGCGGACCTTCGTTTCGTGGCCGAGTCTGAAATGCCCGGGGAGGGGCGATTCGTGGCGAAATCCAGCACCGGTCCTGATGGCCGGGACTTTGATCGCAGGAACCCCTCCCATGCCCTTCATCACGACCCGCGACGGCACCGAGATCTTCTACAAGGACTGGGGGCCGAAGGACGCCCAGCCAATCCATTTCCATCACGGCTGGCCGCTGAGTGCCGACGACTGGGACAACCAGATGATGTTCTTCCTGAACGAAGGCTTCCGGGTCGTCGCCCACGATCGGCGCGGGCATGGCCGTTCAACCCAGACCGACAGCGGCAATGAGATGGACACTTATGCGTCGGACGTGATCGAGCTGGTCGCGGCGCTCGACCTCAAGAACGCAATCCACGTCGGCCATTCGACCGGCGGCGGCGAGGTCGCCCATTATGCCGCGCGCGCCGAGGCCGGCCGGGTCGCCAAGGCGGTGCTGCTCGACGCCGTGCCGCCGGTGATGGTCAAGAAGGACTCGAACCCTGGCGGGACTCCGATCGAGGTGTTCGACGGCTTTCGCGCCGCGCTCGCCGCCAACCGGGCGCAGCTCTATCTCGATATCCCGACGGGCCCGTTCTACGGCTTCAACCGGCCCGGAGCGAGCGTGTCGGAAGGGCTCATCCGCAATTGGTGGCGCCAGGGCATGATGGGCAGCGTCAAGGCCGGCTATGAGTGCATCAAGGCCTTTTCCGAGACCGATTTCACCGAGGATCTGAAAGCGATCGACGTACCGGTGCTGGTGATCCACAGCGAGGACGACCAGATCGTGCCCTATGCCGATTCCGCGCCGCTGGCGGTCAGGCTCCTGAAGAACGGGACGCTCAAGACCTACAAGGACCTGCCGCACGGCTGCCATGCGACGCATCCGGACCTGATCAACGCCGACATCTTGGCGTTCATTCGCGGGGAGAGCGGCGACGGCACGCCGCACACCCCGGGGCTCGTCGCCGAGCCGATCCCGGCCTATATGGGCTGCCGCGGGCCCGCGCCGAACGGGGCCGGCGTCAGCATCGCCGCGGCCACTGTTGATACAGCCGAGGCACGATGAAGGATCATCGATCGAGCGAGCCCGTCCGACGTTCAACCCGATCGATCGCCCGCGCGGGCGCAGATGTTCCCGCAGCTGACCGACGACGAGATCGCGCGCCTGTGCCAGCTTCGGCGAGCCGCGCAGCTTCGCGCGCCGGCGACATGGTCGCCAGGTCGGGCGATGCCGGCTCCGGGCCTGATTCTCGTCCTTTCCGGGCGAGATCGAGGTCACCCAGCGCGACGACGGCGGCCAGCGCAGCCCGATCGTCACCCATGAGCGCGGCAATTTCATGGGCGAGCTCGCGCAGCTCTCCGGCCGGCCGTATCTGGTCGACGCCGTCGCGCTGACCGATGTCGAGGCGATCGCCATCCCGCCCGAGCGGTTGCGCGCCTTGCTGATCGCCGAGGCCGAGCTCGGCGAACGGATCATGCGGGCGCTGATCCTGCGGCGCGTTGGCCTGATCGAAGCCGGCGCCGGGCCGATCATCGTCGGCGCCGAGGGCAATGCCGACGTCCTTCGCCTGACCAATTTCCTGCGCCGCAACGGCCATCCCTACCAGCAGCTCGACCCGGCGAACGACGGTTGCGCGGCAGACGCTCGTCGAGCGGTTCGAAATCGAGCCCGAAGAACTGCCGATCGTCCTCTGCCCGGGCGGGCAGCTGCTGCGCAATCCGAGCGAGGGACAGCTCGCGCGCTGCGTCGGGCTGGTTGGGCGATCGAGCCAGACCGGCTGTACGACCTGGTGGTGATCGGCGCCGGGCCGGCCGGGCCTCGCGACCTCGGTCTATGCCGGCGTCCGAAGGGCTGTCGGTGCTGACGATCGATTGCCGCTCGTTCGGCGGCCAGGCCGGAGCCTCGGCGCGGATCGAGAATTACCTCGGCTTCCCGACCGGCATTTCGGGCATGGCGCTGATGGGGCGCGCCTTCAGCCAGGCGCAGAAGTTCGGGGTCGAGATCGCCATCCCCGACGAGGCGGTGAAGCTCGAGTGCGGCAACGACCCGTGCCACATCCAGCTCGCCACCGGCGAGCGCGTGCAGGCGCGCTCGCGTCGTTCTCGCAACGGGTGCGCGCTACCGTCGCCTCGGGGTCGAGCGCCTCGACGAGTTCGAGGGTCGGGCGGTCCATTACTGGGCGTCGCCGCTCGAGGCCGACCTGTGCGCGGATCAGGAGGTCGCGCTCGTCGGGGGCGGCAATTCGGCCGGCCAGGCGACGGTGTTCCTCGCCGGTCGGGCGCGGCAGGTAACGCTGATCGCGCGCCGGCCGCTGACCGAAACCATGTCGCAATATCTGATCGAGCGGATCGAGGCGCAGCCCAACGTCGAGGTGGTCATCGGCTGCGAGGTCTCGGCGCTGGAGGGCGCGGACGGCAATCTCCACGCGATCAGCTGCACCGACCGCGCCTCCGGCAAGGCGAATCGCCGGCCGGTCCGCTACCTTTTCTCCTTCATCGGCGCGGAGCCGAACACCGACTGGCTGCGCAGCTCGGGAATCAGGCTCGACCATCGCGGCTTCGTCCTGACTGGCGATGAGATCGGGGAGCGACCGGCTGCCGCTCGAGACCAGCCGCCGCGGCGTTTTCGCGGTCGGCGACGTGCGCTCGAGCTCGGTCAAGCGCGTCGCAGCCTCGGTCGGCGACGGAGCGCAGGTGGTCGCCGCCATCCACGCCTATCTGGCCAGGCAGGAAGCGGAGCCGATCCCGATCGCGCAGCCGTTGCCCGTCAGCGCCTGACGCGCTTCACCAACTGCTGCTGTTCGCCTAAGGGCCGCCCATGCTGCTCGCCATCGACGCCGGCAATACCAACCTGGTCTTCGCGCTGGTCGGCGGGGGCGAGATCAAGGCGCGCTGGCGGATCGCGACCGACCCGCGGCGCACCGCGGACGAATATGCCGTGTGGCTGCACCAGCTGCTCGAGCTCGAAGGCTATGCCAAGGCCGACGTCGAGGCGGTGATCATCGGCACCGTGGTGCCGCGCTCGCTGCACAACCTGGCAGTGCTGGCGAGCAAATATTTCCATGTCGAGCCGGTGATCGCGGGGCAGGGCGCGGCGGCCTGGCCGATCGCGCTCGACGTCGACGAGCCGCACAACGTCGGCGCGGACCGGGCGCTGAACGCAATCGCCGCGCACGCCAAGCATCCGGGCGACCTGATCGTCGTCGACTTCGGCACCGCGACGACCTTCGACGTGGTCGATTTCGGACGGCGCCTACAAGGGCGGGATCATCGCGCCCGGGCATCAACCTGTCGCTCGACGCCCTGGTCAATGCCGCGGCCAAGCTGCCGCGCATCGCGATCGAGGCGCCGGACAGCGACAGCGTGATCGGCCGGACGACCGACAGCCAGATGCTGATCGGCATCTACTGGGGCTATGTCGCGATGATCGAGGGACTGGCCGAACGGATGAAGCGCGAGATCGGCCGCCCGGTCACGGTGATCGCGACCGGCGGGCTGGCGGACCTGTTCGACCAGCACACCGACGTGTTCGACGCGATTGAGCCCGATCTCACCATCCAGGGGTTGAGCCTGTTGTACGACATAGCGGCCCGGCGGTGACGAGCACCCTTCCACCATGCTCCGCATGGTCCCCCTCCCCAGCGCTGCGCGTTAGGGAGGAACGATGATCCCTGGCGAAGAATTGCTGTTCTGCGCGCTCGGCGGCTCGGGCGAGATCGGCATGAACGTCAACCTCTACGGCTGCCGCGGCCAGTGGATCATGGTCGACCTCGGCCTGACCTTCGCCGACGCCGACTACCCGGGGATCGACCTCATCCTGCCCGACCTCGAGTTCATCGAGGAGCAGGAGCAGCGGCTCGCCGGGATCGTCCTGACCCATGGGCACGAGGACCATATCGGCGCGCTGCCCTATCTCTCCGAGGACCTGAAGGCGCCGCTGTTCGCGACTCCGTTCACCGCCGGCCTGATCGCCGGCAAGCTCGAGGAGGAAGGGCTGACCGGCCGGGTCAAGCTCAACATCGTCGAGCGCGGCGGGAGCGTCGAGCTCGGTCCGTTCAAGGTCAGCTTCGTCGCGCTGTCGCACTCGATCCCCGAAGGGAACGGGGTGCTGATCGAAACGCCGTTCGGCAACGTCTTCCACACCGGCGACTGGAAGATCGACGAGACTCCGGTGCTCGGCGAGGCGCCGAGCACCGAAGCGCTGACCGACATCGGCGACGCCGGCGTGCTCGCCCTGGTGTGCGATTCGACCAACGTCTTCCAGAACGCGCCCTCGGGCTCCGAGGAAGGAGTCCACGAAGGGCTGCTGGCGCAGGTCGCTAAGGCGCGCGGCCGGGTGCTGGTGACGACTTTCGCCTCGAACGCGGCGCGGCTGCAGACCATCGGCCGGGTCGCGCTCGAGACCGGGCGCAGGGTGTGCATCGCCGGGCGGTCGCTCGAGCGGATCCTGCGCGTCGCCCAGGCGACCGGCTACCTCAAGGACTTCCCGCCGCCGATCCCGTTCGACGAGGCGATGCGGCTTCCAAAGAGCGAGCTGCTGATCATCGCCACGGGCGGGCAGGGCGAGCCCCGCGCGGCGCTCGGCCGGATCGCCTTCGGCACGCATGAGCTGAAGCTGGGCGAGGGCGACACGGTGATCTTCTCGTCGCGGATCATCCCCGGCAACGAAGTCGCGATCGGCCGAATCATGAACCAGCTGTCCGACCTCGGGGTGACCATCGTCACCGAGCGCCAGGCCCACGTCCACGTCTCCGGCCATCCCGGGCGGCCCGAGCTGATCCAGATGTACGATTGGGTCCGGCCGCAGATCGTCGTCCCGGTCCACGGCGAAGCGCGGCACCTCGCCGAGCATGCGCGCCTCGCGCTGGCGCACGGCGTCCCGCCGCGGTCGTGCAGAAAAACGGCGACGTGATCCGCCTCGCGTCCGGACGCGCCGAAGAAGCTCGACGAGGTGCGGGTCGGGCGGCTGGTGCTCGACGGCGACGTCATCCTGCCCGCCGACGGCGCGACCATCAACGAGCGGCGGCGGATCAGCTTCGGCGGGCTGATCACCGTGGCGCTGCCGATCGGCGCGGACGGACGGCTCGCCGGGCAGCCGCTGATCCGCCCGTTCGGAGTGCCGGTCGAGGAGGATCGCGCCGATTTCATCGCCGATGCGGCCGACGCCGCGACCAAGGCGTTCAGCGCAAAGGACGATGAGGAGCGGATGCGCGAGGCGGTGCGGCTCGCGGTGCGCCGTTGCGCGACCTTGTGGACCGGCAAGAAGCCGGTGGTCGAGGTGATGCTGCTCGAGATCGCCGGCTAGCCTCGGCCATGCAATTCAGCTCGATCGTCGCGATCTATTTCCTGTTTCTGTGCGCGTCCGCCTTCATCCTCCTGCCGTTCGGAGTCCGGACCGGCGAGGAGCTGGGCGAGACGTTGGTCCCCGGCCAGGCGGAAAGCGCTCCGCACCGGTTCGATCTCAAGCGCCATTTGCTCAAGGCCGCGATCCTCGCCGCGGTCCTGTTCGCGCTCTATTATGCGAACTGGACCTTCGGCTGGGTGAAGGCGGACGAATTCGACTTCTTCTAGCGCCGCCGCTCCAGCGCCTGGGCCAGAGCGCCGTAGAGCCGGCCCATGTCCGACGACATCAGGGTCACGGCGATCGCGCCGCCGTCGCGTTCGGCGAGCACGCGCCGGAGCATCGCCTCGAAATCGTGGACGTAGCGGTTGACCGAGCGCTGGAACTCGAGGTCGCTGTCATATTGCGCGCGGATCGCCCGGGTCTCGCTGCCGTCGAGCAATTTCACCGCGCGGCGGGTGAACACGCCGCGGTTGCCCTTCAAATAGGAATCCCAGGCGCGGTCGTCGATTTCGTCGGACAGGATCTTGCCGACGTCGATCGCCGCCGAGTGCATCGAATTCGATCAGCAGCGAGACTCGCCGCGCGAACGCTTCGCTGTCCTTCTCGCGCTGGTCCTGGCTGGTCTGCTCGATATGGCGCTTCGAGCGCAGCCGCGCTCTGGCCGATGCCGAGCATCTGCTGGGTCAGCCGGTCGGACGCGGCGCGGGCGGCCTCGACCGCGCGGGTGGCCACGATCTCGACTTCGCGCAGCTGCTCCTCGACGCTCTCGCGGATCACCCGCTCGAGCGCCGTCCGCGGCTTCGACCGACAGCTTGCCGGCGCTCTCCGGGATCACCGCCCCGATCGCCTCGCGCGCCCGCTCGGCCGCGTGCGCCGCCGTGTCCTTGACCTGGACCAGCGCGGCGACGAGGGCCGGGCCGGTCTCGGCGGTCAGGCTGTCGGCTTCGCGCCTGGGCGTCGCCGATCGCCGACTTCAATTCGGCGAGCTTCGGCGGGCGCCTTCGACTCCGTCGTCGACGGTCGCGAGCAGCGCCGCGAAGCGGTCCTGCTGCTCGCCGATATGGTCGGCGGTCGCGGTCATCCGCTCGCTCGCCTCGACCGCGGCATCGCGCATCCAGCCGAGATCCGGCTTGACCGCGCTGGTCGCTTCGGCGAGCCGGTCGGCGCCGCCTGGGCCTCGCCGATCGCGGTCCCGACGTCGTCGCGAAGCTCGTCGGCGAGCCGCCCGATGCTGTCGCGCAGGCTCGTCGTGCGCTCGGCCAGCGAGCGATGGCGCCGTCCTGGGTCGACGCCTGCGCCGGAGCGTGTCGAGCTCGGTCCGGGCGCGGGTCAACGATTCGAGGAAATGGTTGGCGCGCTCGTCGCCGTGCGATGCGAGCTCGGTGAAGCGCTGGTCGATCATGGCGAGGCCACGATCGATCTCGGCCACCATCCGCTGCGAGGCCCGTTCCTGCTCGGCGACCTGGCTCGACAGCGCCGCGAGCGACTTGGTGGCGCGGCCGATGTTCGCGCCGAGCGCTTCGGCCGAATCGGCCCCGGCCTTGCCCATGCCGGCCGCGGCCTGGTCGACCAAAGCGGCGACCGCTGCGGCCTGCGCGTCGATCCCCGAGCGAATCTCCTGGAGCGACGCCGAGGTGCGGTCGAGCAGGCTGTCGAGGGCTCCGGAAAAGCTGCCCTCGGCTTCGGCGACCTTGCCCGTCGCCTGGCGCCGGCATGCTCGATCTCGGCGAGACGCGCGGCGAGGCGGTCGGTCGCCTCGGCGATCAGCCGGTCGGCTTCGCGGGTGCGCTCGGCGAGGTGGTCGACCTGGTGGCCGAAGCTCGCCGCCTTGGCGGCGGATTCGCTGCCGACTGAACGGATGTGGTCGGCCAGCGCGCGCGCGGTCGTCTCGGCGCGCGGCAGGTCCTCGAGCAGCACCGCCATGTCGTTGCGCGCGGCCTCCGCGGCGCGGTCCAGCGCCTCGCCGTGCCGCTGCAGCTTTTCGCTGCTCGAATCGAACTCGCGCGTGATCCCGCCGAGCTTGCCGGTGGCCTGGTCGCCGAGGTCCATCAGGTGGCGCGAGATCATCGTCAGCTCGGACCGGCTGTCGTTGATGCGCTGCGACAGTACTTCGAGCAGGGCCTCGAGCGAGCGCGCTTCGGTGCGCATCGTCACCACCGAGCGGGTGAAGCGCTCCGCTTCCTTGCGCCGGGTGCGGCCGAACATCAGCCAGACGAGGCCGAGCAGGGCGAGCGGCCCGGCGGCGAGCGCGATCCATTGCGTGACCGCCGGCGACGACAGCGGCTGGCCGGCCAGCGCGCGGCCCGCCGACCAGGCGGTGTAGCCAAGCCAGGCGGCGGCAAGGACGATCAGCGCGGTGCCGAGCACCTGGCGCCCGCCGCTGCCGCTTTCCTCCGTCCGGCTTTCGGCCCACTGCTCGCGATCGAAGGTCGGCTCGAAAGCGACGTCGGCGCTGGTCAGCTCGAGCGGTCTCGCAGCTCCTCGGGCGGCGGAGGCGGCGGCTCGGCGCGCGTGGCGAAGGGTTCATGGTAATCGGCAGTTTACCACCTTTGCTGATTCACGAAAGCGATTAGAGAGGCTTAAGCGATAATTGGGGGAGGGCAGGCTGGATGGCGCTGGGAGCGCTGATCGGCGCCTATCAGGAAGATGATTCGGGCGGCCTTCGCGCCCTGATCCCGCTCGCCGGGCGAACCCTGCTCGAATATCAGGTGCGCTGCGCGGCGGCGGCCGCGGCGGCGCCGATCGTGATCGTGGTCGAGCGCGTTCCCCAGGCGCTGCAGGACGCGTTCGAGCGGCTGCGCCTCGACGGGATCGGGGTGTTCCCGGTCAGCGACGTGCACGAGGCGGTGAGCCGCTTCGAGGCCGGCGCGATGATCCTGCTGATCGGCGATGCGATCGCCCCGCCGGCGGACCTCATCGCGCGGCTGGCGGAAGAGCCGGAGCCGGCCGTCGCGACCGTGCCGGACGACGAGACCCACGAGGCGTTCGAGCGGATCGACGCCGAGACCCGGTGGGCCGGGGTGGCGCTGGTCGACGCCAGGACGCTGGGCTCGACCGCGGCCATGCTCGGCGACTGGGACCTGCAGTCGACCCTGCTCCGCCGGACCATCCAGGACGGCGCGCTCAGGCTGCCGGCGTCGGGTGACGGCGCCGAGCCCCTGCTGGTTGAGCGGGCCGAGCAGCTCGACGGGTTCCAGCGCCGGCTGGTCGCCGGCTCGCGCGAGGCGCGGCGCGATTGGGCGAGCCGCTTCGTCCTGCCGCCGGTCGAGGACTTGGGCACGCACTGGCTGATGGAGACTTCGCTGCGGCCCGCCTGGCTGGTGTGGATCGCGCTGGCGCTGACCCTCGCCGCGGCCGGGGCCTTCAGCCGCGGCTGGCTCGGCGCCGGGCTGGTGTTGCTGGTTGCCGTCAACTCCGCTCGACATGATCGCCGGCCGCCTCGCGACCATCCGCCTGCGACCGCTGCCGAAGCGCATGATCGGCCGGATCCTGCTGTGGCCGGCAGCCGGACTTGCGCTCCTCACGCTCGGCTGGTGGGAGGCGCGCCAGGTCAGCGGCTGGGGCGCGTTCATGGCCGCGATCGCTGCCGCCGCCTTCGCCGAAGCGACCCGCCTCGAAGGCGCGGGCGGCTTTCCCGGAGACCATTGGCTGCTGTCGCGCCGCAACGCGATCTTCCTGGCGGTCCCGTTCGCCCTGTTCGGAGTGTGGACGGCCTATCTCGTCGCCCTCTTTGCCTATGCCGGAGTCAGCTTCTTCGTCGCCCAGCACGCGCGGCGGATCGCGCCAGAGTTGACCCGAAGTTAACCGAAATCGGATAAGGCCGCCGAATGATGGCGGAGGAATGGCCGATCGGTGCCGGACCGGCTGAACCGGCGCGCGCCCCCGCGCGTGGCGGGCGCGACCGCTTGTTCACCGTCCGCGCCGACTTTTTCCTAAGCCCCGCCGAGCGCCTAACCGAGCAGGAGCGAGCGCTGATGACCGCCATGCTCCACTGCCTGCTGGGCGACATCGCCGACGAAATCCGGGCCGCTTTGCCGAGCGGCCTCGCGGCCGCGAACGACGAGGGCAATCTCGCCCTGGTCGAGCGCTTGTCGCGCGCCCGGCTGCTCGACCGCTCGGTGCTCGTGCGCATGTTGCTGCGCCGCGCCGACGAGGAGCGGATCACGACCGCCGCCCGGGCTCGCAGCGGGCGCCGCGAGGCGCGCGTGCTGCAGGGGCTGGTGAGCCACGACAGCGGCGCCATTTCGGCCGCGGCGATGGCGCTGATCCTCGCCCGGGGGCGCAGGCGCGACCGCTTCGGCCAATGCCTGCTCCAGTTCGACGACCTCCCGCCGGAGGAAGCTGCGGCCCTGGCCCAGATCGTCGCCGCGGCGCTGCGCCGCGACCTCGTCGGCCTCGGCGACATTTCCGACCGCGACCAGCTGCTCGCGGCCGCGGTCGAGGAGCTGATGGCGCGCTACGACCGGGCCAACGGCTTCGAGGAGCTGATGGCGGTGCTGGTCGACCTGCTCGAGGACGAAGGAATGCTCTCCGACGAGCTGATCGTCTCGGCGGCGATGGAAGGCGAAATGACCTTCGTCGCCCAGGCGCTGGCGCGGCGTTCGGGCCTGCGCGGCGAGATCGCCACCGACGAGCTGCTGTCGGCGTCCGAGCAGCGGGTCATGACGCTGCTGCGGCTGGCCAGAGTCCGCCGCGAGCTCGGGGCCGGATTGCTCGCCGGGATCGGCGATCTCCTCGGCCTGACCGACCCGGGCGGCGCGATCGCCGCTGTTCGACGCGCTGGGCGATGCCGAGCTCGACGACGCGCGCAGCTGGCTCGGCGCCGATCCCGCCTACCGCCATGCGGTTGGAAGCCTGGACAACCGCTGATGGCCAGCGCGCCCAACGAACCGCGGCCGGTGCTCGGCCGAGTCGACAAGGCCGGGCGGCTGGTCAGCGCCGATCCGGAGCTCGAGGCGCTGCAGCGCGATGCCGGCTCGAGCCTCGGCCACACGCTCGCTATCCCACAGATCGCGTCGATCGCCGACCTGGCGCGCAAGCTCGGGATTGCGGTTGCGCGGCCGGCCATCGCTGCCGCGCTCGAGCATGACGTCGAATTGTGGGTGCGCGCCACACCCGAGGGCGACGATGTCGCGCTGTCGCTCGAAGGCTGGACCGAGCGGCCGCCCGCGCCGCCGCGCCTGGCCACGCTGCTCGGCAAAGGCAGCGACGCCGATGCGTCGCCGTCGCGACACGAATGGGCCGCCGACGAGGAGCTGCGCCTGATCTCCATTTCCGCCGAGCTCGCCGGTCAGCTCGGGATCGAGTTGGCCGAGGCGGCCGGCCAGCCGCTCACCCGAATCTTCCGGCTGGAAGAGGACGAGGCCGGCGAAATGCCGCTGATCAGCGCGCTCGCCGCGCGCCGCGGTTTCTCCGGGCAGCGGGCGCGCAGCCGCGGCGACGAGAGCCGCGCAGTCACGCTGAGCGGGCGACGTGGTGACGGCCGCCGACGGCAGCTTCGCCGGCTTCCGCGGCCTCGCCGAAAGCGATGCCGCCGGGCTGACCGCCGAGCCGGGCCGCACCTCGGCGTTCGACCATGCGCTGGACGAGGCGCTGCGCTCGCCGCTCGACCGGATCATCGAAAGCGCCGAGCGGATCGTCGAGCGCGCCGACGGCCCGCTGCGCAGCGACTATGCGAGCTACGGCACCGACATCGCGGCCGCGGCGCGACATTTGCTCTCGGTCATTCGCTCGATGAGCGAGGACCCGACCCAGGGCCAGCGGGTGATCGACCTCGCCCGGCTGGCCGGCGAGGCCTTGGTGATGCTCGAGGCCAATGCCGAGGAGCGGGGGATCGAGCTCAAGATCGAGCCGCGCGACGAGCTCCGCGCGAGCGGCGAGGAGCGCGCGGTGATCCAGATCCTGGTCAATCTGATCGGCAATGCCGTGCGTCACTCACCCGAGGGCGGGACGGTCGGGCTGGCGTTCGCGGCGACCCCCGGCACGGCGTCGGTCACCATTTCGGACGACGGTCCGGGAATCGAACCGGCCGACCAGCAGCGCATCTTCGAGCGGTTCGAGCGCGCCGACAGCAAGGGCGGCGGGACCGGCCTCGGCCTCGCCATCTCGCGGCGCCTCGCGCGCTCGATGGGCGGCGACGTGACCCTGGAAAGCGCGCCCGGCGAAGGCGCGCGGTTCACGCTGACCCTGCCGTCAGCCTAGCCGTCATTGCGAGGAGCGCCAGCGACGAAGCAATCCGCTTCGGCGCTTCGATGCTTCGCTGCGCTCGCAATGACGATCACTCCTAGCGCTTATCGCAGGGCACGTAATCGCGCTGGGTGGCGCCGGTGTAGAGCTGGCGCGGGCGGCCGATCTTCTGGTCGGGATCGGCGATCATCTCGTTCCATTGCGCGACCCAGCCGACCGTGCGGGCGAGGGCGAACAGAGCGGTGAACATGTCGGTCGGGAAGCCGATCGCGTTCAGGATTACGCCCGAATAGAAATCGACGTTGGGGTAGAGCTTCTTGTCGATGAAATAGTCATCGTTGAGGGCGATATGCTCGAGCTCCTTGGCGACGTCGAGCACCGGGTCCTTGATGTTCAACTCGCCGAGCACCTCGTCCGCGGTCGCCTTCATCACCTTCGCCCGCGGGTCGAAGTTCTTGTAGACGCGGTGGCCGAAGCCCATCAGCCGGAACGGGTCGTCCTTGTCCTTGGCGCGGGCGATATATTCGGGGATGCGCTTCACGTTGCCGATCTCGCGCAGCATGTTGAGCGCCGCCTCGTTGGCGCCGCCGTGGGCGGGCCCCCACAGGCAAGCGATGCCGGCGGCGATGCAGGCGAACGGGTTGGCGCCCGACGAACCGGCCAGGCGGACGGTCGAGGTCGACGCATTCTGCTCATGGTCGGCGTGGAGGATGAAGATCCGCCGCATCGCCCGCTCGATCACCGGATTGACGTGATAGGGCTCGGCCGGGACTCCGAAGGTCATGCGCAGGAAGTTGCCGGTGTAGCTCAAGCTGTTGTCGGGATAGAGGAACGGCTGGCCGACCGAATATTTGTAGGCCATCGCGGCGATCGTCGGCATCTTGGCGATCAGCCGGTGCGAGGCGATCATCCGTTGCTCGGGATCGGTGATGTCGGTCGAGTCGTGATAGAAAGCCGACAGTGCGCCGACCACGCCGCACATGATCGCCATCGGGTGGGCGTCGCGGCGGAAGCCGCGGTAGAAGGTCGCGAGCTGCTCATGCAGCATGGTGTGGCGGCTGATGGTGTAGGTGAAGTCGTCGAGCTCGGCGCGCTTCGGCAGCTCGCCGTTCACCAGCAGATAGGCGACCTCCATGAAGGTCGAATTCTCGGCCAGCTGGTCGATCGGATAGCCGCGGTGGAGCAGGATCCCGGCCTCGCCGTCGATATAGGTGATGGCGCTCTGGCAGCTGGCGGTCGAGGTGAAGCCCGGGTCGTAGGTGAACATCCCGGTCTCGCCGTAGAATTTGCGGATGTCGATAACCTCCGGGCCGACCGACCCGTCGAGGATCGGATAGCTGTGGTTGGTCCCGGCGATGTCCAGGGTCGCGGTCTTGTCGGTCATTCCTTCGGCTCCATCTGGTCGGCTATGCGGGCCAGGCTTTCGTCCCGCCCAAGCAACGCCAGCACATCAAAAATCCCGGGAGACGTCGTGCGCCCGGTGAGGGCGGCGCGGAGCGGCTGGGCGAGCTTGCCGAGCTTGACTCCACTGCCCTCCGCGACCTCGCGGACAGCCGCCTCTAGCGACGCCGCATCCCAACCCGCAAGAGCAGCGAGCTGTCCGTGCGCGCGATGCAGCAGCGCGCGGGCGTCGGGCTCAAGCAGCGCCGCCGCACCCTCGTCGAGGTCGAGCGGCCGGCGCGCGAACAGGAAGTGCGCGCCCTCGGCCAGCTGATTGACCGTGTGAGCGCGCGCCTTGAGCTCGGGCATGGCGCGGGCCAGCAGCGCCGTCTGCGCCGAGTTGAGGCCGAGCCTCTGGGCGACCAGCGCCGCGAGACGCTCGTCGTCCGCCTCGCGCAGGTAATGGCCGTTGAGGTTTTCGAGCTTCTTGAAGTCGAACCGCGACGGCGACTTGCCGACATGGTCGAGGTCGAACCAGTCGATCGCCTGCTCGCGGCTGATGATCTCGTCGTCGCCGTGGCCCCAGCCGAGCCGGAGCAGGTAATTGGCCACCGCTTCGGGCAGCATGCCGAGCTCGTCGCGGTAAGCATCGACGCCGAGCGCACCGTGGCGCTTGCTAAGCTTGGCGCCGTCGGGCCCGTGGATCAGCGGAACATGGGCATAGACCGGCTCGAGGAAGCCCATGGCGCGGATGATCGCCAGCTGGCGGAAAGCGTTGTTCAAATGGTCGTCGCCGCGGATCACATGGGTCACGCCCATGTCGTGATCGTCGACCACCACCGCCAGCATGTAGGTCGGAGTTCCGTCCGAGCGGAGCAGGATGAAGTCGTCGATCTCGGCATTCTGGACGGTGACCCGGCCCTGCACGCGGTCGTCGATCACCGTCTCGCCCTCGCGCGGCGCCTTGAGGCGGATGACCGGCTCGCCTTCGCCCGCGGCGGTCGAATCGCGCCACGGGCTGTTGATCCGGAACGGCCGGCGCTCCTTGGCGGCCAGGTCGCGCTGGGCGGCGAGCTCCTCCGGCGTCATCCAGCAGCGGTAGGCATGCCCGCGGTCGAGCATCTTGTGGGCGATCTCGGCGTGCCGCGCCCAGAATTGCGACTGATAATATTCGTGCCCGTCCCAATCGAGCCCGAGCCAGCGCATCCCGTCGAGGATCGCGTCGATCGCCTCCTTGGTCGAGCGGGCCTTGTCGGTGTCCTCGATGCGCAGCAGGAACTTGCCGCCGTGGTGCCGGGCGAACAGCCAGTTGAACAGCGCCGTGCGCGCTCCGCCGATGTGCAGGAAGCCGGTCGGCGAGGGCGCAAAACGGGTGACGACAGGCTTATCGCTTGCGCTCAAGCGCGCTTTCCTCTTCTTTGAATGCTGCAATGCAACGGACGAGCGCCCCTAACATAGGGGAAGCGCCTCTTCCACAGCAGGCTCGGAGCGATTGGAAGACGCGGTTTTCCGCGCTTCACGGGGAGCTGGAGCGGCTCCTCGAGCGCGAGCACGCGCAGCTTCCGCCATGGCTCGCGGTCGGGTTCGGCGGGGGGATCGCCGGCTGGTTCGTGCTCGGCACGCCTGGCCACTGGGCAGCATTCCTGTGCTTGAGCGCGGGGCTGTCGCTGCTCGGGTTCGCTGTGGTCCCGGGTCGGCTGGGCCGGGCGCTCGGCTGGTTCGCCCTCGCTTTGGCGCTCGGCTGCACCGTCGTCTGGCTGCGCTCGAGCCAGGTCGCCGCGCCGCGGCTCGCGCGGCCCGCGGTCGCGATGGTCAGCGGCAGGGTCGAACGAGTTCGAGCAGCTGGTCGCGCGGGACACCGTCCGGCTGACGCTCGCGCCGAGCGACCCGCAGCTGCCGCCGCGAGTGCGGGTTTCGATCGAGACCGCGAACGCGCCGCCGGCGCTGGACAGCGGCGCCGTGGTCCGCCTGCGCGCGCGGCTCGCCCCGCCGCCGCCGATGGCGCTGCCGGGGACCTACGATTTCGCGCGCGACGCCTGGTTCAAGCGGATCGGGGCGGTCGGCAAGGCGCTGGGGCCGATCGACGTGGTGCAGCCGGGGCGCCCCGGCCTGCTCGAAGCAGTGCGACACCAACTCGCGCGCCACATCCACGAGCGGCTTCCGGGCAGCGAATCGGGAATCGCCATCGCACTCGTCACCGGCGACCAGAACAGCGTCAGCGAGGCCGACGCCGACGCGATGCGGGCCAGCGGGCTGACCCATTTGCTGTCGGTGAGCGGGCTGCACATCGCCGCCGTGGTCGCCTTCGCGATGCTGTTGAGCCTCAAGCTGCTGGCACTGAGCGAGCGGCTGGCGTTGCGCTTCAACCTGGTCCTGGTCTCGGCCGCGGTCGCGGCCGCGGCCGGCATCGCCTACACCTTGCTGACCGGCGCGCAGGTGCCGACGGTGCGGAGCTGCGTCGCCGCCGTCCTTGTCCTCGCCGGGATCGGACTTGGCCGCGACGCGGTCAGCATCCGGCTGGTCGCGGTCGGAGCGCTGGTGGTCCTGCTGTTCCGCCCCGAGGCCTTGGCCGGAGCAAGCTTCCAGATGAGCTTCGCGGCGGTGACGGCGATCGTCGCGATCCATTCGACGCACTGGTCGCGGCGGCTGTTCCAGCGGCGCGACGAGGGGCCGTTCCGGCGGATCGGCCGGGCGCTGGCCGCGATCGTGCTGACCGGCCTCGCGGTCGAATTCGCGCTGATCCCGTTCGCTTTGTTCCACTTCCACCGCGCCGGCCTCTACGGCGTCGCCGCCAACGTCGTCGCCATCCCGCTCACCACCTTCGTCATCATGCCGCTTGAGGCCGGGTCGCTGTTGCTCGACGGCCTCGGCCTCGGGCAGCCCCTGTGGTGGCTCACCGGCTGGGCGATTGGCGTGCTGTTGCAGCTCGCCCACCTCGTCGCCGCCGCGCCCGGAGCGGTGGCGCTGATGCCCTCGATGCCGCGCTGGGCGTTCGGGGTGATGGTTGCCGGCGGTTTGTGGCTGGGGCTGTGGAGCAGCCGGATGCGCCTGCTCGGCCTGGTGCCCGTCGCGGTCGGGGCGGCTGCGGCGCTCGCCTCGCCGACCCCGGACCTGCTCGTCACCGGCGACGGGCGGCATCTGGTCGCGCTCCAGGGCGACGGCACCCCGCTGCTGCTGCGCGAGCGCGCCGGTGATTATATGCGCGACCTGTTCGCCGAAGCGTCGGGCTTCGCCGGCGATCCCGCCGACCTCTCCGGAGCGCCGTTCAGCCGCTGCTCGCGCGACGCCTGCGTCGCGCTGATCCGCAAGGGGCGGGGCGAATGGCGGCTGCTCGCGACCCGCTCCTCCGCGCGCATCGCGTGGACCGACATCGCGCGGTCGTGCGCCGCTGCCGACATCGTCGTTTCGGACCGGCGGCTGCCGCGCGGCTGCGCTCCACGCTGGCTCAAGCTTGACCGATCCGGACTGGCGCGGACCGGCGGCGTCGCAGTCTACCTCGGCCGTCGACCGCGGGTCGAGACCGTCGCCGAACGGGTCGGCCGTCATCCGTGGCGGACGTGACGAATTGATCTATGATCGGGCACCGCGAAACGAAGGGGGAGAAAGGTGATGCGTAGGTTCCTGATTGGTGCGGCGATCCTGGCCCTTGCCTGCGGGCCGGCTTCGCCCGGCGTCTCCGAAGCACCGGCGCCCAAGGCGAACTCGGTCAGCAAGGAGCTCGTCCGGACCGCCGAGACGGTCTCCCACCAGCCGCTCAAGCTGCCGCGAGGCAAGGCCGAGATGGCGGCCAGCGTCGTCGACATTCCGCCCGGCGGCACGACCACCATCCACCAGCATCCCTGGTCGCGGTTCGTCTATGTCGAGCGCGGCGCGATCCGGGTGACGAATTTCGACAAGCACGACAGCCTGGATTTCAAGGCCGGGCAGGTGTTTGCCGAAGTCGTCGCCCAATGGCATCAGGGACAGGCCGGACCGGACGGCGTGCACCTCGTGGTGATCGACCTGGTCCCGCCCGGCGTCACCAACATGAAGATGCGCTAGGTCTCGCTCCACACCGCGAGCTCGCTTCCGCCCGGGTCGATGAAATGGAAGCGCCGGCCGCCGGGGAAGGCGAAGATCGGCCTGGCGATCGTCCCGCCGGCCTTGGTCACCGCGTCGAACGCGGCCTCGAGGTCGTCGACCCGGATCACCGGCAGCGGCGCGGCGAGCGCGTCGTCGGCCTGGCCGTTGAGGCCGACATCGACGTCCCCGGTCGTGGTCGCCGAATAATCGGGGCCGTAATCGGTGAACCCCCAGCCGAACGCCTTGGCATAGAAAGCGCGGACCAGCTCATGCGCCGTCGCGCTCGGCAGCTCGACATAGTCGATTCGGGGAGTTGAGTTCATATCCAACGAAACTAGAGAATTCTGTTCAAGCGATATCAGTACCGCCGGATCAGCCCGGCCAGGCGGCCCTGGATCTGGACCTGCTCGGGGCGGTAGCGTTGCGGTTCGTATTGGCGGTTGGCGGGGTCGAGGCGGATCATGTTGCCCTCGCGCCGGAAGGTCTTGAGGGTTGCTTCCTCGTTGTTGACCAAAGCGACGACGATTTCTCCGTCGCGCGCGGTCTCGGTCTTGCGGATGAGGGCGAAATCGCCGTCGAGGATGCCTTCCTCGACCATCGAATCGCCCGACACCTCGAGCGCATAATGCTCGCCCGGGCCGAGCAGCGCGGCCGGCACCGGAAACGTCTCGGTTCCCTGCAGCGCCTCGATCGGCGTGCCGGCGGCGATGCGTCCCGCCAGGAGCAGCTCGACGGTATCATTGGCCGGAGCCGGAGCGGCGGGCCGAAGCTGGGTAACGGTCGCGTTCGGGCGCATTTCGGGGAGCTTCATCACCTCCAGCGCGCGGGCCCGGTTCGGCAGCCGGCGGATGAAGCCGCGCTCCTCGAGCGCGGAGATCAGGCGATGGACCCCGGACTTGGACTTGAGGTCGAGCGCCTCGCGCATCTCATCGAAGCTCGGCGAAATCCCGGTCTGGCCGAGCCGCTGGTCGATGAACATCAACAGTTCGCGTTGCTTGGCGGTGAGCATCGGCGGTCACTCCCCCACGTTCCGATCCGGAACGAACGGGGAACGTGTAGGCAACATTGGCGAGTCCGTCAAGCCCGGGCGGCGACGGGTCAGCTTCCGCCGGAGGTGATCTGCCGCTTGACCGAAGCGATCGCCTTGTCGTTGCGGCGAACCTTCACGTCCTCGCGGATCGCGGCGACGAACTGGCGCGCATAATCGTCGGCCGTGGCCTGCTGCAGCTCGTTGCGCATCTGCGCGATCAGCGCCGTCTGGAGCAGGGCGTTGCCCGGCTTGATCGTGTTGACCTTGACCACGAAGAAGCCGCGGCCCTGGGTGTCGGGCACCATTTTGGCCTTGCCGGCGGTCAGCGAGAACAGGGTCCGCAGCGCCGGCATGACGTCGGCATTGGCCTGCGCGACCTGGAGGCGGCGCGCCTGGAGCGGCCGCACCGGCAGGTCCGCGCCGCTCTGCTTGACGGCGTCGGCCAGCGACACGCCGCCGCTCGCCTTGGCGGCAATCGCCGTCGCCGCCGCCCGCGCCCGGGCCATGCCCTGGCCGACCGTCCAGTCGGCGAGGACACGGTCGCGGATCGACGCGAGCGGGGCCGGGGCGGCAGCCACGATCTCGGCTGGCGCGACCATCACATAGCCCGATTTGTCGGCCAGCGCCGGGAGCTCGGGCGGATCGTTGGCAGCGATCTCGAACGCCGCCTTGAGCGCTCCGGCGAGGTTCGCCGGAAGGCGATAGGCGGGATCGGCGCGCGACCTGCCATTGACCTCGACCAAGGGGGTCGTCGTCACCGGCAGCTTCGCCTGGGCCGCCGCCTCGGCGAAGTTGCTGCCGTTGTCGAGCGCGTCCTGGACCTTGTCGACGATATCCTCGATCGCCTGCTTGCGCTTGTCGGCGGTGAGCTTGGCGGCGATTTCCGCCTTGGCTGCGTCGAACGACTTGCCGCCCGTGGTCTTGACCGAATCGACCTTGACCACGACCCAGCCGAACTCCGACTGGACCGGGCCGACGACCGCTCCGGACGCGGCCGAGAAGGCGGCCGCCGCGGCTTTGGCGCCGGCTACCGAGGCATAGGCGTCGCGGGTCTGGGGATCGAGCGTGGTTACCGCAGCGTTGCTGCCGGCGGCCGCCGCCAGCGCGGTCCCGCCGCGCGCCTTGGCGGCGATCCCGGCCGCCGCCTGCTGGTCCGGAACGACCGCCTGGGTCAGCACCCTCGTCTCTTTGGCCGCGTAGCTCGCCTGATTCGCCTTGTAGTAAGCGGCGGCCTCCTGATCGGTCGCGGCGATGCCGGCGACCTGGTCGGGGCCGATCATCGCGAACCGGACGACGCGCTGCTCCGGCACCATGTAGCGGTTGCGGTTCGCGTTCAGGTAATTCTGGAGGTCGGCGTCGGTCGGCTTGAGGCCGGCGGTAAAGGCGGTGAACGGGACGACCGCGGCTTCGCCGTCGCGCTCCTCGAGCAGCATCGAAGCGTAAGGAGTCGCGACCCCCACGGGCACTCTCGCCTCGGCCGAGACCGGCAGGAGCAGATATTTCGCGACGAGCTCGGTGGTGATGCTCTGGCGGACCTGGCTGTCGGTCATGCGCTGCTCGGCGAGGAAGGCCTGGTAGCCCTGGACGCTCGGCTGGCCGTTGAGGCCGCGCACGCCCGGCAGCCCGGCGATTTCGGCGTCGATCAGCCGCTTCGAGATGACGAAGCCATATTTGTCGGCGAAGGCGGTGATCGCGCGCTGGTCGATCATCTGCGCCAGCAGCGGATCGAAGTCGCCGATGATCGTCGGATAGTCGGCGTTCGGGTTCTGCTCGCGGACCTGGGCGAGGCGGCGCTGCATCGCGTCGCGCATCTCGCGGTCGCTGATCTCATGGCCGCCCGCTTCCGCCACGGTCGAGCTGCCGAGGCCGAAGCCGAGGCTGCCCGTGCCGAAGTTCGACAGGTCGGCGAGGGCGAAGCCGGCGAGGATGGCGATCAGGACGGCGGCCATGATGCCGGTACCGATCTTGGACTTGGACAGGCGGCGGAAGAAAGAGAGCATCGGGGTCCACTGCTGGAAGGGAAGGATCGCTGCTTTAGGGGCGAGACTTGCGGGCATCAAGGCGCGCCCGCTAGGGGCGGCGGCAAGAGCTGGGGAAGGGAATGGCGTTGAAGAAGCTCGTCGCGGGCAATTGGAAGATGCACGGCCTGTCGGCCGACCTGACGGAGATCGCGGCGATCGCCGAGCAGTCGCGGCAATATCCGGAGGTCGACGTGGCGCTGTGCGTCCCGGCGATCCTGATCGAGCGGGCGGCGCGCGCCGTCCCCGGCTTCGCGATCGGGGCGCAGGACGTCCACCACGCCGAGAAGGGCGCGCACACCGGCAGCATTTCCGCGCACATGCTGCGCGACGCCGGCGCGAGCCTGACCATCGTCGGCCATTCCGAGCGCCGGGAGGCCCAGCGCGAAAGCGACGCCGCGGTCAAGGCCAAGGCCGAAGCCGCGCTGGCGTGCGGGCTCAAGGTCATCCTGTGCGTCGGCGAGGCGCTCGACGTGCGCGAGGCGGGCCGGGCGGTCGAGACCGTCGCAGCCCAGCTCGAACTCGTCGCTGCCGCGGGGGCTCGCCACGGACGGGCTGGCCATCGCCTATGAGCCGATCTGGGCGATCGGCACCGGCAAGATTCCGACCCTCGACGAGATCGGCGACATGCACGCGGCGCTGCGGCGGCGACTGGCGGCCGCCTACGACGAGCCCGGCAGCCGCGTCCCGATCCTCTACGGCGGCTCGGTCAAGGCCTCGAACGCGGCCGAGATCTTCGCCGTGCCCGACGTCGACGGCGCCCTGGTCGGCGGCGCGAGCCTCAAGGCCGCCGATTTCCTGCCGATCGTCGCCGCCGCCGCCCTCAGCCCGTCCCTTGAAGGGAGGGGACGGGCCCGCTAAGTCGCCGCGACCCGATTCCCGAGAAAGACCGACATGTTATTGAGCTTCCTGCTGATCGTTCAGATCATTATCGCAGTCTCGCTGATCGGGACGATCCTGATGCAGCGGTCCGAGGGCGGCGGGCTCGGCGTCGGCGGTAGCTCGTCGGGCTTCATGACCGCGCGCGGCGCGGCGGACTTCCTCACCCGCTCGACCGCGATCCTCGGCGGGCTGTTCATCGTCCTGTCGATCGTCATGGCGGCGATCGCCGGCGTGTCGCGCAAGCCGCCGACGATCGATGCGTCGCTCGCCAACACGGTGCAGACCAGCCGGTCGGCGCCGGCCCCGCAGCCGGTCGAGCCGGCCCAGCAGCCGCAGCAACAGCAGCAGAACGACCAGCAGCCGGCGGTCCCGCTGGCCCAATAAGGGTCATCTGAAAACTTTTTGACGGTCCCGGGGTTGCGCGCGGGGCGCTCATCGACTTAAGCCCCGACTCCCATGGCGCGGTTCATATTTGTCACCGGCGGCGTGGTCTCATCGCTTGGCAAGGGTCTTCTGTCCGCCTCCCTGGGGGCGCTCCTCCAGGCGCGCGGGTTCAAGGTCCGAATCCGGAAGTTCGATCCCTATCTAAACGTCGACCCGGGGACGATGAGCCCCTACCAGCATGGCGAGGTCTATGTGACCGACGACGGGGCGGAGACCGACCTCGACCTCGGCCATTACGAGCGCTTCACCGGCGTCTCGTCGCGGCAGTCGGACAATATCACCACCGGGCGCATCTATCGCGACATCATCGTGCGCGAGCGGCGCGGCGACTATCTCGGAGCGACCGTCCAGGTCATCCCGCACGTCACCAACGCGATCAAGGAGTTCGCGTTGGCCGAGACCGACGGCCTCGATTTCGTCATCTGCGAGATCGGCGGGCACGGTCGGCGACATCGAAAGCCTGCCGTTCATCGAGGCCATCCGCCAGCTGCGCAACGACCTCGGCCGCGGCAACAGCGTCAGCGTCCACACCACGCTGGTGCCGTGGATCGCGGCCGCCGGCGAGCTCAAGACCAAGCCGACGCAGCAGTCGGTGCGCGAATTGTCCAGCCTCGGGGTCCAGCCCGAGGTCCTGCTGTGCCGCTGCGACCGGCCCTTGCCCGACGCCGAGCGCGAGAAGATCGCCTTGTTCTGCAACGTCCCGACCTCGGCCGTCATCCCGGCGCTCGACGCCCGCAACATCTACGACGTGCCGCTGCAATATCACCAGGCGGGGCTCGACGACGAAGTGCTGAAGGCGTTCGGGATCGACGATTCGCCCGAACCCGAGCTCACGGTGTGGACCGACATCATGGACCGCATCGACCATTATGAGAGCGAAGTGACGATCGGGGTGGTCGGCAAATATGTCGGCCTGCCCGACGCCTATAAGAGCCTGCGCGAGGCGCTGGTCCACGGCGGCATCGCCAACCGCGCCAAGGTCAACATCCAGTGGATCGACGCCGAGGTGTTCGAGCATCCCGACGCCGAAATCGCGGCCGAGCTCGAGCCGTTGCACGGGATCCTCGTTCCCGGCGGCTTCGGCGAGCGCGGCAGCGAGGGCAAGATCGCCAGCGTGACCTTCGCCCGGGAGCGCGAGATCCCGTTCTTCGGGATCTGCCTCGGCATGCAGATGGCGTGCATCGAGGCGGCGCGGAACCAGGCGGGGATCAAAGACGCCTCGACCACCGAGTTCGGCGAGACGCCCGAGCCGGTCGTCGGGATGATCACCGAGTGGATGAGCGAAGAGGGGCTGCAGCAGCGCGCCGCGGGCGGCGACCTCGGCGGGACCATGCGGCTCGGCGCCTATCCCGCCAAGCTCGACGGCAACAGCGTCGTCCGCTCGATCTACGGCGCCGACGAGATCAGCGAGCGCCACCGTCACCGCTACGAGGTCAACATCCACTATAAGGGCGCGCTCGAGGGTGCGGGCCTGATCTTCTCGGGCATGTCGCCCGACGACCAGCTGCCCGAGATCGTCGAGCGGCCCGACCACCCGTGGTTCATCGGCGTCCAGTTCCACCCCGAATTGAAGAGCCGGCCGTTCGAGCCGCATCCCTTGTTCGCCGGTTTCATCGCCGCGGCGCTGAAGCAGAGCCGGCTGGTCTAACAGCAGTAGGAACGGCCACCCGGCCCGACCGTTGCGGTCCCGAACAGAGAATAAAGGGACCATGCCATGCTTTGGACTATCGTCGTCATTCTGCTTATCCTGTGGCTGCTCGGAGCGTTCATCGTCCCGACCGGCGGCGCGCTCATCCACATCCTGCTGGTGATCGCCCTGATCGTGATCGTCGTGAACCTCGTGCGCGGCCGTTCGGCGGTCTGACGAGCCCGCGATTTGTTGGCGTTGCGGGGCGGCTGAACCGTCCCTAAATCGACGCCATGACGAACAGCATTTCGACCCGGCTGGCGATCCTCGGCTCGGGCCCGGCGGGCTATACCGCCGCCATCTACGCGGCGCGCGCCGGCCTCAACCCGGTCCTCATTCAGGGGATCGTCCCGGGCGGCCAGCTCACCACCACCACCGACGTCGAGAATTATCCCGGCTTCCGCGACGTCATCCAGGGCCCGTGGCTGATGGAGGAGATGCAGGCCCAGGCCGAGCATGTCGGGACCAAGGTCGTGTGGGACCATATCACCGACGTCGACCTGTCGTGCCGGCCGTTCCGGCTGACCGGCGACAGCGGCACGCATTATTTCGCCGACACGTTGGTGATCGCGACCGGGGCCCAGGCCAAATGGCTCGGCCTGCCGTCGGAGGAGCATATGAAGGGCCGCGGCGCCTCGGCCTGCGCGACCTGCGACGGCTTCTTCTATCGCGGCAAGCGGGTCGCGGTGATCGGCGGCGGCAACACCGCGGTCGAGGAAGCGCTGTACCTCACCAACCACAGTCATGACGTCACCCTGATCCACCGCCGCGACGCGTTGCGCGCCGAGAAGATCCTGCAGGACCGGCTGTTCGCCAACCCGCACGTCAAGGTGATCTGGGATTCGGAAGTGGCCGAGTTCGTCGCCGGCGGCGAGCCCGAGGCCCTGGTCGGCCTCGACCTCAAGAACCGCCTGACCGGCGAGGTGACCCGCGGTTCCCGTCGAGGGCGCGTTCGTCGCCATCGGCCACAAGCCCGCGACCGAGCTGTTCGCCGGCAAGCTCGAGCTCGACTCGGACGGCTACATCACGGTCGAGGCGGGGACGACCAAGACCAGCATCCCGGGCGTGTTTGCGTGCGGCGACGTGATGGACAAAATCTACCGCCAGGCCGTGACCGCAGCGGGCACCGGCTGCATGGCCGCGCTCGACGCCGAGAAATATCTGGCGGCGATGGAATATGAGGCGCTGGCGGCGGAATGATTCGGAAGGCTTAGCCGACCGCGACCGGGCTCTTCTGGTCCTTCGCTCCAGGGACTGGCTCCGAAGCATCGGTGCCGAGCTTGACCACGCGATTGTGCTCGTCGACGTGGACCACCCGCGGCTTCAGCGCGCGCGCCTCGGCATCGTCCATCAGCGCGTAGCTCATGATGATCACCAGGTCGCCGGCGTTGACGAGGTGGGCGGCGGCGCCATTGATGCTGATCATCCCGCTGCCGCGCGGGGCGGGGATGACATAGGTTTCGAGCCGGGCACCGTTGGTGATGTCGGCGATCGTCACCTGCTCGCCCTCGAGCAAATCGGCGGCGTCGAGCAAGTCGCGGTCGATCGCGACCGAGCCGACATAGTGCAGGTCGGCCTGGGTCACCGTCGCCCGGTGGATCTTCGACTTCATCATCACCCGCATCACGGCGTGAGACTCCTCAAAGGCAGCGCGGCTGCACAGATTGGGAGCCGATAGCAGATTTCAATGCTGCAGTGCAAAATCGCAGGTGCAGCAATCAGGGATAGACGGCCTCTCGAAAATAGAGACCGTGGGGCGGGGCATTGAGGCCGAGCGCGGCGCGGTCGCGGGCGGCGAGCGCCTTGGCCATGTCGGCCGGCGCCCACTGGCCGCGGCCGACCAGCGCAAGGCAGCCGACCATCGACCGCACCTGGTGGTGGAGGAAGCTGCGCGCCGCAGCGGTGACGTGAAGCTCGTCGCCGACGCGCACGACGTCGAGCGCGTCGAGGGTCTTCACCGGGCTGTCCGACTGGCAATGGGCCGAGCGGAAGGTGGTGAAGTCGTGACGCCCGACGAGGTGCGCGGCGCCGTGCTGCATCGCGTCGACGTCCAGCGGGACGGCGATGTGCCACACCTTGCCGCCATCGAGCGCGGGCGGGGCGCGGCGGTTGAGGATCCGGTACAGGTAGCGCCGCCCGACGCACGAGAAACGCGCGTGCCAGTCGTCGGCGACCTCCTCCACCTCGAGGATTGAGATCGGATGCGGGCGGACCAGGGCGTTCAATCCCTCGCGCAAGCGATGCGCCGTGAGCGACTTCGTGACGTCGACGTGGGCGGGCATGGCGAGCGCGTGGACCCCGGCATCGGTGCGGCCGGCGGCGGTGAACGGCCGCCTGCTCGCCGGTCATCCTCGCGAGCGCTTCCTCGAGCGTCTGCTGGACCGACGGGCCGTGGTCCTGCCGCTGCCAGCCCATGAACGGCCCGCCGTCATATTCGATCGTCAGCCTCCAGCGGGTCACGGCAGGACCGTGCCTGCCGGAATTGGGAAGCCGCGCAGCAGCTCGCCGGGCGTCATCGCGGCTCGTCCCGCGCGCTGCACCTTGAGCGCGCGGATATAGCCATTGCCACCGGCGATACTCAGGTTGCCATCGAGCACCTCGCCGGGCTTGCCCGAAGCATCATCGCCGACCGCAGATTCCAGGAGCTTGATCCGCTCGCCACCGGCTTCGAACCAGGCACCGGGAATGGGGGCGAAGGCACGGACCTGGCGCTCGATCTCCGCCGCGCTGTTGCTCCAGTCGATCCGCGCCTCGGCCTTGTCGACTTTCTTCGCGTAGCTGGCGCCGGCGATCGGCTGCGGCTCTGGCGGAGTGGGATTGGTGAGCCAATCGAGCAGCGCCTGCGCGCCGAGATTCGCCAGTTCATCCGTCACTTGTCCGGCAGTCTTGCCACGGATATCGAGCGTCAGTCGGTGCAGCATCGGGCCGGTGTCCAGGCCTTCGTCCATTTGCATGATGGTGACACCGCTGATCTCGTCGCCGGCGAGGATCGCGCGCTGGATCGGCGCCGCGCCGCGCCAGCGCGGGAGGAGCGAGGCGTGGACGTTGATGCAGCCGAGCCTTGGGTGCGTCGAGGATCGGCTTGGGCAGGATCAGGCCGTAGGCCGCGACGACCGCGAGATCGGCGTTGAGCGCCCGGAATTGCGCTTGTTCATCCGCGTTGCGGAGCGTTTTCGGGGTGCGAACCGCGATTCCGAGCTCGTCGGCGCGCTCGTGCACCGCGGTCTTGCGCTCGGCCTTGCCGCGGCCGGCCGGGCGCGGCGGCTGGCAATAGGCCGCGACGACCTCATGCCCGGCCTGCGACCAGGGCGTTGAGGCTCGGCACCGCGAAGTCCGGCGATCCCATGAAGACGATGCGCATCGCCACCGCACTTGCGGGGCAGGGCCAGCGCGGTCAAGGAGTGCGCATCATGGCGTCACAGGAGATCGAAGCATTGTCGCAGGCCCTGGCGCGGCTTGCCGGGGCTCGGGCCGCGCTCGGCGCGGCGCGCGGTGCTGCACCTGATGAAGAAGCGCGAGACGGCGCTCCAGCCGCTGCTCAGCGCGCTGCGGACGGTGTCGGACAAGCTGTCGACCTGCTCGGTCTGCGGCAATGTCGACACGAGCGACCCGTGCGGCATCTGCACCGACCCGCGCCGCGACGACAAATTGCTGTGCGTGGTCGAGGAGGTCGCCGACCTGTGGGCGCTCGACCGCTCGCGGCTGTTCCCGGGCCGCTACCATGTGCTCGGTGGGCGCTTGTCGGCGCTCGAGGGCGTCCGGCCCGAGGATTTGACCATCGACCGGCTGGTAAGCCGCGTCGCAAAGGGTGGGATCGACGAGGTCGTGCTGGCCACGAACGCGACCCTCGAGGGCCAGACCACGGCCCATTATCTGGCCGAGCGGCTGGAAGCATTTCCCATCCGTTTGAGCCAGTTGGCGCACGGACTTCCGGTCGGTGGGGAGCTCGACTATCTCGACGAGGGCACGCTCGCCCAGGCGCTTCGTGCGAGGCGCCCGGTCGGTTGACCTCCCTCCCTTGCAGGGAGGGGACGCACGACTTAAATCCGCCTCATGGCCCGATTGCCCATCGTCGAAGTTCCGGACCCGCGCCTGCGCAAGATCTCCTCGCCGGTCGAGCAGGTCGACGACGGCGTGCGCGCGCTGGTCGCGGACATGTTCGAGACGATGTACGCCGCGCCCGGCATCGGCCTCGCCGCGATCCAGGTCGGCGTGCCCAAACGCATCCTGGTGATCGACCTCCAGGAACCCGAGGAGGAGGGCGGCGCGCCGGTCAAGGACCCGCGGGTGTTCATCAACCCCGAAATCCTCGGCCACAGCGACCAGGAGGTCCCCTACACCGAAGGCTGCCTGTCGGTGCCCGACCAATATGCCGAGGTCGACCGCCCGGACCGGATTCGCGCGCGCTGGCTCGACCTCGACGGGAAGCCGCACGATGAGGAAATCACCGGGCTGCTGGCGACCTGCCTGCAGCACGAGATGGACCATCTCGAGGGCATATTGTTCATCGACCATCTCTCGCGCCTAAAGCGAGAAATGATCTTAAAGAAACTCGCCAAGCAGCGGAAAGAACAGCTGAAGGCGGCTTGACGAAGGAGGGCGAATGACTGCCAGTCTGGCGCCCTATCACGCCCACATCTATTATTCGCCCGACGAGCGCTCGCGCGCCGAGCGCCTGCGCGACGACTTCCTGACCAACGCCGAAATCCTGTTCGTCGGCCAGATGACCGACCGCGCCGTCGGGCCCGCATCCGCTCCCGCAATATGAGGTCCATTTCCTCGAGCGCTCGCGGTCCGACGTCATCGACGCGATCGCGGAATCGGGGCTGCGCGCTTTGGTCCACCCGCTGACCGACGACGACGTCGCCGATCACACGACCCTGGCGCACTGGATCGGCGAGCCGCTCGAGCTCGACACGCGCGTCCTCGACCCGCCCGGGCACAACCAGGGCATCCCGCGCTTCGGCAAGAGCGACTTCTAGCCGCCGATCGACGCCGCCGCGTTGCGGCAATCCTCGGCGCATTCGCGGCACATCTGCGCGCACAGCCGGCAATGCTCGTGGTCGTGCTTCTCGCACTCCGCGGCGCAGGCATCGCACACGCGCGCGCACAGCTCGAGCGCCTCGCGCAGCACCTGGTCGTTCGACCCGGTCCGCCGCGTCGCGAGCTTGCCGGTCGCCTCGCACACGTCGGAGCAGTCGAGGCAGGTGCGGATGCACTGGCGCATGTCCATCGCCTCCGCGGCACAGGCGTCGGCGCAGCTCAGGCACATGCGTGCGCAATACATCAGGTGATGCACGGCATCGCCGAGCGGCTGGTTGACGTGGCCCGCGGCGGCGGGGTGCAGCGCGATCATCTTGCGGATGGACATTCCTGGCTCCCGATTTCTGTGGAGAACCGGCGGCAGACGACCCGGTTCCTATTGTGAGAAAAGGCATTTCCCCGTAAAAGTTCGCTATCTGTTCCGCAGGGAGGCGGATTCGTGGATGCCATGACTATCATAGTCGGACTGGTTGCGCTCGCTCTCGGCGCACTCATCGGCTGGCTGTTCGCGAGCCGCGAATCCGCCGGCGCGAAGCAGACCGTCCAGTCGCTCCGCGCCCAGCTCGACGAGGTGGTCCGGGAACGGGATGCCAACCGCGATGCCGCGACCCGGCTCGCGGCGCTCGAAGCGTCGCAGCTGGAGCGCGAGAAGGGGTTCGAGGCGCGGATCCAGGAGCTGGTCGAGGCCAAGGAAGCGCTGTCGGCGCAATTCGCGGAGATCAGCAGCAAATTGCTGGCCGAGGCGCAGGAAACCTTCCTCAAGCGCGCCGACCAGCGCTTCCGCCAGTCGGAAGAAACTGCCGGCCAGAACCTGAAGGCGCTGCTCCAGCCGGTCCACGAGCGGCTTGAGCGCTACGAGACGACGGTGCAGAAGGTCGAGGCCGAGCGGCGCGACGCGTTCGGGCTGCTGTCGGGCCAGATCGAGGCGATGCGCACCGGCACCGAGCGCGTCTCGGCCGAAGCCGCCAAGCTGGTCAATGCGCTGCGCAACGCGCCCAAGGCGCGCGGCCGCTGGGGCGAGCAGCAGCTCAAGAACGTGCTCGAGACCTGCGGCCTGTCCGAGCATTGCGACTTCGCGACCGAGGTCAGCGTCGCCGACGGGGAGGGCGGGCGGCTTCGCCCCGACGTCGTCGTGCGGGTTCCCGGCGGCCAGAGCCTGGTGATCGACGCCAAGGTCTCGCTTGAACGAATATCAGGACGCGTTCGGCGCGGTCGACGAGGCGGTCCGCGACACCCATTTGACGGCCCACGCGACCGCCATCCGCGCCCATGTGAACACGCTCGGCGCCAAGGCCTATTGGGCGCAGTTCGAGGATGCGCCCGACTATGTCGTGATGTTCATCCCCGGCGAGCATTTCCTGACTGCCGCGCTCGAGCAGGATCCGGGCCTGTGGGACTATGCGTTCGACAAGAAGGTGCTGCTGGCCACGCCGACCAACCTCATCGCCATTGCGCGCACGGTTGCCGCGGTGTGGCGCCAGGAGCGGCTGGCCAAGGAAGCGCGGCAGATCGGCGAGCTCGGCAAGGAGCTCTACGAGCGGCTTGCCAAGGCCGCGGATGATTTGCGAAAGGTCGGCAGCGGCCTGTCGACGGCGGTCAACAATTACAACAGCTTCGTCGCCAGCTTTGAGACGCGGTCACTGGTCACGGCGCGCAAGTTCCGCGAGCTCAACATCGAGCCGGGCCGGCGCGACATCGACGTGCTGACCCCGGTCGAGGCGCTCCCGCGCTATGCCGACGAGGAGCTCGAGCTGGCCGCGAGCGCGGAACCGGAAGACCCGCCGCAAATCGCGGCG
This sequence comes from uncultured Alphaproteobacteria bacterium, assembly GCA_963765945.1. Lineage (GTDB taxonomy): Bacteria > Pseudomonadota > Alphaproteobacteria > Sphingomonadales > Sphingomonadaceae > Sphingomicrobium. Next base: position 34,224 of record CAVXYS010000014.1, read on the forward strand.
GAATAGTCAGCGCTCGAGCTCCAGCTCAATCGATCCGGCGGCGTTCCCAAGGGTCAAGCTGGTGGCCCGAGCGCCAGTGCATGCGCATCGGCCGGTGGAGAATTGCGAACGCCGACTGCTCGAACGCAGCCTCCGGATTCGAGCAGCCGCGCTCGGTCGACATGAAGCCGTGCAACTGAAGGGCTTCGCGCGCGATGCTGTACGGTGCCTCCGAAACGATTGCAGCCGATGTTGCCCCGAATGTAGCCCCCGCTGAACCACACCGGGAACGTTGGCGTCGGTGTCGGTACTTGATTGCGGTGACGTGCCAGCGTGTGCCTTCAAAGGTCGGCTTGAGTGGCGTTGATGCTCGCGCACCCTGCGCAGAGGAGCGCCACCAGGGCGGCCTTAACGCCCGCCACAACCATCGTAGCGGCGTCCGTCGACGGTGACCTGGACCTTGTCGGGATAGGTGCGGTCGCTCATCCCGTCGCTGCACTGCGCGTGGACGATGTTCACGTTGAGCCGCGGCGTCTGGTAGATTTCGCCGGCGAAGCCGACGATCACCTTGGGAGTCGCCTGGGCGACCGGCTGGGTATCGGGTCGGGTGAAGACCATCTGCCGCTCGTCGATCGCCAGGCCCCAGAAGGGCTCGGTCCCCAGCGCGCGATAGACTCCGCCCGGGGGATTGGGGGTCAGCGGCGGCGGCGGCGGGTGCGGGTAGCAGGCCGCGAGCGTGAGGGCGGGGAAGAGCGCGAACAGCTGTTTCATGCCCGCAATAATCCGCGCCGCGTGTGTCAGGTTCCTGAACGGCCGCGCCAGCCGGCGGTGATGGCGAAGGCCATGACGGCCGTCGCCATGGCGGCATTGAGGCTGTCGGCGCGGCCGGCCATCGGGATTTTGACGAGGCAGGTCGCATTCTGCCTCGTAATCGGCGGGCAGGCCCTGCTGCTCGTTGCCGATCAGCAGGAAGCAGGGCTGCGCATAATCCGCCTCGAGATAATCCTGGCTGGCTTTGAGGCTCGTGCCGACCAGCTGTCCGGTGCCGGAGCGCAGCCAGGCGACGAACTCGACCCAGCGGGCGGTCGCGATCGCTTGGGTGAAGACCGCGCCCATCGACGCGCGCACCGCCTCGACCGAATAAGGGTCGGCGCAGTCGTCGATCAGGATCAGCCCGCCGGCACCGGCCGCGTCGCCGGTCCGCAGGATGGTGCCGATATTGCCCGGGTCGCGCAGCGCCTGGGCGACGATCCACAGCGGCGCGTTCGAGCGGTCGATACGCTCCAGCGTCGTCTCCGGCTGGCGGTAGGCGCCGAGCAGCATCTGCGGATTGTCCTTGCCGCTCATCTTCGAGAGGATGTCGGGCGTGGTCTCGATCGCTTCGCCGCCGGCGGCCTCGGTCGCGGCGATGATCTCGGCGGCGAGCGGATGCCGCGCGCCCTCGGCCGAGAAAGCGACGATCTCCGGCAGCCGGCCGCTGTCGCGCGCCTCGGTCAGGATGCGCAGCCCCTCGGCGAGGAACAGGCCCTCTGCCCGGCGGTGCTTCTTGTCGCGCAGCGAGCGCAGGCGCTTGACGGTGGCGTTGGAGAAAGCGGTGACCTGGCGGGGCACGATCAATCCTCGCCGAAGCGGTCCTCGACCAGGCCGGCGAGCTTGTCGAGCGCCGCCTCCGCCCCGCTGCCGCTGACGTAGATGATGATGCTGTCGCCCATCGCCGCGCCGAGCATCATCAGGCCCATGATCGACGTCCCGCACACTCGATTGCCGTCCTTCTCGACCTCGATCTGGGCATCGAGCGCGCTGGCCATGGCGACGAACTTGGCGCTCGCCCGCGCGTGCAGCCCGCGTTTGTTGGAGATCGCGACTTCGCGGCTGACCGCGCTCAAGCCGCGGCTTCCCCGAGGATTTCGGAGGCGACCGAGATATATTTGCGACCGGCCTCGCGCGCCGCTGCGACCGCGGCATGGACGCCCATGACCTTGCGCGCGCCTTCGAGCCGGATCAGCATCGGCAGGTTGACCCCGGCGATGACCTCGACATTCTCGCCCTTCATCAGGCTGATCGCGAGGTTCGACGGAGTGCCGCCGAACAGGTCGGTGAGGATGATCACGCCCTGGCCCTGGTCGACCTTGGCCATCGCCTCGGCAATGTCCTTGCGCCGGCCTTCCATGTCGTCGTCGGGGCCGATGCAGATCGCTTCGACCGCCTCCTGGGGCCCGACCACATGTTCCAACGCGGTGACGAACTCGGCCGCAAGCCGGCCATGAGTTACCAGCACTAATCCAATCATTCGTTCAACTCGCCTGCCTCAGCCTCTCGCCGTTTCGGCCTCGATCGTATCGCTCGGCGGCGAGGCGAGGTCGCGGTGGCGGACATTCGGTGCAAAGCCGCGTTCCCGCAACCGTTCCGTCATCTCGACTGCGGCAGCCACCGAACGGTGACGCCCCCCGGTGCACCCGAACGCAACGGTCACGTAACTTTTGCCCGCCGCCCAGTAGCGGGGAATCCAGTCGATGAGAAGCGCCTCGATACGGCCCATCGTCTCATTCCAGGCCGGGTCCGCGGCGAGATAGTCCCGCACCGGGACGTCCAGCCCGGTCAGCGGCCGAAGCTCGTCGACCCAATGCGGATTGGGCAGGAAGCGGAGGTCGAACACGAGGTCGGCAGTGCGCGAGATGCCGCGGGCGAAGGCGAAGGAAGCGATGGTCAGGACCGGCTGGTCGCTGTCCGCGCCGTAGCGCCGGCGAAGCTCGTCGCGCAGCTCGGTCGGCGTCAGGTCGGTGGTGTCGATCACGCTGTCGGCCGCGGCCACCAGCGGCGCCATCAGGCTGCGCTCGCGGGCGATGCCGTCTTCGGCCGGCCGGTCGGCGGCGAGCGGGTGGCGCCGCCGGGTCTCGTCGAAGCGGCGGATCAGCTCGCGCCCGGCGCAGTCGAGGAACAGGATCTCGGGGGCGACTCCGGCGACCGCGCGGATCAGCTGCGGCAGCGTGACCGGGTCGAAGCCGCGGCTGCGGACGTCCATCCCGACGGCGGCCGGGGCGACCCGGCATTCGGCGCCGGCGTTGACGAACGAACCGAGGAGGTCAGCCGGGAGATTGTCGACCACGTCCCAGCCCAGATCCTCGAGCGCGTCGAGCACGCTCGACTTGCCCGCGCCGGACATGCCGGTGACGAGCAGCAGGCGAGGAGGGGACGGGCGGTGCGACACCGCCGACTGCTTAGAACTTGAGGCCGAGGCGGTCGAGGCCGAGCGCGACCTTGGACGCGGCCGAGGCGGTCATCGCATCGACGCTGATCAGCGGCAGCCGGACGCCGAGGATCTGGCGCTCGGGGCTGTCATCGGGGAGCCGCTGGAACTCGCCGGTCGAGCTCGACGATCAGCGCGACCGGCACATTGTCGACGGCGTCCATGTCGACGATCCCGATGCCGCGGATTTCGAGCTTGCCGGCGATCGTCGGCGGAGCCGAGGCGACCAGCCGGTCGCCGGCGCGCTTCACGATCGTCTGGTCGTCGCTGACGAGGGTGAAGCCGCGGTCGAGCAGGCGCAGCGCCAGGTCCGACTTGCCGGCGCCCGACGGCCCGGTGAGCAGCACGGCGCGGCCCGCGGTCGCGACGGTGCTGGCGTGGAGCGTTTCGGCCGACAGCCGCGCGTCGGGAACCGCGCGGTTCATGGCCGGTGCGCCGCGGGCAAGCGGATGGTGAAGCGGGCCCCGGATGGCGCGTCGTCGCGGTCCTGCACGTCGATCTCCCCGTCGTGGCCTTTGACGATCGCCTGGGCGATGGCGAGGCCAAGCCCCGAATGGCGTCCGAAGCTTCCCTCGGGCCGTACTGAGTGAAATCGGTTAAAAATCGCTTCCCGCGCCTCGGGCGGGACGCCGGGGCCCTCGTCATCGACGCGGATGCGGACCTCGTCGCCGACTCGGGCGGCGGCGATCTCGACCAGCCCGCCCGGCGGCGAGAAGCTCACGGCATTGTCGATGATCGCATTGATCGCGCGCGCCAGGCGGTCAGGCTTGCCCATGACCACCGCCGTCGCCTTGCGCGGGCGGGCGAAGGCCAGCCGCGCGTCGCCTTTCTCGCGCCGCTCCTCCCAGCTCGCCACCAGCTGCTCGATGAGCGGGCCGAGGTCGACCGATTCGAACGTCGCCCGGGCGAGCTCGGCATCGGTCCGGGCGGCCTCGCTGATGTCGTTGATCAGCCGGTCGAGCCGGACGACGTCCTCGCGGGCGACTTCGATCAGCTTGTGCTTGAGCTCCGGGTCTTCGATCCGGTCGAGGCTGTCCATCGCCGAGCGCAGCGAGGCGAGCGGGTTCTTGAGCTCGTGCGTCACGTCGGCCGCGAACGCCTCGATATTATCGATCCGCTGGCGCAGCGACTGGCTCATGTCGGCAATCGAGCGGGCGAGGAGGCCGATCTCGTCGCTGCGCGAGGGCAGGCGCGGGACGTTGACCTCGCGCGCCCGCCCCAGCCGCACGCGGTGCGCGGCCAGCGCCAGGCGCCGCAGCGGTCGGACGATGGTCCGCGCGAGGAAGGCCGAGAGCAGGATCGAGAGGAGGATGACCGCGGCATGATCGCGGCCAGCGTGGTACGCTGGCTGCGCACGGTGCGGGTGAAGGCGCGGTCGTTGTCGGTGACCAGCAGAACTTCGTCGCGGACCGGCGCGGCGGCCGAAATGACCGGGGTCAGGTCGGGCGCGTTGCGGACGCTCGCCCGCTCGTCCCTTCCGTCTGCCTCGAGCGCTTCGGGCCAGCCTGGAGCTGGTCGAGCGCCGGCTCGGCAAAATCGTCGAGCGGCTTGCGCGCCGACGAGCCAGTTGAACCCGCGGTCGAGCGCCCGGGCGACGTCCTTGGTCCATTTCTGCGTCGACGGATCGCTCAGCTCGTAGGTCGGACCGGTGAGGTGCCAACTGTCGGCGACGAGCGTGCCGTCCGCCGCCGTAAAGGCGCAGCCGGCTCCCGGTCGATCGGGACAATGTCGCGAGAATCGCCTCGCGGTCCTCGGGCCCGGCAGCGACGACGCCTGGGCGGTGATCGTCGCCTCGATCCGGGTCTGGCGGCGCGCTCCTTGCTCAGGCGGTTGCGATAGGTGTCGAGGTAGACACGCTCAGCGCGAGCAGGAGCGACGGTCAGCACGTTCACCGCGAGGATGCGGTGCGCCAGCGTCCACCGCCCCGACCAGCGCAGGCCGAGGTCGGCTCTCGTCATTCGTCGCCGAATTTGTATCCGACGCCATACAGGGTCTCGATCGCATCGAATTCGGGGTCGGCGGCGCGGAACTTGCGGCGAATGCGCTTGATGTGGCTGTCGATCGTGCGGTCGTCGACATAGACGTCGTCCTGATAGGCGACGTCGAGCAGCTGGTTGCGGCGATTTGACCACGCCGGGCCGCTGGGCGAGCGCTTCGAGGATCAGGAATTCGGTGACGGTCAGCGTGACGTCCTTGCCGTCCCACAGCACCTTGTGGCGCGCCGGGTCCATCGACCAGCCGGCCGCGCTCGATCAGCGGCGGTTCGCGCTCGTCGCCGCTCGCCGCCGGCTTCGCCGCGGGCCAGCTCCTGGCGGCGCAGCATGGCGCGGATGCGCGCGATCAGCAGCCGCTGCGAAAAAGGCTTGGCGATATAATCGTCGGCGCCCATCGCGAGGCCGAGCGCCTCGTCCAGCTCGTCGTCCTTGGAGGTCAGGAAGATGACCGGCACCGCGCTATTCTCGCGCACCCGGCGGAGCAGCTCCATTCCGTCCATCTGCGGCATCTTGATGTCGAACACGGCAAGGTCGGGCGGATTGTCGGCGAAGCGCCTTCAGCGCCGCGGTCCGTCGGTATAGACCGCGTCACGAATCCCTCCGGCCTGAAGCGCGATCGACACCGAGGTCAGGATGTTGCGGTCGTCGTCGACCAGCGCGATCACTGGCTCATGCGCCGCTCTTGTGCCCCAGTCGCTTGACCGGGCGGGCTTAGCCAGCGCCTTGCGGAGAGACAAGCGGCCCGGACGTTTTGACCGCGCAACTTCTTCGGGGTTATAGGCGCTGAAACACGCATCGGACGCGGCGGCAGGCCCACCGGCCGCCGCCGCATTTGGCTTTGTAAGGAAAGGGGTTTCTGACGTGACCGACCGGGTTCCGAACCACGGACTTGACGCGCAGGGTATCGCTACGGGCGCGCCGACGCGGTCGGCGAGCTCCTCGGCCTCCTCGAGGTAGTGGGTGGTCAGCACGATGGTGGTGCCCTCGCTCGCGGAGGCGCACGTAGTTCCAGAGGTCGCGGCGCAGCTCGATGTCGACGCCGGCGGTGGGCTCGTCGAGGAACACCAGCGCGGCTCGGTGCACCAGCGCCTTGGCGATGAGCAGCCGGCGCTTCATGCCGCCCGACAGCGCCGCGGTGTTGGCGTTGCGCCTTGTCGGTAGGTCAGCGCCCCAGCAGCTCGTCGATGCGCGCCTCGTCCGAGCGCGCACGCCGAAGTAGCCCAGCTGAAACCGCAGGACTCCCCCACGGTGAAGAAGGGGTCGAAGTTGATCTCCTGGGGCACCAGACCGACGGAGCGGCGGGCGGGCGGTAGTCGTGTCCACGTCGTGGCCGAGCACCCGCACTTGCCCGGCGTCGCCCGCACCAGGCCGCCGACGATCGAGATCAGGGTGGTCTTGCCGGCGCCGTTGGGGCCGAGCAGCGCGAGATCTCGCCGGCTCGATGTCGAGGTCGATGCGCTCGAGGGGCGACCTAAACGCCCCCGAACCGTCTTAGGCTCACTCCTCCGAGATCCTCGACCACCGGCCTCGGCCATGGCGCCTCCAATCCTAACTCCCGGCTGTGACGGGCGGACGCTCAGCTGTGTTTCCCCCGCGCCGGTACCGGCCTTCCTGATTAATCATCCCGGAGCCGCGGGCGGTGGAACCGGAGCGTGGCGGCCACCAGGATGGCCCCGCCGACCCCGGCAGCGCAAGCGAGCTGGGGCCAGAGGTCCGAGAGCCCGCGCCGCGCAGCAGCACGCCGCGGATCACCTCGGCGAAGCGGCGGAGGGGGTTCACGAGCGTGATCGGCCGGAGCCAGCCCGGATGCGAGGATGGGCGTCATGACCCCGGAGAGCAGGACCGCCGGGATGGTGAACATGAAGCCGCCCAGGAACGCCTGCTGCTGGCTGGCGACACCGTGGAGATGAGGAGCCCCGAGCCCAGGGTGGTGAAGAGGTAGAGGCGCCGTCCCGAAGGGCAGGGGCGAGGCTCCCGCGGATGGGGACGTCGAAGAGCCAGGTCCCGACGCCGATCAGCAGCGTCACGTCCACCAGGCCGATCACCAGGAAGGGCGCCATCTTGCCGAGCAGCAGCAGAGCGGCCGGATGGGCGTCACCAGCACCTGCTCGAGCGTGCCCATCTCGCGCTCGCGGGCCAGCCCCATGGCCGAGATGAAGGTCGTCACGATGACGAGGAGCATCGCGGCGATGCCCGGGACCATGTACGGCGCGGTCTTCAGCCGGGGTTGAAGGCCACGCGGGGGACGGGCCGCGAGCTGCGCGGGGGCGCGGCGCCCGTGGCCTCGACGCGCTCGCGCGCGAGCCGCTCCCCGCGCTCGGCGAAGTAGCGCGACCGCGCCCGACACGACGGTGCGCGGTTCGGGTCGGTGCCGTCGAGGAGGACCTGGACCTCCTGGCCGCGTCCGGAGAGCCGGTCGGCCTCGGCGCGGCGCCGGAAGACCAGCGCCGCGGCCGCTCCCCGTCGTCGATGGCCGCGCTCCCGCTCGGCGCTGGCCGCCTCCCCCGCCGGCCTGAGCGTCCCGTCCGCGAGCAGGCGGCGCACGTCCTCGCGCGAGGTCTCGGCTCCGGTCCGGGTCGACCACCAGCGTCGGGACCCGGTCCACCTCGAAGTCCACCGCGAAGCCGAAGACGAGGTCTGGATGAGCGGGGCCACCAGCAGCATGAACATGATGCGGCGGTCGCGCACCGTCTGCTGGACCTCCTTGCGGAAGACCGCGGCGAGCTGGACGAGCACCGAGGGGCGGGCGCGGGCGGTCACGCGAGCCTCCGCTGGAAGCGGGCGGTGGCAAGGCGCGAATCATGGACCGACGCGCGAAGACACGCCAGCGCCAGGAGAGTCCGGCCAGAGCACGTCGAGGCCGTTCCCCTTGAGCAGCACGCCGCGCAGCCCGTGGACCAGGTAGCGCGCCGGGACGACGCGCGAGAGCTCCTGCAGCGCCAGCGGCATGTTCTCGACCGGGAAGATCATCCCGGAGAGGAGCAGCGAGGGGAGCAGCGAGGACATGGTGCCCGCCTGCGTCGCGACGAGTCTGGTTCTTCGCCAGCACCGAGACGAGCAGCCCCTGCCCCAGCATGCCCAGCAGGAAGACCAGGCCGAGCAGCGCGAGCGCGAGGCCGCTGCCGCGCAGGGGCAGGTCGAACGCGATCATCCCGAAGGCGACCACGAGCAGGAACTGGAGCAGCCCGAGCGCGAGGTAGGGCAGGAGCTTGCCGAGCGACGATCTCGAGCCGGCCGATGGGCGTGGCGAAGAGCTGCTCCATCGAGCCGCGCTCCCACTCGCCCGCGATGGTGAGGGCGGTGAGCAGCACCGCGGTGATGGCCAGGAGGTAGGCGGCGAGCCCCGGCACCATGAAGAGCGCCGAGCGGCCCTCCGGGTTGTAGCGGGTCCAGACCTTCACCTGCGACGGCGCGGCGCCGGCGGCCAGCGTCGGGGCCGGCCAGCCGGCGGGTCTCGGCGCGCACCAGCGCGTCGGCCTTGGCGAGGAGCTGGTTCGCGACCAGCGCGTCGGCGCCGTCCACCAGGAGCTGCACCGGGACGCGACTTCCGCGCGAGCACGTCGCGCGCGTAGCCGCGGTCGACCACCAGGACCGCCGACGGCGCGCCCGCGCCGGAAAGCGCCAGCGCCGCGTCCGCGTCCGCGGAGCTCGCCGACCGAGACGAGCTCGCGCGACGGCGGTGAGCGCGTCGCACGAGCGCCCGCGAGGCCTCGGTCCGGTCGTGGTCGACGATCGCGACCGGGATCTGGTCGATGTCGAAGGTGACCCCGTAGCCGAACAGGAACAGCATCACGACGGGCATGCCGAGCGACGATGTAGAGCGTCCGCGGATCGCGGACGATGTGGCGCGCCTCCTTGGACGGCCATGGCGCCGACCGCGACGCAGCGACCGCCGCGAGCCGGCGCGCTCATGGCGCCGCCTCCCCGCGCCCCTCGCGCCGACCACCGCGAGGAAGACGTCCTCGAGCGACGGCTCGTCGGCTCCACCGCGACCTCGCGCGCGCCGGCGGCCGGGAGCACCGCGGCGACTCGTCCGCGCTCGGGGCGCGCCGGGTCGACCCGCACGTGCAGCCCGGCGCCGAACGGCTCGACCGCGCGGACGCCCGCGCGCGCGCGGAGCGCCGCGGCGCCGCGCGCGTCAGCCCCTGGCCGCGCGCGACGAGCACGCGGTCCGGGACCCAGGTGCGCTTGAGCGCCGCGGGCGTGTCGAGCGCGACGAGCCGGCCGTCCACCATCAGGCCGATGCGCGCGCAGTACTCGGCCTCGTCCATGTAGTGGGTGGTGACGAAGACGGTGGTGCCCCCGCGCGCGAGAGCTCGCGGATCAGCCGCCAGAACGCGCGACGCGCCACCGGGTCGACGCCGGCGGTGGGCTCGTCGAGGAAGACGACGCGCGGGCCGGTGCAGCATCGCGCAGGCGAGCGCCAGCCGCTGCCGCATGCCGCCCGGGAGCGCGCCCGTGATGGCGTCCGCCGTGGCCGGCGAGGTCGGTGAGCTCGAGCAGCTCGTCGGCGCGGCGCGCGCAGCGCCTCCCGCGAGAGCCCGTAGGCGCCGCCGAAGAAGCGAGGTTCTCGATCGACCGGCAGGTCGAGGTAGAGCGAGAACTTCTGCGACATGTAGCCGATGGCGGCCTTGACCGCCTCGGGGTCGCGGCCGACGTCGTGCCCGGCGACCACGCGCGTCGCCCGCGCGTCGGCGCGAGCAGGCCGCACAGCATGCGGATGGTGGTGGACTTCCCGGCGCCGTTCGCGCCGAGGTAGCCGAAGATCTCGCCGCGCTCGACGTCGAAGCTGACGTCGCGTCCACCGCCGTGAAGGCGCCGAACCGGCGCGTGAGCTCGCGGGCCTCGATCGACGGCCGGTCGGCTCACGCGGCCTCCCGCGATGCGCGCGAGGAAGAGGTCCTCGAAGTCGGGCGGCACGCGGCGCGAGCGCGGCGCCGAGCGGCGCGAGCCGCGCCGCCACCTCGCCGCCCCGCCGCGGGCCACCACGACCCGCAGCCGCGCGCCCGCCGGGGAGGCGGCGCGCACCGCCGGGCGTCCGGGCGAGCGCGGCGTCCACGCGCGTCGCGATCGCCGCCGCGCACCTCGACGACCTCGTCGTCGAAGTCGCGCGACGCAGCGCGCCGGGCGTCGCCCTCGGCGAGCAGGCGCCCGCGGTGCACGCAGCCCGACGCGGTGGCAGCGCGCGGCCTCGTCCATGTACGGGGTCGAGACCAGCACGGCCATCCCGCCGTGCGACGAACTCGTAGAGCAGCGCCCACAGCTCGCGCCGCCTCACCGGGTCGACGCCGTTGGTCGGCTCGTCGAGCAGCAGCACCTCCGGCTCGTGCAGCAGCGCGCAGGCCAGCGCGAGCTTCTTGTACATGCCGCCGGAGAGGGCGTCGGCGCGCCGGTCGAGGAACGGCGCCGAGCCGGGTGATCCCGAGCAGCCGCTCGGCGCGGCGCGCGGTAGGCCTCGCGCGGCAGGCCGAAGAGGCGCGAGAAGAAGCGCAGGTTCTCGTCGACCGAGAGATCGCCGTAGAGGCTGAACTGCTGCGGCATGAGGCCGAGCCGCTCGCGCACCGCGCGCTCGTCGGCGGCGATCCGCCGAGCACGCGCACCTCGCCGCCGTCGAGGCGGATCAGCCCGGCGAGCGCGCGGATGGCGGTGGTCTTGCCGGCGCCGTCGGGGCCGACCAGGCCGTAGAGCTCGCCCGCGCGCGACCTCGAACGCGAGCCCGTCGAGCGCGGTCGACGGCGCCGAAGCGGCGCACGAGCGCCGCGCGCCGCGAGCGCCGGCGCCGACCGCCGCGCGAGGCGCTTCGTCGCGCCGTCACCGCCCCGTCCCCGGGAGCGTGACCTGGACCGGCATCCCGGCGCGCAGCGTCCCGTCGGGGTTCGCGACGTCGACCTCGACCGGGTAGACGAGCCGGTCGCGGTCGGTGCGGGTCTGGATGTTGCGCGGCGTGAACTCGGCCTCGAGCGCGAGGTGCGGACCGTGCCCTCGAACCGCTCGCCCGGGTAGGCGTCGGCCTCGCACCATCGCCGTCGCGCCGGGCTTCACCGCGCCCACCTCGGCGTTGGGCAGGTAGAAGGTGGCCTTCACCTCGGAGAGGTCGACGAGCCGCGCGAGCACCGCGCCCGGCGAGACCAGCTCGCCCGCCTCGTGCGGCAGGGTCTCGATCTCGGCGTCGCGCGGCGCGCGCAGCTCGCACTCGCCACCGAGGATCCTGGCGCGCGCCACCGCCGCCTCGGCCGCCGCACCTGGGCGAGCGCCGCCTCGGCCTGGGCGCGCGCGGCGCGGATCCCGGAGGTGGCCGCCACCGCCTGCGCGGCGCTGGCCGACGCCTGGGCCCGGGCGGCCTGGGTCTGGTGCGCGAGCCCGGTCGCGCTCGCGCTGCGTCTGGTCGATGCTCGAGGCCGGCACGTCCTGCGGCAGGGCCGCGAGCCGCCTCGCCTGGCGCTCGGCGGCGTCGCGCTGGGCCGCCAGCGCCTCCGCCTGCGCGCGCGCCGCCTCCTCGCCCGCCCGGGCGGCCACGCGGTTCCGCTCGGAGGCGGTGAGCTGCGCGCTCGCGGCGGCTGCCTGCGCCTTCGCCGCCGCCAGCCGGGCCTGGGCCTCGGCGAGCTGCGCCTCGGGATCGGCGCAGTCGAGCCGGACCACCAGCGCGCCGGCCTTCACCGCCTCGCCCTCCCGGACCCCCAGCTCGAGGATCCGCGCGCCGACGCGCGAGGACAGGTCGACCGTGGTGCCCTCGATCTCGCCCGAGCCGCCCGACGGCGCGGCGAGGGCGCGCGCCTGGGTCCAGAGCCGGAGCGCGATGAGGCCGCCGAGCACGACGACGAGGGCGACGAGGACCAGGGCGACTCTGCGCATCGGTGGGGCTCCTCTCCGCGGCGGCCGCGGGGTCTCCGGCTCCGGATGGCAAGCGCCGTGCCGCGTCCCGGCGCACGCCGGCAGGCCGGTTTCGACGGTTGGCGCCCGAGGAGTGTAAGGCGACCCGACATCCCCGGGAGGATTCCCGACGCGCGTCTCGGCGGATCCGCGCCGAACCGACGAGAATCGCGCGCGGGAAGGCGGCACCGTCCTTGCTCTGTGGACCGGGACGGCGGCTCCGGAGGAGACGACATGCGTGTATGGCTGGTCTCGGCGTTCCTGTGGGTGATGACGGCGAGCGGGGCGGCGGCGAGTCCCGCCCCGGCGACCGGGACGATCACCCCGGGCGAAGCCAGCGCGCCGGCCGCCGCCCCCGGGCGTCCGTCCGCCCCGTCCGCGACCCCGCTCCCCTCGCTCCCCCTCGACGCCGCCCTGGCCGAGCTCGATCGCCAGAGCCTCACCCTCGCCCAGGCCCGCAGCCGCGCCGGCGAGGCGGGCGGGGTCTCGCGCCAGGCGGCCGCCGCGCTCCTCCCCTCGCTCACGGCGCAGGGCACGTACACCCGCAACAGCGACGAGGCCCGCATCTCCCCGCCCGCGGCGCCCGGCCAGGCGCCGCGGACGACGTTCATCCAGCCGCTCGAGTCGCTCACCGGCACCCTCGCGGCGCGCGTCCCGCTGGTGGTCCCGAACGCCTGGTTCGACCTCGCCCAGGCCCGCGGCGCCGAGCACGCCGCCGAGGCGAGCGCGCGGGCGGTGCGGCTCGGCGTCCGCACCGGGTTCGCCCAGGCCGCGCACGGCGCGCGCGCCGCCGAGGAGACGCTGATCGCCGCCGAGCAGGCGGTGGAGAGCGCCGGCGAGCTCTCGCGGAGCGCCGAGCGGCGCGTCGCGGCCGGCACCGCCGCGCCGCTGGACGCGCTCCGCGCGCGGACGGAGCAGGTCCGCCGCGAGAGCGAGCTCGCCCGTGCCCGGGCCGAGCTCGACCGCGCCCGGCTGGCGCTCGGGATCCTCCTCGGCCGGGAGGGGCCGGTGGTGATCGAGCTGCCGGCGACCCCGGCCGCCCCGCCCGGCGCCGCGCCGGAGGCGCTGGTCGACGAGGCGCTGGCGAACCGGCCCGAGCTCGAGGGGCAGTCGGCGCAGGTGGGCGCGGCGGAGGCCGGCGTCCGCTCGGCCTGGGCGCGGCTCGCGCCGCAGCTCTCCGCCGCCGGCTCGGTGTTCGCCTCGGACGTCCCCTACCCACCGGCCAGAAGGACGGCTGGCGCGCCACCCTGGATCTGACCTGGCAGCTCTACGACGGCGGCCTGCGCTACGGGAAGCGGCGCCAGGCGGAGGCGGCGCTCTCGGGCGCGCGGGCGGCGGCCGAGGCGGAGCGGCTGGCGGTGGTCCAGGAGGTGCGCGACGGCGCGCGCGACCTGGAGGTCGCGCGGGAGCGGCTGCGGCTGGCCGAGACCCAGCGGCAGCTCGCCGCCGACGCGGCCGCCTCGGCGCGCCGCAGCTACGATGCCGGCGTCGCCTCGAGCCTCGACGTGATTGACGCGAACGATCGGCTGTACCTCGCCGACACGGGCCTGGCCGAGGCGCGGGCGCGGCTCGCGCAGACCCGGCTGGCGCTCGATCACGCCCTCGGGCGCGGCTGAGGAGACCCGGCGTGCGCGCGCGAGACAGGCGTCGTATCCTCCCCGGCCGGAGGGACTCCATGCCACCTCGGCTAAGCGGGAGCATCGAGCGCGAGGAGCTGTCGCGGCTCTTCGGGCAGCTCGTCGTGGCGCGGCTGGCGGTGGTGCCCTTCGCGGTGGGGCTGGTCGCCTGGGTGCTGGTCACCGACCCGGCCCCCTGGCGCCGGGCCGCCCTCTCCCTGGTGGCGCTGCTCGCGCTCTCGCTCTTCGTCTTCGAGTGGGCGCGCTACCGGCGGCGGGGCCTCGCGCCGAGCGCGATCAAGCTCAACCTGTCCGTCGCTCCAGGAACAGGACGGTGAGGAAGGTGATGGCAGGGGGCGGCGTAGACGAACGGGCTCTCCATGCCCCCCGTCGCGGCGGCGGCGGCGAGCTGCAGCGCGGTGGCGGCGGACAGGTTGAGCTTGATCGTCAGGCCGGCCTCGTGCTGACCGGAACCGAGGTCAAGTCGCTCCGAGACGGGCGCACGACGATGGCGCACGCCTACGCGGACATCCGCGAAAGGGAGGCCTGGCTGAACGGGCTCGAGATTGCGGTCTACGAGCAGGGGAACCGCGCGAACCACGAGCCGATGCGCCCGCGGAAGCTGCTCCTCCATCGGCGCGAAATCGACTCCCTCTACGGAATGGTGCGCGAGAAGGGGCTGACGATCGTCCCGCCGGCTCTACTTCAAGGACGGCAAGGTGAAGGTCGAGCTGGCCGTGGCACGGGGCAAGGAGCAGCGCGACAAGCGGCGCGACGTCGCCGACCGCGACGCGAAACGGCAGATGGAACGAGCGCTGAAGGCCCATAACCGCTGAGCCCGGCTACACTGTGGGCAACAAAACATACGGGGGCGCCATGGCTTCGACGTGGTTGGTTCTCCGGGTGAGCTGCAGCAAGCCAGGACCCGGTCGGCCTCCTTAAAAATCCGG
>CAVXYS010000015.1:0-64389 GCA_963765945.1 uncultured Alphaproteobacteria bacterium
GCGCGAACCTGTGGAAGGGCAAGCCGGTCAAGGCGCTGACCGAAGGAAGGCGCAAGACCGGCGGCCGCAACAACAAGGGCCATGTGACGTCGCGCGGAATCGCGCGGCGGGCACAAGCAGAAGCTATCGCATCGTCGACTTCAAGCGCCGCACCTGGGACGTCGCTGCGACCGTCGAGCGGCTCGAGTACGACCCCAACCGCTCGGCCTTCATCGCGCTCGTCACCTATGAAGGCGGCGAGCAGGCCTACATCCTCGCGCCGCAGCGCCTCGCTCCGGGCGACAAGGTGATCGCCGGCAAGAAGGTCGACGTGAAGCCCGGCAATGCGATGGAGATCGGCCAGATGCCGGTCGGCACCATCGTCCACAATGTCGAGCTGAAGCCCGGCAAGGGCGGCCAGATCGCGCGCGCCGCGGGCACCTATGTCCAGGTCGTCGGCCGCGACCGCGGCATGGTCATCGTCCGCCTCAATTCGGGCGAGCAGCGCTACGTCCGCTCGGACTGCATGGCGACGGTCGGCGCGGTGTCGAACCCCGACAACGCCAACCAGACCCTGGCCAAGGCCGGCCGCACGCGCTGGATGGGCAAGCGCCCGCTGACCCGCGGCGTCGCCAAGAACCCGGTCGACCACCCGCACGGCGGCGGCGAAGGCCGGACTTCGGGCGGCCGTCATCCGGTCACTCCGTGGGGCAAGCCGACCAAGGGCGCCCGCACTCGTCACAACAAGGCGACCGACAAGTTCATCATCCGGTCGCGTCACGCGAAGAAGAAGGGTTAAGTCATGGCCCGTTCCGTCTGGAAAGGTCCGTTCGTCGAGCTTTCGCTGCTGAAGAAGGCGGAAGCGGTGCAGGAGCAAGGGCGGCCGTGCGCCGATCAAGACCTGGTCGCGCCGCTCGACGATCCTGCCGCAGTTCGTCGGCCTCACCTTCAATGTCTACAACGGCCGCAAGTTCGTGCCGGTGTCGGTCAATGAGGACATGGTCGGCATGAAGCTCGGCGAGTTCGCTCCGACCCGCACCTTCCACGGCCATGCGTCGGACAAGAAGGGCAAGCGCTGATGGGCAAGCAGGCTGCACCCCGCAAGGTCGGCGACAAGGAAGCGCTCGCGATCGGCAACACGATCCGCGGCTCGGCGCGCAAGCTCAACCTGGTTGCGACATGATCCGCGGCCGCAAGGTCGAGGAAGCGCTGAACATCCTGAAGTTCTCGCCCAAGGCGATGGCCGACGACGTGCGCAAGGTGCTCGCGTCGGCGGTGGCCAACGCCGAGAACAACCACAACCTCGACGTCGACGCTCTGGTCGTCGCCGAGGCGAGCGTCGGCAAGTCGATCTCGATGAAGCGCTTCGCGACCCGCGCGCGCGGCCGCTCGGCGCGGATCGTCAAGCCGTTCAGCCGCCTCCGGGTCGTCGTTCGCGAGCAGGAAGAAGCGTAATGGGTCAGAAAACCTCTCCGGTCGGGCTTCGCCTGCAGATCAACCGCACGTGGGACAGCCGCTGGTTCGCGGAAGGGCAGGACTATGGCCGGCTGCTGCTCGAGGACCTCAAGATCCGCCGCTCGATCATCGAGAAGCTGCCCCAGGCCGCGATCTCGAAGGTCGTGATCGAGCGTCCGGCGAAGATCTGCCGGATCTCGCATCTATGCCGCGCGCCCGGGCGTGATCATCGGCAAGAAGGGCTCGGACATCGAGAAGCTGAAGCGCGAGCTGCAGAAGATGACGAGCTCCGAGGTGAGCCTGAACATCGTCGAGATCCGCAAGCCCGAGATCGACGCCAAGCTCGTCGCCCAGGGCGTCGCCGACCAGCTCGAGCGCCGCATCGCCTTCCGCCGCGCGATGAAGCGCGCGGTGCAGTCGGCGCTGCGCCTCGGCGCCGAGGGCATCCGCATCACCTGCGCGGGCCGTCTCGGCGGCGCCGAGATCGCGCGCACCGAATGGTACCGCGAGGGCCGGGTGCCGCTGCACACGCTGCGCGGCAACGTCGATTACGCCGAGGCCGAGGCGCACACCGCTTACGGCGTCTGCGGGGTCAAGGTGTGGGTCTTCAAGGGCGAGATTCTCGGCCACGACCCGCTCGCTCAGGACCGGCTGATGATGGAGGCCCAGACCTCCGGAGTCCGGCCGGCGCGCGAAGAGCGCGGCAACCGGTAAGCGCGAAGGACAGTAAGAGACATGCTGCAACCCAAGCGCACCAAGTTCCGCAAGGCCTTCAAGGGCCGCATCCACGGCAACGCCAAGGGCGGGACCGAACTGAACTTCGGCGCCTTCGGCCTGAAGGCCATGGAGCCGGAGCGGATCACCGCGCGCCAGATCGAGGCGGCGCGCCGCGCGATCACGCGCCACATCAAGCGCACCGGCCGCCTCTGGATCCGCGTGTTCCCGGACGTGCCGGTCAGCTCGAAGCCGGCCGAAGTCCGCATGGGCTCGGGCAAGGGCTCGCCCGAATTCTGGGTCGCCCGCGTGAAGCCGGGCCGGATCCTGTTCGAGCTCGACGGCGTCACCGGCGCGCTCGCCAAGACGGCGTTCGAGCGGGCGGCCGAGAAGCTGCCGATCAAGACCAAGGTCGTCGCCCGCCTGGGCGAGACCCTGGCCGAGGAGGAAAAGTAACATGGCCGCGATCGACGATCTCAAGGTCAAGACCGACGACCAGCTGCAGCTGCAGCTGGCCGAGCTGAAGCGCGAGCAGTTCAACCTGCGCTTCCAGTCGGCGACCAACCAGCTCGAGAAGCCGTCGCGGGTCACGCGAGGTGCGCCGCACCATCGCCCGCATCCAGACGCTTCAGCACCAGCGTGCCCGCGCCAACGCTTCGGCGCAGGGTTGAGGAGACTATAGGAATGCCCAAGCGCGTCCTCACCGGCACCGTGGTGTCCGACAAGGGTGACAAGACCGTGGTGGTCCGCGTCGAGCGGCGGGTGAAGCACCCGCTGTACGGCAAGATCATCAAGCTGTCGAAGAAGTACCACGCTCACGACGCGGCCAACGAGTTCCACGTCGGCGAGATCGTGCGCATCGAGGAATGCGCGCCGATCTCGAAGCTGAAGACGTGGACGGTCGCTCGATCGCATCGGCACCGCCAAGGCGGCAGCGGTCGAGATCGCCGAGCCGGAGATCGTCGCCGCGCCGCAAAGGCCGAGCCGTGCGAGCCGGCCGAGGACAAGGCCGAGAAGCCGGCCAAGAAGCCGACGAAGAAGGCCAAGGCCGAAGACGCGCCGAAGCGGACGCCTGAGCAAGATTTGAGAGGATAAGGGTCGAACCATGATCCAGATGCAGTCCAACCTGGACGTTGCGGATAACAGCGGAGCCAAGCGCGTCCAGTGCATCAAGGTGCTGGGCGGCTCGAAGCGCCGCACCGCCGGCGTCGGCGACATCATCGTCGTCAGCGTCAAGGAAGCCGCGCCGCGCGGCCGCGTGAAGAAGGGCGACGTTCACCGCGCGGTGATCGTCCGCACCGCCAAGGACATCCGCCGTCCCGACGGCTCGGTGATCCGCTTCGATTCCAACGCCGCGGTGCTGGTCAACAAGAACGAGGAGCCGATCGGCACCCGCATCTTCGGCCCGGTCGTGCGCGAGCTTCGTGCGAAGAAGCACATGAAGATCATTTCAGCCTCGCTCCGGAGGTGCTGTGATGGCCGCGCAGAAGATCAAGAAGGGCGACAAGGTCGTGGTCCTGTCCGGCAAGGACAAGGGCCGCACGGGTGAGGTCGTCCAGGCGATGCCGAAGGAGGGCAAGGTGATCGTGTCGGGCGTCAACGTCCACGCGCGCCACCGCAAGCCGATCGCAGACGAACCCGCAGGGCGGGATCGAGCGCAAGGAAGCGCCGCTGCACGTATCCAAGGTCGCGATCGCGACCGCCGACGGCAAGCCGATCGCGCGTCCGCTTCGAGGATCGCGACGGCAAGAAGGTCCGCGTCGCGGCCAAGTCTGGAGAACTGATCAATGGCTGACGAAGACAAGAAGCTCGACGAGGCGCAGGAGCCCGCGACCGAGCAGGCCGCAGGGTCGAGCGCGTCGGCGAAGCCGAGAAGGCCGAAGCCGAGGCGATCGAGGCGCTGCCCAAGGTCGAAGAGGCCGAAGTGCCGAAGCCGGCGAAGACGGCCGACAAGCCGTCGCAGGTGCCGGCCAACTACAAGCCGCGGCTCAAGGCCGACTATGAGGAGCGCATCGTCAAGGCGATGACCGAGCGGTTCGGCTACAAGAACCGGCTCGAGGTCCCGCGCCTCGAGAAGATCGTCATCAACATGGGCGTCGGCGAGGCGACCCAGGACAAGAAGCGCGTCGAGACCGCCGCGGCGGAGATGCAGCAGATTGCCGGCCAGAAGCCGGTGATCACCAAGGCCAAGAAGTCGATCGCCCAGTTCAAGCTGCGCGAAGGCATGCCGATCGGCTGCAAGGTCACCCTGCGCCGCGACCGCATGTTCGAGTTCCTCGATCGGCTCGTGACCGATCGCGCTGCCGCGCGTCCGCGACTTCCGCGGGCTCAACCCGAAGTCGTTCGACGGCCGCGGCAATTACGCGCTGGGCCTCAAGGAGCAGATCATCTTCCCCGAGATCAACTACGACCAGATCGACAAGGTCCGGGGCATGGACGTCATCATCACCACCACGGCGAAGACGGATGAGGAGGCGCGCGAGCTGCTGCGCCTGTTCAATTTCCCCTTCCCGCAAGAGGAGCAGAAGCAGGCCGCCTAAGGGCGCGTCTGCTTCGATTAGGAGAAGAACTTAAGTCATGGCGAAACTGAGTTCGATCAACAAGAACGAGCGGCGCAAGAAGCTCGTCCAGAAGAATGCTGCGAAGTACGCGAAGCTGAAGGCGATCGCGGACGACGAGTAGCAAGGACGAGACCGAGCGCCTGATCGCGCGCCTCAAGATGGCCGAGCTGCCGCGCAACGGGAATCCGACGCGGATTCGCAACCGCTGCGAGCTGACCGGCCGGTCGCGCGCTTATTATCGCAAGTTCCGCTTGTCGCGGATCATGCTCCGGGAGCTGGCCAACAAGGGCCTGATCCCCGGCGTCATCAAGTCGAGCTGGTAAGGGTTTGCAGGAATGGCAATGACCGATCCTCTGGGTGATATGCTCACCCGCATCCGCAACGGCCAGCAGGCACGCAAGGATTCGATCCTGACTCCGGCGTCGAACCTGCGCGTCCGGGTGCTCGATGTGCTCCAGCGCGAAGGCTATATCCGCGGCTATTCGGAAGAAGAGCTGGCGGGCCAGAAGGGCATTCGCATCGAGCTCAAATATTTCGAGGGCCAGCCCGCGATCCAGCATCTGGCCCGCGTGTCCAAGCCCGGCCGCCGGGTCTATTCGGCCGCGCGCGAGCTGCCGCGCATCCGTAACGGCCTCGGCACGGTGATCGTGTCGACCCCGCGCGGCGTGCTGTCGGACGCCGAGGCGCGCGAGGCGAACGTCGGCGGCGAAGTGCTGGCGGAGGTGTTCTGATGTCCCGCATTGGCAAGAAACCGATCGCGCTTCCGGCCGGGGTCACCGCGTCGGTCGAGAGCGGCACGCTGACCGTCAAGGGGCCGAAGGGCCAGCTGGCGATGCAGCTGCTCGACGATCTCGTGAAATATGAGGTCGCCGAGAGCGAGATCCGCGTGACTCCGCTGATTGCAGCGCAGCGCAACCGCGCCGCCTGGGGCATGCAGCGCACGCTGGTGCAGAACCTCGTCACCGGCGTGACCGAGGGCTTCACCAAGGTGCTCGAGATCACCGGCGTCGGCTATCGCGCCCAGGCCCAGGGCAAGAACCTGCGCCTGCAGCTCGGCTACAGCCACGACGTCAACTTCCCGATCCCCGAGGGCATCGAGGTCAAGACTCCCGACCAGAACACGGTCGAGATCAGCGGCATCGATCGCCAGCAGGTCGGCCAGGTCGCCGCCGAGATCCGCCGCTGGCGCAAGCCCGAGCCGTACAAGGGCAAGGGCATCAAGTATCGCGGCGAGTACATCTTCCGCAAAGAAGGCAAGAAGAAGTAAGCCATGGCGAAACTCTCCCTCTTCGATCGCCGCCGCCGCCGTGTGCGCACGGCGCTGCGCGCCCGTGCCGCCGGCAAGCCGCGGCTGTCGGTCCATCGGTCGGGCCGGCACATCTATGCCCAGGTCATCGACGATGCCGCGGGCAAGACGCTCGCCGCCGCCTCGAGCCTGGACAAGGACCTCAAGGGCAAGACCGGCGCGACCCGCGACAGCGCGGCCGCCGTCGGCAAGACGCTCGCCGAGCGGGCCAAGAAGGCCGGCGTCAGCCAGGTCGTGTTCGACCGTGGCGGCTTCCTGTTCCATGGCCGGGTGAAGGCCCTCGCCGACGCTGCCCGCGAAGGCGGACTGGAGTTCTAGAATGCAAGACGAGAACCAGACCAACGAAGCCGCCACCGAGCCGACCGAGGTTGCCGCCGCTGTCGAGGCTCCGGCCCCGGCCGAGGAGCAACAGGCCGAGCAGCCGCAGCAGGAGCGGCCTGCAGGGCCGCGGGCGCGGGCCGCGCGGTGGTGGCCGTGGCCGTGGCGGCGGCGATCGTGGTGGCCGTGGCCGGCGCGACGACCGGCGCGGGCGTGGCGGCGACGACGAGGGCGGCGAGGAGCTGATCGAGAAGCTCGTCCACATCAACCGCGTGTCGAAGACGGTGAAGGGCGGCAAGCGCTTCGGCTTTGCCGCGCTGGTCGTGGTCGGCGACGGCAAGGGCCGCGCCGGCTTCGGCCACGGCAAGGCGCGCGAGGTGCCCGAGGCGATCAGCAAGGCGACCGCGGCGGCGAAGAAGGCGATGATCCGCGTTCCGCTGCGCGACGGCCGGACCCTGCACCACGACGGCCTCGGCCATTTCGGCGCCGGCCGGGTGACGATCCGCACGGCTCCGGCCGGGACCGGGATCATTGCCGGCGGCCCGATGCGTGCGATCTTCGAGAGCCTCGGCGTGGCCGACGTCGTCACCAAGTCGGTCGGCACGTCCAACCCCTACAATATGATCCGCGCGACCTTCGAGGCGCTCAAGGAGCAGACCAGCCCGCGCTCGGTCTCGCAGCGCCGCGGCAAGAAGGTCGCCGACCTGCTCGGCCGCGGCGGCGCGTCTGCCGCCGAAGCCGAGGCCCAGGCCGAAGCGGTGGTGGAGTAAGCGTCATGGCCCAAGCGAAGAAGATCAAGATCACCCAGACCGGCTCGCCGATCCGCCGCGACAAGACGCAGCGGGCGACGCTCGTCGGCCTCGGCCTCAACAAGCTGCACCGCAGCGTCGAGGTCGAGGGCACGCCCGAAGTGCTCGGCCAGGTCAAGAAGGTGCATCATCTGGTGAAGGTCGAGGAAGCGGCTTAACCGAATAACCCTCTCCCTCGGGAGAGGGTCGACTCGGCGTAGCCGAGCGGGGTGAGGTCGGCCTCACCCTTCCGCTCCCTTCGGGAGCTCCCTCCCTCTCCCTCGGGAGAGGGAAAAGCGCGACAAAAGCGAAAGCGAGTGCAAAGACATGAAACTGAACGAAATTCGTGACAACAAGGGCGCGCGTCAAAGCCGCGTTCGGGTCGGCCGGGGCATCGGCTCGGGGCTCGGCAAGACCGCCGGCCGCGGCCAGAAGGGCGCCAAGTCGCGCTCGGGCGTGTCGATCGCCGGCTTCGAGGGCGGCCAGATGCCGCTCCACATGCGGCTCCCCAAGCGCGGCTTCAACAACATCTTCGCCCGCGATTATGCCGAGGTGAACATCGGCGCGGTGCAGAAGGCGATCGACGCCGGCAAGCTCGATATCAAGGGCACGCTCGACCATGCGGCGCTGAAGGGCGCCGGCCTGGCGCGCGGCGGCAAGGACGGCGTCCGGCTGCTCGGCAAGGGCGAGCTCAAGGCCAAACTGGCATTCAAGGTCGCCGGCGTATCCAAGGGCGCGCGCGAAGCGGTCGAGAAGGCCGGCGGGTCGATCGAGCTGATCGAGCGCAAGAACCCGGCCGAGCTCGCCGCGGCCAAGAAGGGCAAGGTTCGCGAGAAGCGGCTGGCCGACCAGGCGGCCGCCAAGGCCGAGGCCTAAACCGTCATTGCGAGCGGAGCGAAGCAATCCGGCCGGCCGTGGATTGCTTCGTCGCTCCGCTCCTCGCAATGACGGGAACGCCGCTTATATGAGCCGCAGAGCCTAGGGGATTATCAAAGACGATGGCATCCGCAGCCGAACAACTTGCGTCCAGCATCACGCTTGCCAATTTCAACAAGGCGACCGAGCTCAAGAAGCGGCTGTGGTTCACGCTCGGCGCGCTGATCCTGTTCCGGCTGCTGTCGTTCGTCCCCGTCCCGGGCATCGACCCGGTCGCCATGTCGGCGCTCTACCAGACGCAGAGCGGCGGCATCCTCGACGTGTTCAACACCTTCTCCGGCGGCGCGCTCGAGCGCTTCTCGATCGTCGCTCTCGGCGTCATGCCGTACATCACGGCGTCGATCGTCGTGCAGCTCGGCGCGACGCTCTACGGCCCGTGGCAACAGCTCCGCAAGGAAGGCGAGACCGGGCGCAAGAAGCTCAACCAGTACACCCGCTACCTGACCGTCGCGATTACCCTGGTGCAGGGCTATCTCGCGGTGCGCGGGCTCGAATCGCAGGCCGTAAACAAGGGTATTCAGGCGGTCGTCCAGCCCGGCCTGCTGTTCGAGATCGCCGGCACCGTCAGCCTCGTCGGCGGCACCTTGTTCCTGATGTGGATCGGCGAGCAGATCACCAGCCGCGGCATCGGCAACGGCGTGTCGCTGATCATCATGGCCGGGATCGTCGCCCGCCTGCCGCAGGCGATCGCGCAGCTGCTCGAAGGCGGCCGCACCGGTACCCTCAATCCGATGATCGTGATCGGCGTGATCGGCCTCGCCATCGTCCTCATCCTCGGCATCTGCTTCATGGAGCGGGCCCAGCGCCGGGTGCTGATCCAATATCCCAAGCGTCAGACCGCGCGCGGGATGCAGCAGGAGCGCTCGCACCTGCCGATCAAGATCAACACCGCGGGCGTGATCCCGCCGATCTTCGCCTCGTCCTTGCTGCTGATGCCGCTGACGGTCCTGCAATGGGCCGGCAGTCGCACCGGCGAGGGTGGTGCGAACGATGTGCTGATCACCATCAGCACCTATCTCCAGCACGGCGCCCCGCTGTATCTCGCTTTCTATGGCCTGCTCATCGCCTTCTTCTGCTTCTTCTACACCGCGGTGCAGTTCAACAGCGAGGAGACGGCGGACAATCTGAAGCGCCACGGCGGCTTCATTCCGGGCAAGCGGCCGGGCAAGGCCACCGAGCAATATTTCGATTATCTGCTCAACCGGATCACCGTGGTCGGGGCGAGCCTACCTGGTCGTGATCTGCCTCATCCCGGAGATCCTGTCGGCCCAGGCCGGCCTCAACTTCCGCCTCGGCGGGACCAGCCTGCTGATCGTGGTCAACGTGACGATGGACACGGTGAGCCAGATCCAGAGCCACCTGATCGCGCATCAATATGGCGATCTCATCAAGAAAGCGAAGCTCAAGACCACGCCGCGACGGCGCTGAGCAGGGACGGGCAGGGGAGCGCCCTAGATGCTGAACATCATCCTGTTGGGCCCCCCGGGGGCGGGCAAGGGCACGCAGGCCGCCCGGCTTCAGGCGACGCGCGGAATGATCCAGCTGTCGACCGGCGACATGCTGCGCGAGGCGCGCGCCTCGGGCTCGCCGATCGGCGAGAAGGTCAAGGCGATCATGGACGCCGGCGAGCTGGTCAGCGACGCCATCGTCACTGCGCTGATCGGCGAGCGGCTCGACACCTGCAGCGGCAGCGGCGCGATCTTCGACGGCTTTCCCCGGACCCTCGCCCAGGCCGAGGCGCTCGACCTGCTGCTGGCCGAGCGCGGCCGCAAGCTCGACCATGTGATCGAGCTCGCCGTCGACGAGGACGAGCTGGTCCGCCGGATCGTCGGCCGGTTCACCTGCGCCAAGTGCGGCGCGCCATACCACGACCAGCTCAAGCAGCCGGTGGTGCCGGGTGTGTGTGACGTGTGCGGCTGCACCGAATTCAAGCGGCGCCCCGACGACAATGAGCAGACGGTGCGGACGCGCATGGCCGAATATCGCGCCAAGACCGCGCCGATCCTGCCTTATTACGCCGCGAAAGGCCTGGTCCGCTCGGTCGACGGAATGGCGTCGGTCGACGCGGTCGCGGCGCAGATCGACGCGATTCTGGACGGCACGGCCTAGTCGCGGCATCCTCCCGGCGACAGGGAGGGCTTCATGAAACTCATCATCGCGCTTGGGCTGCTCGCGGCGTCGCGCTCCGGCGGCGGCCGAAGTGATCGGCGCGTCGGCCAACGGCTTCGAGGTCCGCCAGATCGTGCAAGCTGGTGGTGCAAGCCGGAGGTCGCCTTCCAGGCCTTCGCCAGCCTCCCGGCGTGGTGGGACCCGCAGCACACCTACAGCGGCAAGGCCGAGAACCTCAGCCTGACACTGGCCCCCGGCGGCTGCTTCTGCGAGCGCTTCCCGAAGGGCGGCGGGATCGAGCATATGCGCGTGACCTATGTCGATCCGGGCAAGCGCATCGTCCTGACCGGCGCGCTCGGCCCGCTGCTCTACGAAGCGACGGCGGGCGTGCTCGACGTCCAGGTGAAGTCGACCGCCGGCGGCTCGCAGCTGACGCTCGATTACGAGGCCGCCGGCTTCGCCAACGGCGGCGCCGACAAGCTCGCGCCGATGGTCGACCAGGTGCTGGCCGAGCAGGTCGAGCGCTACCGCAGATATGCGACCGCCCGGCCGCGCACGCTAGACTCGCTCCAGCGTGACGAAGCGGAAGGCGGGGCGGCCATCTTCCGCCGGATGGCTTTCCTCGCGAACAGCTCGCGCCATTCGCCCGAAATCGAGCGGATCTGGCATGACCGTGTCGCCGGGGATGTCGGCCAGCACTTCGGTCAGCTCGATCCGGTGGGCGAGCGGCAGGAACTGGGCGAACAGGTTCGCGCCGCCGATCACCGAGACCCGCTCGGCGCCCGCGAGCGCGAGTGCCTGGTCGAGATCCTGCGCGACTTCCGCCCCTGGCGCGCGCCAGTCCCGGTCGCGGGTCAGCACGATGTGGCGACGGCCGGGCAGCAGGCCCGGCAGGCTGTCGAACGTCTTGCGGCCCATGATCATCGCGCTGCCCATGGTCAGCGCCTTGAAGCGCTTGAGGTCGGCCGGCAGGTGCCACGGCAGCGTTCCGTCGCGGCCGATCACGCCGTTCTGCGGCGCGGGCGACGATCAGCGTGATCGGCGGCTTGTCCATGGCCCTGCTTTGGCGGGAGAGGGCGCTCGTGCCAAGCGCGCTATGCCGGCATGGACGCGCCAGGCGCAGCTGATCGCCGCGGCCGAGCAGCGAGCTGGCCCGAAGGGGCGTGATCACCGACCCCAGCGAGATCGAGCCGTGGGTCACCGACTGGCGCGGCCGGGTGCACGGCGCGTCGCCGGCGATCCTCGCGCCGGCTTCGACCGAGGAGGTCGTGGAGATCGTGCAGCTCGCCGCCGAGCATCGCGTCCCGCTCGTCCCGCAGGGCGGCAACACCGGCATGGCGGCCGGGGCGACGCCGGCGGCCGACGGCTCGGCGCTGCTGCTGTCGCTGCGGCGGATGAACCGCATCCGCTCGCTCAGCGCGGAAAATCGCCTCGCCGTCGCCGAGGCCGGCGTGATCCTCGCCACGCTGCACGAGGCCGCGCACGCCGCCGGGATGCGCTTTCCGCTGACGCTCGGCGCGCGCGGCAGCTGCACCATCGGCGGGCTCACCTCGACCAACGCCGGCGGCACCCAGGTGCTGAAATTCGGCACCATGCGCGCGCTGGTCGCCGGGGTCGAAGCAGTGCTTCCCGACGGCTCGGTCCACAATGGCCTGTCCGGGCTCAAGAAGGACAATCGCGGCTACAGCCTCGACCAGTTGCTGATCGGCGCCGAAGGGACGCTCGGGGTCGTCACCGCCGTCGCGCTGCGGCTGGTCCCGGCCATCGCCGCCCGCGCCGTCGCCTGGGCCGGGGTCGCCAGCCCGACGCAAGCGCTCGATCTGCTGCGCTTCCTCGAGGCGCGCACCACCACGATCGAGGGGTTCGAGCTGGTCCCGCGAGATTCGCTCCGGCTCGTGCTCAAGCATATTCCCGGCACGCGCCCGCCGCTCGCCGGCGAGCACGCCTGGCACGTGCTGGTCGAAGCGACGACGACCGAGGCCGCAATCGACATCGTGCGCCGAAATCGAGCGGCTGCTCGCCGCCGCGCTGGAGGACGGCATCATCGGCGATGCCGTGATCGCCGCAAACGAAGCCCAGGCCGAGGCCTTGTGGAAGATCCGCGACACGCATCTCCGAGGCCGAGCGCGCGAAGGGCAGACGCTCGCGCACGACATCTGGGTCCCCGTCGCCGACATGCCGCGCTTCATCATCGAGGCCGCGGCCGAGGTCGAGCGCCGCTTCCCCGGCGTCATCGCCAGCGGCTTCGGCCATCTCGGCGACGGCAACATCCATTTCCACGTCCGCGCCGCCGGGCCATGCCGCGCCCGACTGGTACGAGGGCGAAGGCGCGGACGATCACCCGCCTGGTCGACGACCTGGTGACCGCCGCCGGCGGCTCGATCTCGGCCGAGCACGGCATCGGCCAGCTGAAGCGCGCCGAATTGGCGCGGCTCGCCCCGCCCGGCCGGATCACGCCCTGCGCGCGATCAAGCAGGCGCTCGACCCGCTCGGCATCATCAATCCCGGGAAGCTGGTCCCCTGACGGGACTGCGCCAGTTCCTGACCGACGAAGAGCAGCGGGCCTGGCTCGACGGCGCCGCCCTGCCCGACGCCGACGAACGGTCGGAGTCGCTCGAACAGCGGTTCAAATATGCCGCCCGGTTTCAAAAGCTGTTGCGCCGACCGCAGGCCGAGGAGGTGCTGCAGATCCTCGGGATCTACGGCGAGACCTGCCTGCCCGTCCCGCGCCGGACCGAGCGCCATTACTGGTCGGTGTCATGCCTGCCGTCGACCTCCGACAAGCCGCTGGTCCGGGTCAATGCGAGCTGGATGGAGTTGTTCACCCTGCTCGCCGACGGCGCCGACCTGCGCGCGCGGTTCATCCTCCATGTGTCGGACTTCACCCGCGACGGCTCACCTGAACCGGATCATCTCGATCAAGCGCGGATCGAACGCTGCGTGCTGCAGCCTGAAGACGTCAGCCATTTCCTGTGGAAGGCCGACACGT
This sequence comes from uncultured Alphaproteobacteria bacterium, assembly GCA_963765945.1. Taxonomy (GTDB): domain Bacteria; phylum Pseudomonadota; class Alphaproteobacteria; order Sphingomonadales; family Sphingomonadaceae; genus Sphingomicrobium. The sequence goes on from CAVXYS010000015.1 coordinate 13,156, forward strand.
TCGGAGTGAAGGTGCGGGGCTCAGCCTCGATCCGCAAGTTTCTTGCAGACCCGCACGCGCTGCGCGCCATCCGCAGCTTCAACCTCACCCACATGAACCGCGGCCGCAACGCCTACCAGGCGAGCCACTGCTACAGCGTCGCCGATCACATGCTGGAGGGTTAGTCGCCCATCATGTCGCGCAGGCGCTGCGCCAGCGGGTCCGGTGGCAGTCCCGAGCGGACCGCGATGAACAAGGCGTCGTCGCCGGCGATGGTCCCGACCACCTCGGGGAATTTGGCCTGGTCGACCGCGAGCCCGACCAGGTGCGCCGAGCCCGGCGGCGTGCGCACCACCACCATGTTGCCGGACGTGTCGACCGATTGGACCCATTCGGCGAAGATGCGGGTCAGCCGGTCGGCCGCCCAGTTGCGCTCGCCGAGCCGCTCGGGGAGCGCATAGCCGAGCTTGCCCTCGCGCTTGACCTTGACCGCGCCGATCTGCTCGAGGTCGCGAGCGACGACCGCCTGGGTAACGCCGTAGCCCGCCTCCGCCAGCTTCCCCGCGACCTCGTCCTGGGTCCGCGCCGGCCCTTCGCGCAACATGTCGACGATTGCCCGCTGCCGCTCTGCCCGCCCCTGAGTCATGCGCCTGAAATACTCCTCCCGCGGCCGTTAAGCCACGTAGCTCCGGCGAGTTAACGAAGTGCGGCTTCGCTCGGAGATCTCCTGCGTCATAACGCGACGCTGCCGGAGGCAGAGGACAAAGCTTCGGGGTCATGCTAATTCTCCGGCCGCTCGGGACCTTCGTCAGGAGACGAACCATGTCCACGTTCGAAATCCCCGACGCCCCGACGATCGTCGAGCTCGAACGAACCGCTTCCGGGCCAGCGTCGGGTGCAATCATTTTCAATGTGACGAACAAATCCGAGGAAAGCTGCACCGGGAGGCTTAGCATCGCGGTCGCGGGCGATGCGAAGCGCGACTGGTTCAGCGTCGAGGGCGAGCGGGAGCGGATATTCGCGGCCGACGAAACGCAGACCGCAACCGTCAGGATCAATGTGCCGGACGAGGTTCCCGCTGGAACTTATCCGTTCCGGCTGCGCGTGGTCCACGTCAACGACCCCGATAACGATTATGCCGAAGGCCCAACGACCGCGGCCAAGATGCCGGCGGCAGTTGTAGAGCCGGTGGAACCGGCGCCTCCTCCCGAAAAACCCCCGCCCCCGGCACCCTCGCCTGGGCGACCGCGTCCAATGACGATTATCGGATGGCTGTTGGTCGCTGGCGGCGCGGTGTCGCTGCTGATGCTGGTGACGCTCCTCGGCACCCAGAGGATCTGGGTATACGGCTTCATGGGAATGGTCATCATTCTCTCGGGCTACGGCGTGCTCAAAGGCCACAATTGGTCGCGCTTCCTCCTCGCCGGCAGCGGCCTCCTGGCAACTGGAGTCTTCCTCGGATCGAACTGGGGCGACCTGGTAGGCTTGCTCCTTCTTGTGGGCCTTGGGGTCATCGGCTTCTTTCTGTTCCGGCCTGGGGCCAGCGCTTGGTTCAACCGGTCCGAGGAAGCCCAGGGCCGGCCACCGCTTTAGAGCGCCGATATTGGAGCGTGCCAGCCTGACCAATCGTCGCGCAGCGGTCCGGATCAGGCGGCGGTAGTTGGTGGGAACCTTTGCCAGCTTTTTGTATTTTGTCGGCGCCAAACGGCAGTTCGGGCGACCTGGTCCGGGCTGCCGGCAGGAGGAGAAGCGACGCACAGGGAGTTGGGGAGATGGACGAGAATGTCATGAGCAACGCCGCATATTATCGTTCGAGGGAGGAGACCGAGCGTGCCCTGGCCCATCAGGCGCCGGTCGACGACATTGGCCGGATTCATCTCGAACTCGCCGAGCGCTATGCGCAACTGGCCGAGGAGTTCGAAGCGCGGTCGCAAGGTTAGCCCATCACTGCTTCTGCGAAGGTGCGTGGCGCGCCCGGCAGGAGTTCGAACCTGCGACCTCATGCTTAGAAGGCACGTGCTCTATCCGGCTAAGCTACGGGCGCGTGCGCCAGCACTAACCGCAATTCACGCTGCAAGAAACCGCGCTACGCCTCGCTGCGATGGTCGTGCTATTGGGGATTCCGCCGGATCGCCGCACACAGCGGAGGTATCGCCGTGGCTTACAAAGCATTGAAAGCGCAGGTGAAGAACCGCGGGAAGGCGCCCGACGCCTTCCTCGATGAGCTGATCGCCTGGGGCAAGGATGCGCCCGAAGAGATTTTCGCGCCGAACCAAGCGCACGACGTCTATTCGTCGGTGCGTTCGACGCTGGGGCCGTGGCGCGATAATCAGCACCGGCGGGCGGTGATGCTCGAAGTAATGCGCGTCCTCGCCGGATTCGAATCCTCCTGGAAGTGGAATGCGGGGCGCGATGTCAGCAACCCGACCTCGAACACGCCGACGACGACCGAGGCCGGCGCCTTCCAGGTCAGCGCCAACTCGATGAATTTCGGCCCCGAGCTGAAAGCGCTGGTGATCGACCATGTGGGCGCAGCGGATGGCGAGGCGTTCCAGGCGGCGATGAAGTCGGACCATCCGCTCGCCATGGAATATATTGCGCGGCTGTTGCGCCGCACCGTCAATCACAACGGTCCGGTCAAGCGGCACGAGATCGACCCTTGGCTGAGCAAAGACGCGGTGGCGGAAATCCTCGATCACCTCGGCCGCTGATCCGAGCCGTCGTTCATTTGGCGTTCAATCGCCGCGGCTGAAGTTCGTGACCACAAGGGGGAAGTTCATGCGTCTGGTCCGGCTCGTCTTTGCCGCCGCGCTCCTCGGCTGCGCCGCAACGGCGCAGGCGACGACGGTGGTCATCTTCGTCGAGCCGATGACGATGGAGCATTATGTGCGGGTGCTCGACACCAAGGGGCCCGACCGGGTCTTCATGTGCATGGCCCCGCCGGCGACCGGCGGCTGCACCGACGTCACCAGGCAAACCCGCCGCTAGGCGACCGTCTCCAGCAACCCTTCGAACAGCCGCCGCCCGTCGGTTCCGCCATGGGCCGGCTCGACCGCCCGTTCCGGGATGCGGCATCAGGCCGAGCACGTTGCCGGTGTCGTTGAGGATCCCGGCGATCTGCCGCGCCGAGCCGTTGACCTCGTCGAGGTAGCGGAAGGCGACCCGGCCTTCGCCCTCGAGCCGGTCGAGGGTCGCTTCGTCGGCCTGGTAATTGCCGTCGTGGTGCGCGACCGGGAAGTGCGACCGTCCTCGCCCGCCTCATAGCCGCAGGTGAACAGGCTCTGGCTGTTCTCGACCTTGAGCGGGACCGGGCGGCAGACGAAGCTCAGCCCCGCGTTGCGCATCAGCGCGCCCGGCAGCAGCCCGGCCTCGGTCAGCACCTGGAAGCCGTTGCAGATGCCGATCACCGGCACGCCGCGTCCCGCCGCGTCGCGGACCGCGCGCATGATCGGCGAGCGCGCCGCCATCGCGCCCGGAGCGCAGGTAATCGCCGTAGGAGAAGCCGCCCGGAAGCGCGATGAAGTCGGTGCCGTCGGGCAGCGCGCTATCGCGGTGCCAGACCATCGCCGGCTTGCGGCCCGTCACCTGCTCCAGCGCGACGGCGATGTCGCGGTCGCAGTTCGATCCGGGAAAGACGATGACCGCGCTTTCATTCACTTGCTCCCGACCGACCCATTATCCGCAAAATATGCGGGAATCGTGGCACGTCAGGCGTCCTCCAGCCGCTCGATCCGGAAATTCTCGATCACCGTGTTGGCGAGCAGCTTGCGGCACATCTCCTCGATGGCGCCGTCGCTGGTGCCGTCGGCGAGGTCGAGCTCGATCAGCTTGCCGGCGCGGACGTCGTTGACGCCGGCGAAGCCCGAGCCCCTCGAGCGCATGGTGGATCGCCTTGCCCTGCGGGTCGAGCACGCCGGGCTTCAGGGTGACGAACACGCGCGCTTTCATGGGGACCTCGGCCTTAAGGGTGACGCGCCGGCCTATGGCTGCAAGGCGAAATAACGGCAAGGCTTTGCAAACGACGTTTCTGCGCACCCCAGGCGGTCTTCGGATCGCCTATTCAGCCGTGGGCGGCGGCATCTCATTGGGCATATCGCCCGCGCCGCCCTCCAGGCGCTCGGCTTCTGATTCATATTCCGTGGCCAGTTTACGCAGCGCGGCCATAGCGTCAGGGTCGTTGATGCTATCGGCCAGGCGACGGCACTTCTTCGCCTGTTCGCGCAATTCGGCCGCTTTCACGGCATCTTGCATGGCTTGCCGCTAGCTTGACCGCCGAAGGGAATTCAATAGCCCAGATCAGCAACCGATGTTTTTTTCCACAGCCTTTGCTGCGGGGCTTCTTTTACCCTCTGTTTACCGTGTGAAGCGCATCCTTGCCGCGCTGCCGGTGCGTCGAGTCCGGCATTTCAAGAGGGGCTCTTATGGCCGTTGGAATCGCCATTGCCATGTTCGTCGCGCTCTTCGGCTGGGGCTCGACCTACTTCGGCTGGAGCGACCCGGAAGGGAAGATCCAGCTGGCGCTCGCGACCAGCTTCATCCTCGGCATCATCGGCGGCTACAAGGCCAAGGGCTGACGCCGTTCAATAGCCGCTCAGCTCCGCCACCCGGCCCCGGTGGTAATAGACGTCGCCGAACAGCTCGCCGAGCACCGCCTCGCGCTTCATGTACAGGCCGATGTCATGCTCGTCGGTCATGCCGATGCCGCCGTGCATCTGGACGCCTTCGCGCACGGCCAGCGTCGGCGACGTCGGCGGCCTTGGCCTTGGCGACCGAGACGAACAGCTCGCGCGCTTGTCATCGCCTGAATCGAGCAACTGCGCCGCCTTCAGCGCCGCGGCGCGGGCGATCTCGATCTCGCCGTAGAGGTGCGCGGCGCGGTGCTGCAGCGCCTGGAACTCGCCGATCAGCTTGCCGAACTGCTGGCGCTGCTGGAGATAGTCGAAGGTCATCGCCGACGCCCCGGCGGCGACGCCGACCAGCTCGGCGGCGGCCCCGGCCCGGCCGGCGTCGAGCGCGCGCGGCGAGCGGAGCCCAGCCGCCGTCGACCTCACCGACCACCGCGTCGGCGGTCAGCGCGACATTGTCGAACGTCAGCCGCGCCGCCTTCGAGCTGTCGGCCAGCGTGACGTTTTCGACCGCGGCCGCTGCCCTTGGGAACCGCGAACAGAGTGATGCCCTTCGCGCTCGCCCGGCGAGCCGGCGGTGCGCGCGGCGGTGACGATCAGGTCGGCCGACGCGCCCTGGACGACGAACTGCTTGGCGCCGTTGAGCACGAAGCCGTTGCCCTGCCGCTTGGCCTCGAGCGCGATCGCTCTCGGGCGCGTGGCGCGGGCCCTCGTCGACCGCGAGCGCGAGCACCGCCTCGCCGGCGAGGATCCCGGGGTACCAGCGCTCGGCATGCGCGCGTGCCTTCGATCGCCCGCGCCGCCGCGACCGCGGTCGTCAGGAACGGCGAGGGGGTCAGGTTGCGGCCGATTTCCTCGAGCACCAGCGCGGCCTCGGTCGCGCCGAGGCCCGAGCCCGCCATGGCTTTCGGGGATGCGATGCCGGTCAGGCCGAGCTCGCCGAACTGCTTCCACAAGGCCGTGCCGAAGCCGTCGCTGCAGCCGGTGTCGCGCCAGTGGCGCAGCTGCTTCGCGATCGCGCCTTCCTCGGCGAGGAAGCTCGCCGCGGTCTCCTGCAGCATCTTCTGGTCGTCGGTCGAGCAGCATGCTCAGGCTCCCGGCAGCCGCAGGATGTGCTTGGCGACGATGTTGAGCTGGATCTCGCTGGTCCCGCCCTCGATCGAATTGCCCTTGGAGCGCAGCCAGTCGCGCGCCGCCTTGCCGTGCTTCGTCCGCTCGCTGTCCCATTCGAGCGCGTCGCTGACCGCCCGCGGCCATGACCAGCTCGTTGCGGCGCTTGTTGAGTTCGGTCCCGGCATATTTCATCATCGACGGGCTGGCCGGATGCGCCTCGCCCGCCTTCCACATGGCGGTGAAGCGCTCGCTCATCGCCGCGAAGGCGAGGGCGTCGACGTCGAACGCGGCGATCTCGGCGCGGAGCAGCGGATCGCTCGGCTTGACCGCCGCGCCCAGCGACGCCGCCGCCGCCCGAGGCCCATGCCGCTGATCATCTCGCGCTCGTGCCCGAGCAGATATTTGGCGACGTCCCAGCCCTTGTTCACCTCGCCGACGATCTGGTCCTTGGGCACCTTCACGTCGTCGAAGAAGGTCTCGCAGAAGGGCGAATTGCCGCTGATCAGCAGGATCGGCCTGGTCGACACGCCCGGCGTCGCCATGTCGAACAGCAGGAAGCTGATCCCGCCCTGCTTGGATTCGCTCGACGTCCGCACCAGGCAGAAGATCCAGTCGGCCTTGTCGGCATAGCTGGTCCACACCTTCTGGCCGTTGACCAGCCAGTGGTCGCCCTTGTCCTCGGCCTTGGTCTGGAGCCCGGCGAGGTCCGAGCCCGCGCCCGGCTCCGAATAGCCCTGGCACCAGCGGATCTCGCCGCGCGCGATCTGCGGCAGGTAGTGCCGCTTCTGCTCCTCGGTCCCGAACTTGAGCAGCGCCGGCCCGAGCATCGAGATGCCGAAGCTGTCAGCGGCTGGCGCGCGCCGATCCGCGCCATCTCCTCCTTGACCACGATCGCCTGCTCGGGCGTCAGGCCGCCGCCGCCATAATCCTTGGGCCAGTCGGGCACGGTCCAGCCGCGCTCGGCCATCACCTCGAGCCAGCGCCGCTGCGCCTCCGACTGGAACGTCCAGTTGCGCCCGCCCCAGCAGATGTCGGCCTCGGAGCGCAGCGGCTCGCGCATCTCGGCCGGGCAATTCGCCTCGAGCCAGGCGCGGGTGTCGGCGCGAAAAGCGTCGAGGTCGGTCATGCCGGTCTCTCCTACCCCCGAACTCCAGCCCCTCGTCAATGCGGCGAAACGACATCGTGGCGAGATCGCGGAGGTAATTCTGCGGCACCTGCCACGGCTGGCGATGGCCCTGGCTCGGCAGCACGCCCTGCGCACGCGCGACATAGCCCGAGCTGAAGTCGATCACCGGCCGCCGCTCGAGCGCGCCGTCGCGCGCGCGGGACGGCAGGTGGCGAAGCCGCTCGCGGCCATATGCTTGAGCAGGCGGCAGACGCTGCGCGCGGTCAGATCGCTGCGCAGCGTCCAGGACGCATTGGCATAGCCGAAGACGAGGAACAGGTTGGGCACGCCGCTCAGCATCATGCCCTTGTAGATGAAGCGCTCGGGCGAGCTGACCGGCTCACCGTCGACGCCGAGCGCGATGCCGCCGAGCAGCTTCATGTTGAGCCCGGTCGCGGTGACGACGACGTCCGCCTCGACTCCTCGCCGCTGTCCAGCCGCAGCCCGCCGGGCGTGAAGCGCTCGATCGCGCCGGTCGCGATCGCTGACCTTGCCGCCGCGCATCGCCGCGAACAGGTCGCCGTCGGGGACCAGGCACAGGCGTTGGTCCCACGGCTTGTAGGTCGGCGTGAAATCGCGCTCGACCGGATAGCCGGCGGGCAGCGCCTGCGCGGACCTGCTCCTTGATCCAGCGGCTGACCCGCTCGGGCTTGCGCCGGGCGCGGCCGTAGAAATAGATGGTGAGGAGGATGTTCTTCCAGCGGATCAGCGGCCGGCGAGGCCGCGCGGCAGGAGCCGCTGCAGCCAGCGCGCGATCCGGTCGCGCGCCGGCCGGGCGACGATGTAGGACGGCGAGCGCTGGACCATCGTGACCTGCGCCGCCTGCTCGGCCAGCGCCGGCACCAGCGTCACCGCGGTCGCGCCGCTGCCGATCACCGCGACCCGCTTGCCGGCAAGGTCGAGATCCTCGGGCCAGGATTGCGGATGGACGATCCGGCCCGCGAAACGCCTCCTCGCCGTCCCAGCTCGGGCCGGTAGCCCTGCGCGTAATCGTAATAGCCGCTGGCGAGGAACAGGAAGCGCGCGGTGAACCGCTGGCCGCTGCTCGGTCTCGACCGTCCAGCGCGCGCTCGCCGACGACCAGGCGGCGCGGACCACCTTGTGGCCGAAGCGGATATGGTCGAAGAGGCCGGTCTCGCGCGCCGTGTCCTCGACATAGTCGCGGATCGCCGGCCCCTCGACGATCGCCCGGTCGCTCGGCCACGGCCGGAACGGGAAGCCGAGCGTGTACATGTCCGAGTCCGAGCGCACGCCGGGATAGCGGAACAGGTCCCAGGTCCCGCCGACCCGCTCGCGCGCCTCGAGGATCAGCCAGCTCTTTCCCGGGCAGCGAGTCTTCAGCCGATAGGCCGCGTCCACCCCGGAAATCCCCGCGCCGACGATCAGCACGTCGACCTGCTCGTCCGCGTTACTTACCGCCATGTCAGGAAAGTGGCACAGCCGTCTTGTTTCGCGCAATGCGCAAGCTTAGCGGAACGGCCAAGCGCATGAATCGGGGTACCGCCATGACCGACGTTCTCGACAAGCCGACGACCAGCCCGATCTCGACCCACAAGCACGGCGACGTGCTGATCATCCTCTCCAACAACCCGCCGGTGAACGCGCTCTCGACCGCGGTCCGGCAGGGGCTGGTCGATGCGATCGCTTTGGCGGAGGCGGACGATGCGGTCACCGCGGTGGTCATCGCCTGCGAGGGCCAGACCTTCTTCGCCGGGGCCGACATCACCGAGTTCGGCAAGCCGCCGCAGCAGCCGTGGCTGCCGCTGGTGGTCGACACGATCGAGGCCTGCGCCAAGCCGGTGGTCGCCGCGATCCACGGCACCGCGCTCGGCGGCGGGCTCGAGGTCGCGCTCGCCTGCCATTATCGGGTGGCGGTGCCGTCGGCCAAGCTCGGCACGCCCGAAGTGAAGCTCGGCCTGCTCCCCGGCGCCGGCGGGACGCAGCGCCTACCGCGCGTCGCGGGGGTCCGGAAAGCGCTCGAGATGTGCGCGACCGGCAACCCGATCGGCGCCAAGGACGCCTTCGCCTGCGGCCTCGTCGACCGGCTGATCGAGGGTGACCTGATCCCGCATGCGGTCGGCTACGCCGAGGAAGTGCGCGACGTCCGCCCGTTGCCCAAGAGCAGCGAGCGACAGGACAAGATCCACGAGTGCGACCCGGCGGTGTTCGACCAGTTCCGGCGCGAGCATGAACGCAAGTTCCGCGGCTTCGACGCGCCCGAAGCGAACATCAAGGCAGTCAAGGTCTCGTGCGAGAAGCCCTACAGCGAAGGCGTCATCGAAGAGCGCAAGCTGTTCATGGAGCTGATGAGCGGCACCCAGGCCAGGGCCCAGCAATATTTCTTCTTCGCCGAGCGCAAGGCGGCCAAGATCGACGGCCTGCCCGAGGACACGCAGCCGCGCGCGATCAACAAGGTCGGCGTGATCGGCGCCGGGACGATGGGCGGCGGGATCGCGATGAACTTCCTCTCCGCCGGCATCCCGGTGACGATCATCGAGATGGAGCAGGAGGCGCTCGACCGCGGCGCCGGGCTGATGCGCAAGAATTACGAAGCGACCGCGGCCAAGGGCCGGCTGACCCAGGACCAGGTCGAGAAAGCGATGGGCCTGCTGTCGCCGACGCTCGACTTCGCCGCGCTCGCCGACTGCGACCTGATCATCGAGGCGGTCTACGAGAACATGGACGTCAAGAAGGAGGTGTTCGGCAAGCTCGACGCGATCGCCAAGCCGGGCGCGATCCTCGCCTCCAACACCTCCTACCTCAACATCAACGAGATCGCGGCGTCGATCACGCGGCCGGGCGACGTCGTCGGCATGCACTTCTTCTCGCCCGCCAACGTCATGAAGCTGCTCGAGGTGGTCCGCGGCGAGCAGACCGCGCCCGACGTGCTGCTCACCGCCATGACCATCGGCAAGAAGATCAGGAAGGTGCCGGTGGTCGCGGGCGTGTGCCACGGCTTCATCGGCAACCGCATGCTGATGCCGCGCCAGGTCGAGGCGACCAAGCTGCTGCTCGAGGGCGCCTCGCCCGAGCAGGTCGACCGCGTCCACGTCGCCTTCGGCATGCCGATGGGCCCGTTCCAGATGGCCGACCTCGCCGGGGTCGACATCGGCTGGCACCGCGACCGCACGCGGATCGAGAACGTGCGCGACGCCTTGTGCGCGATCGATCGCTGGGGCCAGAAGAAGGGCGCGGGCTTCTACGATTATGACGAGAAACGGCGGCCGACGCCGTCGCCGGTGGTCCAGCAGATCATCGAGGATTTCGCCAAACAGCAGGGGGTCGAGCGCCGCTCGATCACCGACCAGGAGATCGTCGAGCGGACGCTCTACACGATGGTCAACGAAGGCGCGAAGATCCTCGAGGAGAAGATCGCCCAGCGCGCGTCGGACGTGGATGTGGTGTGGGTCTACGGCTACGGCTGGCCGGTCTATCGCGGCGGCCCGATGTTCTGGGCCGACACCGAGGGCCTCGAGCAGATCGTCGAGGGCCTCAAGCGCCAGGAAGAGCGGATGGGCAGCGACTTCAGCTTCTCCCAGCTGCTCCTCGACAAGGCCGAGAAGGGCGAAAGCTTCACGCGCTGAAGTTCCTCCCCATCGCGACGCGATGGGGAGGGGGACCATTCCCCGCAGAGGGGATGGTGGAGGGGTAGAAGGCGTCAGCGCCAGTTACGGCTCCACCGTCGCGCAGCGGGAACCTCCTCCCTCTAGTAACCGCCTGACGGGCTCGATCCGCCTGAAAAATGGGAGAAATTCGCGGGCCGACGCGTTGCGAGTGGCAGTAACGGGGGCGTTACGGGAGAATCCTGATGGCCACCGTCTCGGAAACCTCCGCCGTGCGCGATGCTCGATCGCATGGGCCGCTGCGGCGCTACGCCAACGTCGCGGTCACCTTGCACTGGACGATCGTGGTCCTGCTCCTCACCCAGGTGTGGCTCGGCTTCACCTTCGCCGACATGCCGCGCGGGCCCGAGCGCATGGCCTTCTTCACCTGGCACAAGACGATCGGCGCGACGATCCTGGTCCTGACCTTGGTCCGCCTCGGCTACCGCGTGCTCAATCCGCCGCCGCCTTATCCGGAGGAGATGCCGGCGTGGCGCCGGACCGCCGCCGCCTGGAGCCATCGCTTGCTCTATTTCCTGCTCATTGCCTTGCCGCTGACCGGGCTGATCGCCGTCTCCGGACGGGCCACGGACTGGTTCACCCCGCTGCTCGGCGGGATCCCGCTGCCGGTCGTGCCGGGGATCAGCGAGGCGACCGGCGAGATGTCCGGCGGCGTTCATGAGGTGCTGGTGTGGACGACCATCGCGTTGCTCGTCCTCCACGTCGGCGCCGCGCTCTACGAGCAGTTCATCGCCCGCTGCGGCGTCGCCTATAGGATGCCGCCGCTTCAGCCGCGCCACGGCCAGCCGGTGGTCATCGGGCAGGGCGGGCGCGATCGTCGGGCAGCAGGCTGAGCATCGTCAGGGCCGCGGCCGCCACCGCCGCACTGGTCAGGAAGATCGCCGAGCTGCCGTCACGGTCCCACAGCAGGCCGGCGCCGAGGCTGGCGAGCAGGCCCGCGGCCCCGCTGACGAACCAGAAGGCGCCGAAGCTGGTCGCGCGCAGCTCCTCGGGCGCGCTGTCGGCGATCATCCGCGAGAAAATCCCTTGGGTCAGCGCCATATGCGCGCCCCACAAGGCCGCGCCAAGCACGACTCCGGCGAGCGTGCCGCTGCCGGCGAGCACCAGGTCGCCGGCGACGAGCACCGCGATCCCGGCCATCAGGATCGAGCGCGGGCTCATCCGGTCGCTCAGCGACCCCGCCGGATAAGCGAGCGCGACATAAGCGAGGTTGAACACCGCCAGCGTCAGCGGCGACCAGGTCTCGCTCAAGCCGACCTCCAGTCCTTTGAGGATCAGGAAACCCTCCGAGAAGCGGGCCAGCCCGAACAGGAAGCCGACCGCGAGCAGCCGCTTGGTGTCCTTGTCGAGCTGGCGGAACCCGGCGAAGAAGGGCGAGCGCTTGAGCGGAGCGAGCGCCTGCTCCGGCTCCCGGAGCGCCAGCCAGGCGAGCAGGAACGCCGCCGCGGCGGGAAGCACCGCGATCCAGAACACCAGGCGGATGTTGTTCGCCAGCAGCAGCATCAGCCCGATCGCGACGATCGGTGCAAGCAGCGCGCCGATCGTGTCCATCGCCTGGCGCAACCCGAAGGCGCGGCCGCGGATCTCAGGCGCGGTCTCGTCGGCGATCATCGCGTCGCGCGGGCTGCCGCGAATGCCCTTGCCGATGCGGTCGGCGAACCGCGCCGCCATCACCAGCGGGGCGCTGGTCGCGAGCGGGAACAGCGGCTTGGACAGAGCGGCGAGGCCGTAGCCCGCGACCACCCACGGCTTGCGCCTGCGGCTGCGGTCGGAGAGGCGGCCCGAGCCGAGCTTGGCGAAATTGGCGGTCGCCTCCGCGACCCCGTCGATCGCCCCGAGCGCCGTCGCCGGCAGGCCCAAGACGACGGTGATGAACGCCGGCAGCAGCGCATGGTAGATCTCGCTCGACAGGTCCATCAGCAGGCTGACGAAGCCGAGGACCCAGACGTTGCGGGGAAGGGGTGGGCGGCTGCTCACCGGCGCGTCTTCGCGGCGGCTGGTCGCAAACGCAACCGCTTATGCGTTCGCTTAACAGCAGCAATATTGCGGATGACCGAATAGTTGTTAGGCTGCAAAGAATGTCGACTCTGTGGGGGAACGCATCACCGGGCGCGCTCGCGGCGCGGTTTGCCCGGCTGCTTGAACAGCTTGGCGGCGACGCCGCCGCGGCCAAGGCCATCGGCCAGCAGCGCGATTTGCTGGGCGCGGTCATGGACATCGAGCCGGCGACCCTCAACCAGGTGTCGGCGCGCGTCCGCCGCGGCGCTCCGGCGGTCAGCCGGGCGATCGATGCTTTGGTCCGCGCCGGCCTGGTCGACCGCGCAGCCCGATCCCGCGAACCGCCGCCGCCTGGCGCTGCGCCTGACCGAGGCCGGGCGCCAGCGGCTGACGGCGCCGCCCGCCGCCGACCATTCACTCGAGGGGCGCATCTCCAAGCTCGCGCACAGCGAGCTGCGCGCGCTCGAGCGCGGCCTCGAGATCCTCGAGCGCCTGCCGCGCTAGCTCGCGCGCTTGCGCCGGGTCTCCCAGCCCTTCTTGGCCGCCGCCGAGCGGCTGCGCGACCGGCCCGAGCCCGCGTTCTTGCCGCCCTTGTCCTGCTTGTTGACCGTCGCCCAGGCCCGGCTTTCGGCCTCCTTCTTGGATACGCCGCGGTTCTCGTAACCTTCCTCGATATGCTTGGCCTTGCGGTCCTGCTTGGCTGTGTACGCGCCACGGGGCATGACTAACCTCCTCAATTTGCACCATGTCCGTAAACGCTCGGGCCACCGCAGCGTTGCGATGCTGCATTGCAACATGAGCCGTTTGTCACTATGTGAGCGGTCGAATTTTTCCGGGAAAATCGATCAATGAATTTGCGCAACGTGGCGATCATCGCCCACGTCGACCACGGCAAGACGACCCTCGTCGACCAGCTCTTCCGCCAGTCCGGCACGTTCCGCGACAACCAGCGGGTCGAGGAGCGGGCGATGGATTCGAACGACCTCGAGAAAGAGCGCGGCATCACCATCCTCGCCAAGTGCACGTCGGTCGAGTGGCACGGCACCCGCATCAACATCGTCGACACGCCCGGCCACGCCGACTTCGGCGCCGAGGTCGAGCGCATCCTGTCGATGGTCGACGGGGTCATCCTGCTGGTCGACGCCGCCGAAGGCCCGATGCCGCAGACCAAGTTCGTCACCGGCAAGGCGCTCGCCCTCGGCCTCCGCCCGATCGTCGTCGTCAACAAGATCGACCGCCCCGACGCCCGCCCGGCCGAAGTGCTCGACGAAGTGTTCGAGCTGTTCCTCAACCTCGAGGCCAGCGACGAGCAATTGGACTTCCCGACCCTCTACGCCAGCGGCCGCGCCGGCTATGCCGGGCTCACCGACGACGTCCGCTCGGGCGACCTCACGCCGCTGTTCGAGACGATCGTCAGCCACGTCCCCCGCCCGCGGGTCGACGCCGGCCCGTTCCGGATGCTCGCCACGCTATTCGATCGCGACCCGTTCCTCGGCCGCATCCTCACCGGCCGCGTCGAATCCGGGACGATCCGGGTCAACGACCCGATCCGCGCGCTCGACGTCAACGGCCAGGTCGTCGAGGACGGCCGCGCGACCAAGCTGTTCGGCTTCCGCGGCCTCGAGCGCGTGCCGGTCGAGGAAGCCGAGGCGGGCGACATCATCGCCATCGCCGGGCTGATCAAGGCGACCGTCTCCAACACCATCGCCGACCCGACGGTCGCCGCCCCGCTGCACGCGCGCGAAATCGACCCGCCGACGCTCTCGATGACCTTCGCGGTCAACAACAGCCCCTTCGCCGGCAAGCGACGGCGACAAGGTCCAGAGCCGCGTCATCCGCGACCGCCTGCTGCGCGAGGCCGAGGGCAATGTCGCGATCCGCGTCACCGAGACGCCAAAGCGGCGAGGCCTATGAGGTCGCCGGCCGCGGCGAGCTCCAGCTCGGGGTGCTGATCGAGACCCTGCGCCGCGAGGGCTTCGAGCTCGGCATCAGCCGCCCGCGCGTGCTGTTCCGCGACGGCCCCGGCGGCCGCGAGGAGCCGTACGAGACCGTCGTGGTCGACGTCGACGACGAATTTTCGGGCACGGTCATCGACAAGATGGCGCTGCGCAAGGGCGAGATGACCGACATGCGCCCATCGGGCGGCGGCAAGACCCGCCTGACCTTCAGCGCGCCGAGCCGCGGCCTCATCGGCTATCACGGCGAGTTCCTGTCCGACACCCGCGGCACCGGCATCATGAACCGCCTGTTCGAGCGCTACGGCCCGTACAAGGGCCCGATCGCGGGCCGCGGCAACGGCGTCCTCATCTCGATGGAGCAGGGCGGCGCCGTCGCTTATGCCCTCAACGCGCTCGAGGAGCGCGGCGTGCTGTTCGTCTCGCCCGGCGAATTGCTCTACGAAGGCATGGTCATCGGCGAGAACGCCAAGCCCCAGGACCTCGAGGTCAATCCCCTCAAGTCCAAGCAGCTCACCAACTTCCGCGCCAGCGGCAAGGACGAAGGCATTCGCCTCACTCCGCCGCGGCGAATGAGCCTCGAGCAGGCGATCGCCTACATCCAGGACGACGAATTGGTCGAGGTGACGCCCAAGGCGGTGCGGATAAGGAAGCGGTTTCTGGATCCGCACGAGCGGAAGCGGGAGAGCCGCAAGCTCGAAGCGGCCTGACCCGTTCCCCCGCGAAGGCTGGGGTCCGGGACCAGCCGAAGCCTCGGCGAAGGCTGGTGGACGGTCAGTCTCATGTCTGCGAGCGGCCGCTCGACCCGCAACAAGCCCGCGTCAGGCCGCGCCTGACTTGTTCAATCGGTCGCCGACGACCTCGGTAGCCAGGCCCCACGGATCGCCTTCCTGGTCGACTTCGATCGGAACCCCCTGGTCGTCGATCGTGAGCTGCTCGCGGTGGCCGAGGCCCTGGCTGAAATCGAGGACGGAGACATATTTGCAAGCCGCCTTCATGAAGGCGGCTTCGCGCGCTTCGGGCATTTTCAAATCCGGCGAGGTTCGAATCGCGCTGCATGAGCATCCGCCAGATCTCCTCGCGTTCCGCCGGATCCGTGATCTCCCGGGCATGGGCGCCGGCATAGACCGCCTGCAGGTCGCTCATCTCCTTTGCCTCGGCGGCGACCGCGATTGACACGCGGTCATCATGCTGGATGTTGGCCAACTTCTGGCTCGCGCGGAAAATCAGGAAGAAGAGGTCGAAGCCCTTGTTCGCGTAGCCCACGATCGTCGTCTGCGGCCAGCCGTCGGGGCGGACGGTCGAAATGGCCATGACGCCATGACGATTGAGGATTTTGACAGCGGTGTGCTCCATGGCGGCCTCCACAGGTTCTGGCGTACGTCCTATTGATCCACGTCCTCGATCGACAGCCAATCGTGGGTCAGCAGTTTCATTTGCGTCAGCAGCGACACGAGGAAAGCGGTCGACCAGCCGAGCATGATGATGCCCACCGCTCCCTCGATCGCGCCCAATATGCGCCAGGCCTGCGGCATCAGCAGGTCGCCGTAGCCGATCGTCGCATAGGTGACTGTCGAATAATAGAGCGCCTCCTCGAAGCTGCCGAACGCGCCGAGCCCGAGGTACAGGGCGGCGTAGGCCCAGATTTCAGCCGTGTGGATGCCGATGATTCCGACCGTCGCCGCCAGCAGCAGCAACAGCGGCATCAGCCGAAGCCTGCGAAGCAGACGAGAATGCGACCGAAGGAGGCG
This sequence comes from uncultured Alphaproteobacteria bacterium, assembly GCA_963765945.1. Taxonomy (GTDB): domain Bacteria; phylum Pseudomonadota; class Alphaproteobacteria; order Sphingomonadales; family Sphingomonadaceae; genus Sphingomicrobium. Next base: position 29,365 of record CAVXYS010000015.1, read on the forward strand.
CGTCAGGACGGCGAGGCCGACGAGGTGAATGAGAACGATTGCAATCACCATGATGCTCGCCAGAATTAGCTGAAGAAGCATCGCGTTCGCCTCCTGCCCACTTGCTCTCCAGCTCTGCCCGGCCGATCGCTGAAGTCGCTGACGAGAGGCCTGAATGAAGGTCGCGGTCTACAGCACCAAGCCATTCTCACCCGCGGCCGACGACCCATTCCAGCGCTTCGTCACGCTCCTCGGGCATGTAGGTTCGATAGCTGATGTGGGGCAACACGGCACTCTCCAACCGCGTGCCGACCCGGACCCAGGCCTGGTCGGCCACCACCGCCACCCGACCGAAGCGGTTCAGCTTGCCGAACAGCGGCATCGCCCGTGCCATGTAAGCGGGCAGGCCGGACAGCTCGATGCCGTCGATCTGGTGCGTTTCGACGAAGACGTGGACCCTGTCATGGCTCGCCATTGCCGCGTCGAGCCGGTCCATGACCGCGTCCAGGTCCGGGCCACTGATCTTGTGCGCGATCCTGATTGCGAGCACGTCGTCTGGAGTATCGAGGAATTCGAGCATCTGTTCGCACCGTATCGCAAGCTCGCTCAGGAGTCGCGAATGATCCGCTATCTGACAGCAGCCGCCATCCTCTTCCTGCCGCTTGCGGCCTCGGCGGCCCAGCCGGACGAGGGTCCGCCGCGGTGGGCTGCCAACATTGCTCGAAAGCAGCATGTCATCATGGCGGGCATTCCGCGACCCTACAGCGCCGCGCATGATCCGCTGCCGGACACGAGTGCCAAATTGCGCCGCGGCGCCGCTCTGTTCGAACGCCACTGCGCGTCTTGCCATGGCTGGAATGGCCAGGGAGGCGGGCCGGAAGCGTTCGCGCTCGTGCCGGCCCCGGCCGACCTGGAATGGCTGGCGCGGACCCCGAAGACGCGCTCGGGCCCCTATATCTATTGGTCAATTGCCGAGGGCGGGCGTGAGTTCGAGTCCGACATGCCGGCGTTCAAGGGTCGCATGCCGAAGAAGGATATTTGGGCGCTCGTGGCCTACATCCGGGCCGGTCTCCCTCGTCGCTCGCCCTAGTCCGCATTCCCCATTGCGAGCATTCGTCCGGACGAGCGCACGCGCGCGTCACTGCGAACATTCGTCAGAATTCGCGCGCAGCTACGCCAGGGCGGCCACCAATCTCGCGCCCGGCATCGCCGCGACCCGCTTCCCGCTTCGCACCGAGGCGCTGCGCGCTGGCACGACATTCCCGCACCCATCGGGCTTGCGGCCGGCTTGATCTAATCCGGGCGGGTCCCGGCGGGCGCGCTGCGGCCTCCGTTTAGCAGCTGCTCGGCTCGTCCCGATTGAGGCGAAATGCCGCACCGACGGCGCCTTCGGGCTTGATGACGATGGCGATGAACTCGGCCGCCTGGCCGCCCAGGGCGGCCGGGTTGCGCACGTTGTGTGCGCTATAGGCCGGCTCGATGAAGGAGGCGCTGGCCGTGCCGGCGGTGTGGCTGTGGGCGGCGCAGAGCGCGGCATCGTACCACTCGATCGTGCCCTGGGTGACGGTCACGAAGACCGGCGCCGGGTGCGCGTGCCAGCCGCTGAAGCCCTGCGGCTCGACGGTCAGCCGGTCGGCGCCGACGTCCGTGTCGTTGAGGGTCTTCAGGACCATGCCCCATTTGTCGGTCTTGTCCCCGGCGGTATTGACGTTGAGCGTGCCGAAAGTGCCGTTGACGATCGGCGCCGGAGTAAAGCCGGAGCCCGGCGTGGCCGCGGCCGGGGCGACGATCAGCGTTGATGCGACCAGCGCGGCCGCGCTGCAGGCGCGACCAAAGATGCGTTTCATTTCGGTTCTCCGTGGTTCAGTCGAACCTGGAGCGCCGACAGCCGACGCCCGAGTCGGCCAGACCGGAACCGTGCGCCTTATCTGGGCAATAACCAAACTTTATCCCAGGTTAGGTTCGTGGGGACCGGCCCGGGGGCTACGCCGTTGCCCCTCCGCGGTCTCCGGTCACGCCTGGTCCCGCCCGACGATCAGTTGCTCGAGACGCGCGATCCTGGCGCGGACCTTGTCCGCCCGGTCCGGAGTCGCTTCCCCATTGAGCCCGGCTCGGTCGTCCCCGGCCTGGTCCCGCCGTCCCTCCTCATAGTCGTCGAGAAGTATTTGTAGCCTGGCGCGCTCTTCTTGCGCTTCACGCTTGGTCATGGTTCTCTCCTCGCGGCTCGTCCGGTCGGCCGGGCCCGTTCAATCGTCGGTCGTCCCGGCGAGCTCGTCGAGGATGCGCTCGGTCTCCGCGACCAGCCGGAGCCGTTCGGGCTCGCCGATGCCCGCTTTCGCCATGCCGCCGGCCAGGACTGCCGCCGCAGCCTCGGTCGAGATTTGCTTCAGCCTCCGGTCGATGACCTTGAGTCTGGCGAGGATGTCTTCGTCGTTCATGACGTCTCCCGGTCCGGCACTGCCCGGATTAGTCGGGCGGCCCCGGCCGCTCGTTCCGGCTACGCCTCCAGCGTCATCGTCGTCAGTAGCAGTTCGACCCGCATCAACCCCTCGTCGCTCTGCAGGGCGACCTGGAGCGGCTGGCCCTGGAGCTCGCGGTGGCGGGTGTTGAGGAAGGCGATGACCGGCCCGGCCGCGCCGAAATGCTCCCACGCATGGCGCAGGACGTCGCTCTGGCGCCGCGACTGCTCGGGCGTGATTCGCGGCGTTGCGCTGTAGCGGCGAAAGCTTTGGATGTGGCGGGCGCGGGGGTTGGGCGCCTCCTCGAGGGATCAGGTTACGGATCCCGCAGGCGGGCGTCCGGCGCCGAGCGCGTTGCGGGTGGCCTGGATCTGCTCGGCGAATTCGCGCGCGAACTGGCCGTGGACCCGCCGTTCGCGCGAGGAGGGCGCCCGCTCGGCGAGCATCAGCGACAGCTGGTGGCGGTGCAGCAGGAAATTGAGGTCCACGGGCCGATGCTCCCTAGCTGTTGAGGGCGAACGCCAGCGCGACGCCGACGACGGCGACGGTCAGGAGCACGGACACGGATCGTCCGATCCAGGCGCGGGGCTGGGTGGCCTGTTCGGTCATGGGGATACCTCGTTCAGCGATGGCGGGCTCAAGTCCTGGTCGGCCGCCCGGTCGTAGAGGGTATTGCGGCGCGCTGCCGGGACCGGCGTGTTGCGGCGGACGAACGCCTCGGCCTCGCGCATGGTGGCGAAGCCGCGCTCGCTGTCGGCGCAGCCGTGATGGCTTAGCACGACCTTGTACGGCAAAGCGGCGCCGGGGGTGCTGACGATGCGCCCCGCGGTCGAGCTCATATGCCCGCCCTCATTGTCCCACTCGGCCTCGCCGGCCTTCGCCGCGGCCTCTTCGGCGGCGGTCCGGAAGACGGTGAAATGCTTGCCTGGCGGCGGCGGCGGCTTGGGCATGGACATCGAATTTCTCCGAAAGAGACTCGGGCAGGTGGCAAACCGGGCGGGAACCGTGAAGCTCCCGCCCGCGCCCCGCTTAGATCGTCTGCAGGTTCACGGCCGTGTTGCGGCCGTCCTTGGCATTGAGGTCGTAGGACAGGCGCTGGCCCTCGGTGGGCAGCTTCTTGTCGGGCCATGCGAACGCGTTGCGGTCGAAGCGCAGCTCCTCGCCGCCCTCCTCGGCCTTGATCGAGCCGAAGCCCTTCGCTTCGTCAAATGATTTGACGGTGCCGAAATATTTCATGGTGTTGCCTTTCTTTGCCGAAGCGCCCGGATTGGCGCCTCGCGGCTAAGAGGCGTTAAAGAAGGGAAAAACGCGCCAAAGCGCTCAAACCGTCGATACCGACTGGTAGCAAATATTAGATAGGCGCAACAGGGCGCGAATGCAATCGGCGGTGAAAATAAAGGCAATAAAATCGCTGCGTCATCGGGGTAATTTATTTACATCATATCCTGTTTGTTTCACTCTCTTTTGTTTGTTAGTGGCGATTATCTAATCGCAGACTTGCCATCATCTTCCACACCGGTGTTACGGCGAACGCATCCGCCGGACGCCGTCGCGCTGACGCGCGGAAGCCGGTGAGGCGGCAACGCGCCGAATGAGCCTTGAGCAGGCCGCTTCGCTCCGCTCGAACGCGCAACCGATCGTTACGCCAAGCGCTTTTCGCCGGGTGGACCCGACGTCATCCGATACCGACCGCTGGTGGACCGTCCAGCATGGGCCCGGGCCGGTGGTCGCGACGGCGATCCATGACGGGCATGAGCTTCGTCCCGAGATCGCGGCGCGGATGGCGCTCGGCGACGCCGATCGCCTGCGCGAGGAGGATCCGTTCACGGGCGACGCAATCCGCGGCGTTCCGTGCCACGTCGTCGTCCATCGCTCGCGCTTCGAGTTCGACCTCAACCGCGACGCCGCGACCGCCGTCTATGCGACGCCCGAACAGAGCTGGGGCCTCGAGGTGTGGCAGGGCGGGGCGCTCGAGCCGGAGCTGGCGCAGGCCTCGCTCGCGCTTCACGCCGGCTACTATCGCATGCTCGGCCAGCTGCTCGACGAGGTCGCCGCACGCCACCAGCGCTTCGTCCTGGTCGACGTCCACAGCTACAACCACCGCCGCGACGGCCCCGGTGCCGCGCCGACCCCGCAGGCCGACGCGCCGGACATCAACATCGGCACCTTCTCGATGCCGCGCGACGAGTGGGCGTGGCTGCTTGACCCGCTGATGGAGGCGATGCGCGGCTTCGACTTCAACGGCCGCCGGCTCGACGTGCGCGAGAATGTCGCGTTCGAGGGGAAGGGCGCGCAGACGCGGTTCGTCCACGAGCGCTATCCGGGCCGGGCGTGCGCGATCGCGCTCGAGTTCAAGAAATTCTTCATGGACGAGTGGAGCGGCGACCCCGACCCGGCCGAGCTGGCCGCGATGCGCGGCTTCATCGATCACACCGCGGCCGCGGCCGAGGAGCTGCTGGCGCGATGATCCGGCCGCGCCTCCAGCTCGCCGACGCGCCGTTCGCGCCCGGGTTCGGTCAGCGCGGCGAGCTGCGCCAGGCGGTCGGCGAGACCGGCCGCGCCCACCTCGACCGCTGGCTGCCGTTCCTCGTCGTCCACCGCTCGCCCGACCCCGCGGCGAGCATCGCCCGGCGGGTCGCGGTCAACAGCCCGGCCTATCTCATCTGGTCGCCCGACGACGATCGCGCCGCGGCCGAGGCGTTCGCAGCGATCGCCGCCGCGCTGCGCGAGCGGTTCGGCTGCATCCTCGTGATCGACGGTCGACGACGCCGCCTGGGCGCCGGTTCCCAAGGGCTCGCAGAAGCTGCATCCGTTCGACATCAGCGTCGGCGCGTCGGGTGGGCCGGCGGCGCGGCGCGCGCTCGGCTGCCTGGCCGAGGCGCTGGCCAGGATCCGCCTCGACCTGCGCAAGCCGACGGTCGTCACGGGCGCGCCCGGACCGCTCCCGGTCGCGCTAGCCGCCGACGCTCGAGTTCGACCGCTTGTCGCTGACCATCCCGCAGGTTCACCGCCTCGATGAACACACTTTCTATCCGCAGCTGACCCGCGATTTCGCGGTCGCGCTCGGCGATGCGCTGCTCCAGGCGGCGTGCGCGTTCATGGCGGCGAGCGGCGCCGGCGCGCCGGCCCACTTCCGCTCGCTCGGCCGCAGCGCCTTTCTTGCCGCGGCGCTCGACGCCGACAAGAAGCTCGACAAGGTCGCGCGCAGCTTCGATTTTCTGCTGTCGGTGTCGCCGATCAACTCCGGCGAGGCGATGGAGCGCTTCTTCGCCAACGGCGCGGCGGACGCCCCCAGGTTCCGTTACCGCCCGCTGACGGTCGATCCCGACATGGCCAAGCGCGACCTCTATGCGGTCGACCTGTCGCTGATCGAGGATCCCCTGCTCGAGCGGCTGCTGACCGAGAAGCGGCAGGAGCTCGACCATCAGCTGACCATGCTGGCGACGCGCAACACGCAGCGCGTTCAGGGCGGCGTCACTGCTCCACTACGGGACCGTCGGGTCGCAGCTGCTGGCCGACGCCCGCGCCCTCCTCGAGCGGCCGCGGCCGCGCCCGTCGGGCGGCGCCACGGTCGCGGCTCCGGAGGTGGCGGCGGCGGCGCGCGCCCTGGTCGAGCGCTACCGCGCCGCCGACCCGCGCTTCGACGCCGTGATCGAGGTCCGCGACGACGTCGCCAGCCTGCTCGTGTCCGGGCGCAAGCTGATGATCGCGAGCAACACGACGATGCTGCGCGCGCGGCTCGAGGCGCTGCTGGCGCACGAGGTCAGCGTCCATCTCCTGACCCACTTCAACGGCGCTGCGCAGGGCCTCACCGTGTTCCGCACAGGCCTCGCCAATTACGAAGGCGTGCAGGAGGGGCTCGGGGTGTTCGCCGAATGGGCGGTCGGCGGCCTGTCGGCGGCGCGCATCCGCCTGCTCGCCGGGCGCGTGGTCGCGGTCGACGCGATGCTCGACGGGGCCGGCTTCGTCGACGTCTACCGCCTGCTCGCCGACGACCACGGTGTGCCGCGCAAGTCGGCCTTCGACATCGCCACGCGGGTGTTCCGCTCGGGCGGCTTCGCCAAGGACCTGATCTATCTGAAGGGCTTCCAGGAGGTGATCGCGCTGGTCGGGGCGGGCGCGTCGCTCGATCCCTTCTGGATCGGCAAGATCGCCCGCAACCATGTCGAGGCGATCGAGGAACTGATCCAGCGCAACCTCGTTCAGCCGCCGCTGTTCAAGCCCGGTTCTGCAACGGGAAGACGTCGAACGCCGGATCGCCCGGCTTCGTTCGCAACCGTCGTTCGCCGGGATTCTCGATGTGGAGTGAGTGACTTATGCTGATCGGTTTTTTCGTCAACGACCTCGAGCGCGAGTATGAGAATTACACGACCACGGTGCTCGCCCACCAGGCGGCGAGCCGCGGGCATCGCGTATGCTACGTCACCCCGTCGGATTTCGTCCTCAACCCGGATGATACGCTGTCGGTCCACGGCCGCTTCCTGCCCAAGCGCAAGTATAAGGACCGGGCCGAGCTGTTCGCGGCCCTGAAGGATCCCAAGGCGATCAAGATCGAGCGGGTCGACGTCACCGAGCTCGACGCGCTGATGCTGCGCAACGACCCGTCGATCGACGCCCAGACGCCGTGGGCGATGGAGGCCGGGATCCTGTTCGGCCGCGAGGCGGTGAAGCGCGGGGTGATCGTCCTCAACGACCCCGACAGCCTCGGCCGGGCGATCAACAAGCTCTACTTCCAGGGCTTCCCGGTCGAGGCCCGCGCCGAGACCCTGATCACCAAGCACCATTCCGACATCAAGGCGTTCGCCAAGGCCCACGGCAATAACATCGTCCTGAAGCCGCTCCAGGGCTCGGGCGGGGCCGGCGTGTTCAAGCTCGACCCGAAGAACGCCGCCAACCTCAACCAGATGATCGAGGCGATCGGCCGCGACGGCTACATCATCGCCCAGGCCTATGTCCCCGCGGCGAAGAAGGGCGACATCCGCCTGTTCCTGATGAACGGCCGGCCGCTCGAGCTCGACGGCAAATATGCGGCGCTGCGCCGGGTCGCGGCCAAGGACGACATCCGCTCGAACATCCACGCCGGCGGCACCGCCGAAGCGGTCGAGATCGGCGAGGTCGAGCTCGCGGTCGCCGAGATCATCCGCCCCAAGCTGCTCGCCGACGGCATGTTCCTGATCGGCATCGACATCGTCGGCGACAAGATCCTCGAAGTGAACGTCTTCTCGCCCGGCAACCTCCACAGCTGCTCCGACCTCGCCGGAGTCGATTTCTCGGTCCCGATCCTCGAAGCGATCGAACGCAAGGTCGCGATCCAGGCGCAATATGCGCACGCGTTCGACAACCGGCATTTGGCGATTTTCTGCGATCCTGTCCCGTCGTCACCTCGCCGTCGAGCCTTCCTCTTGGTCGGGTGACCCCACCATCACCGCCGTTTCTGGGTGCGATTCGGTAGCGCCTCGAGCCCGGCGAGCAGGCTGTGCTCCTCGGCGAGGAGACGTCGGCGATGCGCCAGCCGGCGCGCGTCCGGACGAGGCTGAACCGAGCCGGGCGCGGCGTGTAGCCCTGGAGGCCGATCGCGACGCTGACGCTCGCCTCGGCCGGGCCCTGTTGCCGCACCCGGACGACCCGCGCCTGGAGGCCTTCGGCGTCCTGGCACTGGCAGATCGGGTCGCCGTCGAGATAGCCGACCTCGCCCTTGGCCAGCCGCGCATCCTCCTCGATCGCGGCGAGCAGCGCCGGTGCGAACACAGCGCTCGGGCCGCTTGAACGGGCTGAAGTCATGGCGTGCGGTAGCTGGCGTAGAGCCGCTCGACGAACGCCCGCGGGCGTCTCCGCGGCCGGCGGCGGCGCCGCGCCGCGGCGAGGGCGAGCGCGAGCCCGATCATTTCGCCAGCTCCAGCACCTTGGCCCATTCCTCGTCGCGCACCGGGCGACCGACAGCCGCGACTGGCGGACCAGCTCCATCTTGGGAGGCTCGGCTCGGCCTTGATCGCCTCGAGCGTGACCGGCGGATCGACCTTGCGCACCGGCTCGACCCGCGACCGACACCCAGTCCGGCGTCCTTGGGGTCGGGCTGCGCCGCCGCGCGTCACGCGCATGATCCCGACCACCGCCTTTGTCGGACATGCTATGGTAGAAGAACGCCTCGTCGCCGGGCTTCATGGCCTTGAGATGGAGTCGCGCGGCGTTGTTGCGCACGCCGTCCCATTCGGTCGCCGCCGTCGCGGACCAGATCGTCCCAGCTGTAGACTCCGGGCTCGGATTTCATCAGCCAATGCGTCATCCCGGGACACTCCTGCGGCGATTCCGGTTACGCCGCCGACGAGCCGAGTGAAAGGGACGATGAACCGAGCCCGGAATACGCGAGAAAACTGAACGAATTGAAAGTGTTCCGGATTCTATCCCGCGACTCGCAACGGTTCACCGCCAAGTGACTTGGACTCGGTTAACCCATTCCCATATCTGGGGTGTCAGCGATTGAGAGCGAGCGAGCCCAAGGCGTTTTGAGCCGGGCTCCAGGGCAAGACGGAGGATCTTCCCGCATCGTGATGCGAAAGCGCCTTGGGCGCGCCGGAGGACGTCCGCCATTAGAGGGAAACACATATTGGTCAAGCTTTTCGGCGGGCGCGGCTGCGTCCGCGGTCATGGGTTTGTTGATGCTGGCGCTCGGTTCGAGCGAGGCGAGCGCGCAGATCATGTCGGCGCTAACGTGCCGGCCGCGGTCCGGGCGCTCGACGTCGATCAGTCGGCGCAAGGCCGCTGGGCACGGTCGCGGCGGCCGCCAGCCGCGCGTCCAGCGTCCGCACGACCGCGTCGCACGCACGGCGCAGTCAGGCTCACCGGCCAGTCGCTGCCGGCAAGTCGATCGAACGCGAGGCCGCGTGGCTCTACCAGGGCGGCTGGCCGCTCTCCGCGCTGGTCGACAAGTACAGCACCGGCGCGGCGCTCGGCGAAGAGGCCAAATGCATCGCGACCGCGGTTTATTTCGAGGCGCGGGGCGAGGCGCGTCGAAGGCCAGCTGGCGGTCGCCCGGGTGGTCATGAACCGCGCCGCGTCGGGCAAATATCCGGCGAGCTGGTGCGCGGTGGTCAAGCAGCCGGCGCAATTCTCGTTCGTTCGCATGGCCAGTTCCCGGCGGTCAACACCGCTTCGACCGCCTGGGCGCGGGCGCAGGGCGTCGCCCGGCTGGCGATGGCCAATGTCGTGCCGAGCCTGACCACCGACGTCCTGTGGTATCACGCCGACTATGTCGCGCCGTCGTGGGGCCACCGGCTGAGCATCGCGCAGAAGATCGGCGCAGCACATCTTCTACCGCGCGTAATCGAGTTCTCGTTGAGGGGAGAGGAGGGCGCTCCGGCCAGTCCGCGGGCGCCTTTTTCGTTTGCTCCCTCGCTTCGGCGCGGCGCCGAGTCGGCTCGGCGTTAACTGGGTTCACAGGGGATTCGCACGGGCCCCAATTGGGACCAGCATCCAAGCTCACGGATTTTCCGGAAGAATTTCTTCCGCGAGCAGGGGAGGCTCGCGGGTGCTCAGGATCCTTGTGGTCGAAGACGATCTCCAGCTGGCGACGACGCTCAAATATCTGGTCGAGGACAATCCGCGCTATCGGGTGGTCGCGACCGCCGACGATGCCGAGAGCGCGATCGCCGCGGCCGAGGAACACGATCCCGACCTCGTCCTGCTCGACCTGCACCTCGCCCACGGCTCGACCGGTTTCTCGGTCGCGGTGCGTCTGAACGAGCTCGGCGTCGCCTGCCTGTTCGTCAGCGGCAAGGCGCCGCGCTTCGCCATGCCCGACCTCGCCATCGGCTGCCTGATGAAGCCGTTCACCGCCGAGGACGTCCATCGCTCGCTGGCCATGGCCGAGGACATGCTGCGCGGCCGCGAGACGCTGCGGCCCAGGATGCCGCACAATCTGACGCTCTACGAAGCGAGCGACCAGCGGCCGCCGGTCCGAGCCGGGCTTCATCCCGTCGAAGCCGTCGTTCCGGACCCGGCTCGAGCACTGGATTTCCGGCCACCAGCGGCTGGCGAGCTAGAGCCGCATATAGCCCTTGCGCGGCTCGCGCTCGCCGAGCGTGTCTGGGTCAGCGGCGCGCCGGCGTCGAGCAGGGCCTGGCGGCGGTGCTTGATCTCGGCGCTGCGCTGGACGTCCTCGAACGGCAGCAAGGCGGCGAGGCAGGGATGGGCGAGCGTCCGCTCGACGAAGCCGGCCGTCACGCGGCCAGCGCGCGGCGTCGGTCTCGAATCCGGCATAGGCGCCGTTGCGGAAGAAGCTGGCGATGGCGATGTCGGCAAGGCCGATCTCGCCGAACAGGAAGCCCGCCGGCCGGAAGCTGGGTCTCGAGATAATCGAGCGCCTGGGGAACGTCCTCGGCGAGGGTCTTTCGCCACGCGCTCTTCGTCGGTCGGCTCGCCCCACACCAGCGGGCGGACGACCTTCTGGTAGAACAGCCCCCAGATGAACAGGTCGCCGAGGCGGGTGTCGGCATATTCCTCGAGCCAGCGCGCCTTGGCCCGGTCCTTCGGGTCGGCGGGCAGCAGCGGCCGCTCGGGATAGGCGTCGTCGAGATAGGCGCAGATCACCGACGAATCGCAGATCGAGAAATCGCCGTCGATCAGCACCGGAATCCGCCGCAGCGGGCTCTTGCGCTCATATTCGTCGTTGCCGAAGAAGGGCGTGATCGGGTCGATCTCGTACGCCAGGCCCTTGAGGTTGAGGCACGCCAGCACCTTGCGGACATAGGGGCTGACGTAGCTGCCGATGATGCGGATCATGGGCGCCGACATGCCTCCGAACGCGCCGCGCGGCAAGGCACTGGACAGGCGGGCGAACCAGCGCTACAAATGTAGCGCACAGCCGATATTCGAACGAAGGAAACCGCGATGCAACCGTATGTCCCGATGTTCGTCGCCGCGCTCGCGATTTCAGCGCCGGTGCTGGCGACCGAAACCGTGCCCGTCGCCGCTTTCCGCAACCTCGAGCTGCGCGGCGGCGGCGACGTCGTGCTGCTGCCGGGACCCGCGCAGCGAGTGACCATCGTCGAGGGCAGCAGCGCACTTCACCCGCATCCGCGTCGACCCCCACGGCAAGCTGTGGATCGACGCCTGCAACGCCCGCTGCCCGCAGCATTATCGGTTGCGCATCGAAGTCCAGAGCCCGCGCGTGCCCGGACTGGGCGTGAGCGGCGGCGGATCGATTCGAGCCGCGGGCGGCTTCGGCGTGCAGGACGAGATCGCCGTCGGCGTCAACGGCGGCGGCAAGGTCGACGTCCGCGGCGGTGGAAGGCCGCGATGTCGCGGTCGGCGTCAACGGCGGCGGCCAGGTGCTGGTTCGGGCCCGCTCGACGCTCGCGGTCGGCGTGAACGGCGGCGGCGAGGTCCGCTATCTCGGCCACCCCAAGGTCACCTCGGCGATCGACGGCGGCGGAACCGTTCGGCCGATCTCCTAGAGCTCGACCACCTCCACCCGGTCCTCGCCGAAGCTTGAGCCCGACGGTCAGCAGCGCCCGAAAGGCGTTGTAGCCGCCGGTCCCGGGATGGAAGGCGTGGAAGAATAGCTGCGGCCGGCCGTCCGGCCCAGGGGCGACCGAGGCGTGGCCCGGCGCCGTCCAGTCGGTCGTCGACCTGAGCAGCGGCTCGCCCTGCTTGACGTAGGGGCCGAGTGGCCGGTCCGCGACCGCGACTCCGATCCCGTACGACGGGGTCGCAAAATCGTTGCCGGCGTAGAACAGCCAGTAGCGGCCCGCCTGCCGGGTCACGAACGGGCCTTCGATCAGATGGCCCTCCCAGTCGAGGTCGTTGCACAGCACGATCGCATCGTCCCCGAGGAGCGAGCGACCGTCGGGAGCGATGCGCCGGCCCCGCACCGGGGTCGTCATCGCCTCGAGGATCGTCGCCGCCAGCCCGTAGTCGATGAGCGCGCCGCGAACCTGCTCCCAATTGGCGAGCGCGGCCTCGATCAACGGGTGCATCAGGAAAAAGCGCTCCATCGGCCGCCGCTGGTTGGCCCAGGGCACGATGGCCGCGGCGAAGGCGGCGGTGCGGCGATCCTCATCGCCGGCGAACAGCCGCTCGATCAGTTGCGGCTGCTCGCGCAGCAGCATTGCCAGCGGCCGCGGCCAGATGCTGTTGCGGTCGTCCTTCCAGAACAACCAGGTCGCGCCGTCGGCGTCGACGAACAAATGACCGTCGATCACCCCGCCGCTGACCGGCGCCCGCCGGAGCGAGCCGGTCGTGTTGACCGGCTTGCCGGTGATCAGCGGCGCACCGTTGTCGATCCACGGGCCTTCCGGACGGGCGCTACGCGCCAGGCCGATGGCCAGCGCGTTCGACCGCTGCCGGGCGGTGAAGCACAGCCAATATTCGTCGCCGACGCGCGCCATCTCGGGCGCCCAGAAATCGGCGACGTTGCGGCCCGCGGCCGCCCAGGCCGGTTCCTGGCCCTGGGGGAAAACGAAGCCCTTGTGCTCCCAATGATCGAGGTCGCTCGAATGGAGGATCGGGAAGGCGTCCGGCGCATCGTTGGACGTCGCGACCAGCCACCAGCCCTCGTCCGTCTTGAGCACCGCCGGGTCGCCGTAGCCGACCAGGATCTGCGGATGGACATTTTCGGTCAGCAGCGGGCGCCAGCGCATCGTCGGCGGCGGATGCCCGGTGGCGAAGACGTGGGGCCGGCGCGTGCCGAAGTCGCGCGCCAGGTCGCGGAAAAAGTCCGAATAGTGCTGCTGCTCGTTGCCCGGCAGCTCGTAGACGCGCCGCCCGCCCTCCGCGGCGACAATGATCAGCCGTCGCCTCGCCATGCTCGCTGGCTTCGACTTCGAAACGTCGGAACAGTCGCTGCGGCCGCGATCCGCCTTAAGAACCCCTTCCGGGCGAGAACGCTGCATCTTATGGTCGGCGCGTGGGGCGGGCGGATCATGTCCTGGCGATCGATCAGGGCACGACCTCGACCCGCGCCATCCTGTTCGATGCGCGACGGCCCGCGTCGTCGCGGTCGCGCAGCGCGAGCTGCACGCAGCATTATCCCCGGCCCGGCTGGGTCGAGCACGACCCCGAGGACATCTGGCGCGACGCGCTCGCCGTCGCGCGGGAGGCGCTTGCCGGGATCGACATCGGCCGAGTCGCGGCGATCGGGATCACCAACCAGCGCGAGACCGCCGTGGTGTGGGACCGCGCGACCGGCGAGCCGATCCACCGCGCCATCGTCTGGCAGGACCGGCGGACGCGCGAGCGCTGCGCCGAGCTCAAGGCCGACGGCGCGGAGCCGCTGGTCCAGCGACCGAACCGGCCTGCTGCTCGACCCTTATTTCTCGGCCACCAAGATCGCCTGGATGCTCGACCATGTCGCCGGGCGCGCGAGCGCGCGCGGAGCGCGGCGAGCTCGCGTTCGGCACGATCGACTGCTTCCTGCTGTGGCGGCTGACCGGCGGCGCGGTCCACGCGACCGACGTCACCAACGCCAGCCGCACCTCGCTGTTCGACATCCGCGCGCAGTCGCTGGGACGCCGAGCTGTGCCGGCTGTTCGGCGTGCCCGAGGCGATGCTGCCCGAGGTTCACGACAACAGCCGCGTCTGTTCGGCACGACCGCGCCGGGCCTGTTCGACGCGCAGATCCCGATCGCCGGCATGGCGGGCGACCAGCAGGCGGCGCTGTTCGGCCAGGCCTGCTTCGCGCCGGGCATGGCCAAGTCGACCTATGGCACCGGCTGCTTCCTGCTGCTCAACACCGGCGACGAGGCGGTCGCGCTCGCAGCACCGGCTGCTGACCACGCCCGCGTAGCGGCTGCGGCGGGCGGACCACCTACGCGCTCGAAGGCTCGATCTTCGTCGCCGGGGCGGCGATCAAATGGCTGCGCGACGGCGCTCGGCGTGATCGCCGACGCGGCCGAAACCGACAGCCTGGCGCCGCGCGGTGCCCGACAGTCACGGCGTCTACATGGTCCCGGCCTTCGTCGGGCTCGGCGCGCCGCATTGGGACCCGGACGCGCGCGGCGCGATCTACGGGCTGACCCTGGACGCCGACTGCGCGCGCACCTCGCTCGCGCGGCGCTGGAGGCGGTCGCCTACCAGACGCTCGACCTGATCGAGGCGATGGCGGCGGACGGTGCGGCGCGTCCGGCCGACTTGCGCCTCGACGGCGGCATGGCGGCCAACGCCTGGCTGTGCCAGTTCCTCGCCGACATCCTGCAAGTTCCGGTCGAACGCCCGCGCACCCTCGAGACGACCGCGCTCGGCGCGGCTTTCCACGCGGGGCTCGCGACCGGGGTCTGGCCCGACCTAAAGGCGCTGGCGGGCATCTGGCGGCAGCAGGATGCCTTCCAGCCGCGCATGGCCCCCGACCGGCGCGACCAGCTGATCGACGGCTGGAAGCGGGCGGTCGCGAAAACCGTGTCGCGCGCTTAGTCGAAGGCTGGATGCCCCGCGAGGATTCGAACCTCGATTGACGGAGTCAGAGTCCGTAGTCTTACCATTAGACGACGGGGCAATGCCGGAAGAGCGGGCGAGATAGAAACCAGCCCCCACACTGTCAACGCCGCCGGGCCCAAACTTGCCTCGGACCCCCAGTCTGTGGTTTAACCCCGATCAAGTCAGCCGCGCCTTTCGCGCGGTGAAGGAAACGGGCGTAACCATGGCGCAGGGTGTCGCCAGTGCGCCGGCCCTGCTGCACGGCAGTGAGGGCGGGCCGTCAGAACCAAGACCCGCATGGAAGCGGGACTCCCACCGTCATACCTATGGCGCGATCGACCTCGGCACCAACAATTGCCGGCTGCTGATCGCGCGCCCGACCGACGGCGGCTTCACCGTGATCGACGCATTCTCGCGCATCGTCCGCTTGGGCGAGGGCCTGACCGAGACCTGCCGGCTGTCGGAAGCGGCGATGGACCGGGCCGTCGCCGCGCTCGGCATCTGCGCCGACAAGTTGCGGCGCCGCAACGTTTCGCTGTCGCGCTCGGTCGCGACCGAAGCCTGCCGCCGCGCCTCCAACGGCCGCCATTTCGCCGAACGGGTGCGCGAGCAGACCGGGATCGCGCTCGACATCATCGAGCCGGCGGAGGAGGCGCGGCTGGCCGTCCTCGGCTGCCACAAATTGCTCGAGCCGGGCGACGGGCCGGCGCTGATTTTCGATATCGGCGGCGGCTCGACCGAGCTGGTGCTGGTCGACCAGGAGGAGGGGACGCCGCGCATCCGCGCCTGGTGGAGCGCGCCGTGGGGCGTCGTCTCGCTCACCGAAAGCGAGGGCAAGCCGGCGCTCGAAGGGCCCGACCGGCTGAAGGCCTACAAGCGGATGCGCGAGCGGGTCCGCCGCGCCTTCGCCAATTTCGCCGCCATGCTGCCCGAGAAGCGCGACGGCATCCGCCTGCTCGGGACCAGCGGCACGGTGACGACTTTGGCCAGCGTCCACCTCGCCCTCCCGGCCTACGACCGCCGCGCGGTCGACGGGCTCCACGTCCCGATCGAGGCGATGCAGAAGATCAGCACGATGATCGCGACCATGGACTATGACGAGCGCTCGAGCCTGCCGTGCATCGGCAACGAGCGCGCCGACCTGGTCGTCGCCGGCTGCGCGATCCTCGAGGCGATCATCGAGATCTGGCCGGCGCCGAACCTCGGCGTCGCCGACCGCGGCATCCGCGAAGGGATCCTGCGCTCGCTGATGGCGCGAGACGGGCACCAATTGTGAAGCTCAGGACCGCCAAGGGCCGCAAAGTCTCCTCGACCCGCTGGCTGGAACGGCAGCTCAACGACCCTTACGTCAAGCGCGCCAGGGCCGAGCATTATCGCAGCCGCGCCGCCTACAAATTGCTCGAGCTGGACGAGCGGTTCGGCCTGCTCAAAGGCGTCAGGGCCGTCGTCGACCTCGGCATCGCGCCGGGCGGCTGGAGCCAGGTGGTGCGCCGGCAAGACGCCGCACGCGTCAGGTCGTCGGGATCGACCTGCTGCCGACCGACCCGATCGACGGCGTCCAGGTCCTGCACATGGACTTCATGGACGAGGCCGCCCCCGGCCGCCTCAAGGGCGCGCTCGGCGGGCCCGCCGACCTCGTGCTGTCGGACATGGCCGCGAACACCGTCGGCCACCCGCAGACCGATCACCTCCGCACCATGGCGCTGGTCGAGGCGGGCCTCGAGTTCGCCGCCGAGGTGCTGCGGCCGGGCGGCGCCTATGTCGCCAAGGTGCTGGCCGGCGGCGCCGACAACCAGCTGGTCGCCCAAATGAAGCGCCACTTCGCGACCGTAAAGCACGCCAAGCCGCCCGCCAGCCGCAAGGATTCGAGCGAGTGGTACGTCGTGGCGCAGGGGTTCAAAGGGGGAAGACTGGGTGACGGAGCAGCAGGACCGTAATTCCTTCCTGTCGCGCCTTGGCCCAGGTCTTGTCACCGGCGCTGCCGACGACGATCCCAGCGGCATTGGCACGCACAGTCAGGTCGGAGCTCAATTCGGCTACGCGTTGTCGTGGACGTTCGTCCTCAGCTTCCCGCTGCTGTTCGTAATCCAGAGCGTCGCCGCCGAGATCGGCCGAATTACGGGCCGGGGGATCGCCGCCAATTTGCGCCGGCACTACCCCAAGCCGCTGCTGTGGTTCTCGGTAGGCCTGCTGCTCATCGCCAACGTGATCAACCTTGGCGCCGACCTGAGCGCGATGGGCGCGGCGCTGCAGCTCCTGGCCGGGGGCAACCCAGTTCTCTACACCTTGTTGTTCGGTGCCGTGTCCCTGTTGCTCGAAATCCTCCTCAACTATCAGCGCTATGCTGCCGTCCTCAAATTCACCACGCTTTCGCTGTTCGCCTATGTCGCGGTGCTGTTTGCAGTGCACGTCCCGTGGGGAGAAGCGCTGAGCTCGCTGGTCATTCCGGACATCCAATGGACCCCTGCCTATGCGACCGCATTTGTCGCAATTCTCGGGACGACCATCAGCCCGTATTTGTTCTTCTGGCAGGCCGCGCAGGAAATCGAGGAAGAGCATCGGCATCATTCGAAGCCGCTGTGCGTCGCCCCAAAAACGGCGGGCCCCGAGATGAAACGGATCCAGCTCGACACGCTCACCGGCATGGCGTTCAGCACCTTGGTGTCGCTCGCCATCGTCTACGCCACCGCGTCGACTCTCCACATCCACGGAATAACGACGATCGAGACTTCGGCGCAGGCCGCCGAGGCGCTGAAGCCGATCGCCGGACGCTTCGCCTCGTGGTTATTTGCACTGGGGGTCATCGGCACTGGCTTGCTCGCCGTCCCGGTGCTCGCCGGATCGGCGGCTTATGCGGTGTCGGAAATGCTATCCAAACCCGCGAGCCTCGACGCCAAGCCGAACCGCGCCAAATTGTTCTACGGCACGATTGTTGCGACAACGGTTGCGGGGGCGTCGCTCCAGGCGGTCGGCATCAATCCGGTCCGGGCGCTTTACTGGGCGGCCGTCATTAACGGCGTCCTCGCTGCGCCGCTGATGGCGATCATGATGCTGATCGTCCGCAATCCGCGGGCGATGGGCAAGCTGACTTTGTCGCGCCAAGCGACGGCGGGGGGCTGGGCGGCCACGCTCCTGATGGTGGCAGCGACCGCAATCTTCTTCGCTTTCGTGCTCGCCGGCTAGGCGTCAGCTCTTCGCCCGGGTGTCCGCGATGGCCTTTTTGAGCACGTCGTAGCCGACCGCCGAGTTCATCACCTTGTTGCCGACGACGAACAGCGGCGTGCCGGTCGCGCCGAGCTGGCCGGCGAGCTGGAAGTTGCGTTTGAGCTCGGCCTCGATCGCCGGATCGTTCGACGGCTCGGCGCGGGATTCCGGCGGCGCTCGAGGCGACGGCGATGGTCGCCGGCGCGGGCCGGCCCGTCGCCCACAAGGTGTCGTGGAACTTGGCGAAGCGTCCAGCCTTGGACGCGGCCAACGACAGCCGCGCCGCGGTGACGCTGTCGGGGCCGAGGATCGGCAGCTCGCGATAGACCACGCGCAGGCCCTTGTCCTCCTGCAGCAGCCGGTCGACCGCCGGGTTGCTGACCTTGCAATAGGGGCAGGCGTAATCGAAGAACTCGACCAGTGTCACATCGGGCTTCGCGGCGCCCTTCCACGACGATCCGAACGGCGCCTCGATCGCCATCCGGTTCGCTTCGAGCACCGGCGCATATTGCGCGTCGCGCAGCGCGTCGGCGGTGTCGGGCAGGATCTGCGGGTCGGCGAGCATCCCCTGGCGGACGATCTTGCCGGCGAGATATTGCGGCGCGGCGAAGACCAGCAGCGCGGCGGTCAGCAGCGATCCGACAATTCCCCCGGCGATGGCCGTGACGATCGACTTGGGTTGCGTGACTTAACTCGCCATGCTCAGACGCCGCGGCAGATCAGGGCGCCGGAGGCATATTTCTCCCCACCCTTGCCGGTTCCGAGCAACCTGCGGTCCTCGCTGCTCTTGGTTTTCTTGTCGTTCTGCATCTCGGCCTGGGACGCCATAACGATATCCTGGGCCCGAAGACAATCCGGAGTTCCCGGTCGGATCCCGGCCATCGCCGTCCGCGCGCTGACGATCGCCAGCCGCGGATTGCCCTCCAGGCTGAAGCGCTCGGCGCTCGCCAGGGCCGCGCGCGACTGGTCGCCTTCGCGGTCGTAGATGATGCCCAGCTGGAACCAGGCGAACGGGTCCTGATTGTCGCGGCTGACCGCGGCCTTGAGGACTTGCTTGGCCTCCGGGAAATATTTCGGGTCGTCGGTCGCGACCAGGGCATGACCGAGCATCGCCGCGATCAGCGGCATGTCGCCCGAGCGCTGGGTCGCTTCGCGCAGCACCGGGATGGCGTCGACCGGCTTGCCGCCCTCGAGCAGGATCTGGCCCTTGAGCTCGAGGAAGAAGGGATCGTGCGGGTCGGTCGCGAGCATCGCGTCGGCCTCGGCTCAGCGCTTTGTCCGGATACCCGCCGAGATGATAGGCGTAGGCCCGCGCATAGTGGGCCGGGATGCGCTGGTCGCTCTCCGGATATTTCATCACCGCATGCTTGGGGTCGATGAACCCGATCAGCTTCGCCTTGACCCGCTGGAAGCGTTGGTCGAGCTTGGGATCGACCGGCTTGGTCCACGCCGGGTCCTTCTGGAACACCTGCTGGAGCGCCTGGATGCGCTCGGACGACAGCGGGTGGGTCCGGGCGTAGCTGTCGGTGTCGTAGATCGCCAGGCGATACTCCTGGTTCTGCAGCTTGCCGAAGAAGTCGAGCATGCCCTTGCCGCTGATCCCGGCCTTGGACAGGTAGAGCGCGCCGGCCTGGTCGGCGGTCGCTTCCTGTGTGCGCGAGAAAGCGAGAAACTTGCCGAGCGCAGCCTGCTGGCCGGCGGCGATGATGCCCATTCCGGCGTCGCCTCCAGCGCCGGCGGCGAGCGCCAGCGCGCCGAGGACCAACGTGGCGATCGAGATCGCGGTCGCTCCTTGGCCCCTTCCTGGAGGCGGATCGAATGGCCCCCGGCGACGTGGCCGAGCTCGTGCGCGATCACGCCCTGCAGCTGGTTGACGTTGTCGACCGCCTGGATGAGGCCGGTCTGGATGTAGACCGTCTGCCCGGTGGCGACGAAGGCGTTGATTTCGGGGTCGTTGAGCAGGACGACGCGGACGCTGTTGGGGTCGAGCCCGGCCGCCTGGATCAGCGGCCGCGAAATGTCCTTGAACAGCAATTCGGTCTCGCTGTCGCGGAGGACCGAAGGGCCGCCTTCATCTTCCTGCGCGGCCGCCGGCTGCCACGCCGGGGCCGCGACGAGCAGCGCGAGCATGAGCAGCCGCACGCAGCGGGACAGCAGCGAGTTCATCGGCGCCCGCTTAGCATTGTTGGGCCTGAACGACGCATGAAAACGCGTGCGCATCGCTTCGTCGCTGACGCTCCTCGGCAATGGCGATCTCTGCTTACCCGAAGGTCTTTTGCCACCAGCCGCTGCGCCGCGGCTCGCCCGACTCCTCGACCGCCGTGTCGTTGTTGGCGGCGGGGACCGCAACCGGCGCGGCTTCGGGCTCGGTCGGCTCGGGCTCGGCGGCAGCCTTGGCCTTGCGCTTGCGCGCCGGTTTCGCCGGCTTGGCAGCCTCGTCGGCGGTCTCGGCGGGCGGGGCCTCGGCCGGCGCCGGCTCGGCCTCGGCCGCGGCCTTCTTGCGCCCGCGCTTCTTCGGCTTCGCCTCTTCGGCCGCTTCGGTGTCCGCGATCGGCGGCTCCTCGGCGACGGGGCGCTCGACCATCG
This sequence comes from uncultured Alphaproteobacteria bacterium, assembly GCA_963765945.1. Taxonomy (GTDB): domain Bacteria; phylum Pseudomonadota; class Alphaproteobacteria; order Sphingomonadales; family Sphingomonadaceae; genus Sphingomicrobium. The sequence continues at coordinate 50,001 of CAVXYS010000015.1, forward strand.
GCGAGCTTTCCGGCGACACCATATCCTCGGTTGCCGCCTCGTCCGCCGTCGCTTCGCCGACCTTGCGGCCGCGCCGGCGGCGCCGACGCTTGCCCTTGTCGGGCGCGGCTTCATCGGCCGCGTCGCTCTCGTCCTCCGCAGCTTCCTCGGGAGCGGCTTCGGACTTCCCGGCGACGGCCGGCTCATCCTCGCGGCGTCCGCGGCCGCGACCGCCGCGGCGGCGGCGGCGGCGCTTGCGGCCCGGGCGATCGCCCTCCTCGCCGCGTGCTTCGGCTTCCTCTTCCTCGTCCTCGTCGCCCTCCTCGGCCTCGGCGAGCACGGCGTCGGGCTCGTCTTCCTCGTCGTGGATCATGGCCGGCGCCGCCGGCGCGTTCCGGCGCGATCGGGCGCGGACCCGAGCTTTCGACCGTCATCCGGGCGCCCTCGAACGCCTCGTCGATCGCGATCTCGATCGAAACTCCGTAGCGTTGCTCGATGTCGGCCAGCTCGGCGCGCTTCTTGTTGAGCACGTAGACCGCGGCATCGCGCCCGGCCCGGAGGAGGATCTGCTCGCCGCGGCCGCGCGTCGCCTCATCCTCGATGATGCGGAGCGCGGACAGGCCGGCCGACGCGGCCGTGCGCATCAGGCCGGTGCCCTCGCAGTGCGGGCACGGCCGGGTCGACGCCTCGAGGACCCCGGTGCGCAGCCGCTGGCGGCTCATTTCCATCAGGCCGAAGCTCGAGATGCGCCCGACCTGGATCCGCGCCCGGTCGTTCTTGAGCGCCTCTTTCATCGCCTTCTCGACTTTGCGGACATGGCTGTTCTGCTCCATGTCGATGAAGTCGATGACGATCAGGCCGGCCATGTCGCGCAGCCGCAGCTGCCGAGCGATCTCCTGGGCGGCCTCGAGGTTGGTGTTGGTGGCGGTCTGCTCGATATTGTGCTCGCGCGTCGAGCGGCCCGAGTTGATGTCGATCGAAACCAAAGCCTCGGTCGGGTTGATCACCAGATAGCCGCCCGATTTCAGCTGGACCATCGGCTGGTACATGGCCGAGAGCTGGTCCTCGACGCCGTAACGCTGGAACAGAGGCGTCGTCTCGCTGTGCTCCTTCACCCTCCGGACGTGACTCGGCATCAGCAGCTTCATGAAGCCGCGCGCGGCCTTGAAGCCGTCTTCGCCCTCGACCACCACTTCATCGATGTCGCGATGATAGAGGTCGCGGATGGCGCGCTTGATGAGGTCGCTGTCGCGGTAGATCAGCGCCGGCGCCGTGCTTCCCAGAGTCCGCTCGCGGATCTCGTCCCACAGGCGGGCGAGATAGTCGAAGTCGCGCTTGATCTCGGTCTTGGTGCGCTGAAGCCCGGCGGTGCGGACGATCAGCCCCATGGTCGACGGCAGCTTGAGGTCGGTCATGATCGACTTCAGCCGCTTGCGGTCGGCGCCGTTGGAAATCTTGCGCGAGATGCCGCCGCCGTGGCTGGTGTTGGGCATCAGCACGCAATAGCGGCCGGCGAGCGACAGATAGGTGGTCAGCGCCGCGCCCTTGTTGCCCCGCTCTTCCTTGACGACCTGGACGAGCAGCACCTGGCGGCGCTGGATGACGTCCTGGATCTTGTAGCGGCGACGCAGCGCCTGGCGCTTCTTGCGCAGCTCGTCGGCGGCGGATTCGTCGACCGGGGAGCGCGCGGAGCCAGTCCCGGCCTCTTCCGCGCCATTGTCGCCATTGCCTTCCGGCTCCTCCGGACGGTCATCGGTGCCATCGTCGTCGTGGTGGCTGTCGAACGGCTCCAGATCCTCGGCGTCGCGCAGCCGCTCTTCCTCGGCGGCATGCTCGGCCTCCTCGCGCAGCAGCGCCTCGCGGTCGGCTTTGGGGATCTGGTAATAATCGGGATGGATTTCGCTGAAGGCGAGGAAGCCGTGGCGGTTTCCGCCATAGTCGATGAACGCCGCCTGGAGCGACGGCTCTACGCGGGTAACCTTGGCTAGATAGATATTGCCTTTGAGCTGCTTGTGCTCAACGGATTCGAAGTCAAATTCCTCGATCCGGTTTCCCTTGGCGACGGCGACCCGGGTCTCCTCCGGGTGGCGCGCGTCGATCAGCATGCGCATGGACATTGAAAATTCTCCGGGCGCGCGGAGCCGAACTCAAGCGGCGGCGCGCCATGATCTGGGCCAGGCCGGGCGGAATCGAGCCGCTGGCGATGGCGGGATTGGTGAAAAGTGCCTCTGCTGCACGAGCCATCCCGCGTCCTCGCGCGGCGAGAATGCCCTGCGCCTCGTATCTGGGCGTGGCGGGGGCGTTCGATGGATACATGCGAGCTTCAACCTCGTGGACCGCAGCCGACCGGGCGCGGCGAAAACTCTCCGGCAGGCGCCGGGGATGAACTGCGGTTAGCATCCCCGCCGGGGGGTCGCAACCGCTGCACAGCGTCGCCTAATACAAATATATGGATAATTTAGCTTTAACCATTTGGGCGTGATAAGTTGGCCAGCCTGATCAAGGATTTGGCGGTGCCGTTGACGAAGCGACTGAACCGAAGGAGCGCGATCGCGGGCGCGGCGGCACTGGCCGGCGCGGCGGCGCTGCTGCTCGTGCTCGGCGCGGCGCGCGGCGGGGCGGCGGCGGACCGCTCGGCCGGCAGCCTGAGCATCGCGCTTCCGCCGGCCGCCTCGGACCATATCTATGCGGCGCCCGGAACCGCCGGGCGGCCGATCGTCGTGCTCGATGCCGGCCACGGCGGCAGCGACCCGGGCGCCGTCAGCGTTTCCGGCCAGGTGGCGGAAAAGCAGCTGACCATGGCGCTCGCGAGCGAGCTTCGCGACCTGCTGGTCAAGCGCGGCCGGGTGCGCGTCGCCCTGACCCGCGCCGACGACCGCTATCTGACGCTCGACGAGCGCGCCGCGGTCGCCCGCCGCCTCGGCGCCGGCCTGTTCGTCTCGCTGCACATGGACAGCGCGCCCAATCCGCTGGCGCGGGGCGCGAGCATCTATTCGCTGTCCGATGTCGCGTCCGACGAAGAAGCGGCGCGCTTCGCCGCCGCCCAGAACCGCGGCGCTGCGGCCGACGTCCCCGACGGCTCGGCCCGGGCGCTGCTCTCGGACCTCGCGATGCAGGACCAGATGGATCAGTCCGCGGCCTTCGCCACGCGCGTCGTCGGCCGGTCCGCCGGCCGTTTCGCGCTTCGCCCCGAGCCGCACCGCTTCGCCGCCTTCCACGTGCTGCGCCGCGCCGGAACGCCCGCGATCCTGTTCGAGGCAGGCTACATCAGCAATGCCGACGACGAGCTGCTGCTGCGCGATCCCGCGCACCGCAGCGCGATTGCGCTGGCGCTGGCCCAGGCGATCGAAGCCGACGTCGCAGCCCGGCTCGGGCGTCAAAGCTAACTTCCAGACCGGGATCGAAACCGCTAGACGCTGGCGCGAATGAAGTTCGAGCGTCTGACCATCCCCAACTGGGAGCTGCCCGATCTCGTCGCCTTCAACGAGAGGGTGCACGCGCTCGTCGACCCGTGGTGGGCGCGCGTGTGGGTGCGGCGGCTGACCTGGGCCGGCCTCGCCCTGTTCACCCTGTTCGCCGGCACCTGGCTCTATTTTGCGGCGGGCCTGCCGTCGTCGGAGAAGCTGCTCGCCTACGAGCCGCCGCTGCCGACCAACGTGCGCGGCTATGACGGCGACCCGGTTCAGACCTTCGCCCGCGAACGGCGCGTCGAGCTCGCCTATGACGAATTTCCGCCGCTGCTGCGCGACGCCTTCATTTCGGCCGAGGACAAGACCTTCTTCACCCACGGCGGGATCGATTACACCGGGCTGGTCGGAGCGGTTGGCGACTATGCGGCGAAGTCCGTGACCGGCGGCGGCCGGGCGCGGGGCGGGTCGACCATTACCCAGCAGGTCGCCAAATATCTGCTCAGGGACAGCAGCTACAATATCGGCCGCAAGATTCGCGAGGCGATCCTCGCCTTCCGGCTCGAAATCGACCTTGTCCAAACAGCAGATCCTCGAAATCTACCTCAATTCGATTTTCCTCGGCCGCAACGCCTATGGCGTTCAGGCCGCGTCGCGCGCCTATTTCGACAAGGACGTCAGCGAGCTCGGCCTGCCCGAGATCGCCTATCTCGCAGTCCTGCCCAAGGCGCCGGCCAACTACGACCCCGAGCGCGCGACGCAAAAGGCGCTTAACCGCCGCAACTACGTGCTGCGCGAGATGTATCGTAACGGCTACATCAGCGAGGAACAGTGGAAGACCGCGGCCGCCGCGCCGCTCGGCACCATCCGCTACGGCAGCAACGAGAAATTTCACCCGCAGGGCGGCTATTTCATGGAGGAGGTTCGGCGCGACCTGATCAAGCGCTTCGGCGAGTCGGCCGACAAGGGCGCGAACAGCCTCTACGGCGGCGGCCTGTGGGTCCGCAGCTCGATGGTTCCGAAGATGCAAGACGCCGCCGCGCTGTCGCTGCGCGAGGGGCTCGCCCGTTTCGACGGCGGCCGCGGCTGGCGCGACCTCGGCCTGAGCATCGACCTCGCCAAGGGCGACTGGGCCGGCCAGCTCGATCGTACCCCGGTCGGGGTCGGCTTCTCCGACTGGAAGAAAGCGGTCGTCCTCGCCAAGGGCGACGGGGTTGCAACGATCGGCTTCGCCAGGGGCTCGACCGGGACCCTGCCGGCGTCCGCGGCGGCGATGCCCAAGCGCGGCACGAGCACCGCCGCGTTCAATTTCCTGACGCCCGGGATGGTGATCATCGTCAAGGAAGACGCGCCCGGAGCTTATACGCTGCGCTCGGTCCCCGAAGTGTCGGGCGGAATGGTCGCCGAGGAGGTCCACACCGGTCGGGTCCTCGCCATGCAGGGCGGGTTTGACGTCGTCGGGTCGAGCTACAACCGGGCGACCCAGGCGCTGCGCCAGCCGGGCTCGGCGTTCAAGCCGGTCGTCTATGTGACCGCGCTCGAGAACGGCTTCACCCCGGCGACCATCGTCGTCGATGCCCCGTTCTGCGTCTGGCAGGGCGCCGGCCTCGGCAACAAATGCTTCGTCAATTTCGACAAGCGCTACTCCGGGCCCAAGACGATGCGCTGGGGGGTCGAACAGTCGCGCAACCTGATGACCGTCCGCACCGCGTCCGAGACCGGCATGCCCAAGATCACGGACACCGCGCGCAAGCTCGGCGTCGGCGACTTCCCTAACTATCTGTCGATCTCGCTCGGCGCGGGCGAAACCACCGTGTCGCGGCTGGTCAACGCTTACGCGATCCTCGCCAACCAGGGGCGGGGGGTGAAGCCGTCGCTGATCGACTATGTCCAGGATCGCCACGGCAAGGTCATCTATCGCACCGACAACCGCTGCGCGGTGATGGGCAATTGCAACGCGGCCGACTGGGACGGCAAAGCGATGCCGCGGCCGCCGAACCGGACCCGCCAGCTGATCGAGCCGATGGCCGCGTTCCAGATGGTCCACATCATGGAAGGCGTGATCGAACGCGGCACGGCGACGGTGCTGCGCGACCTCAACCGGCCGCTGTTCGGCAAGACCGGGACGACGTCGGGCCCGACCAACGTCTGGTTCGTCGGCGGGACTCCGGACATCGTCGCCGGCGTCTACCTTGGCTACGACCAGCCGCGCAGCCTCGGCGGCTACGCCCAGGGCGGCCGAATCTCGGCGCCGATCTTCAAGCAATGGGCGCAGATCGCGCTCAAGGACGAGCCCAAGGTGCCGTTCGTCGCGCCCGAGGGGATCCGCTGGGTGCGGATCGACCGCGGCAGCGGCAAGCGGGTCTACGGCACCTTCCCGGTCCAGGAGGACCCGAAGTCGGAAGTGATCTGGGAAGCGTTCCAGCCGCAGACCGAGCCGCGGCGGTCCTACCGCGGCGTCCAGGGCGATCCTTATGGCGAGCAGAACGACCAGCAGCAGGCGCCGCCGGCCAGGCCGCGCGTCGCCGCCCGGACCGCGCCCCGGCCCGCCGAGCCGTCGCCCGCGGCGTCGAGCAATGGCTTGCAAACCGTGAACGGCGTCTACTAGGTGAATCCCGTCACCCCCGCGTAAGCGGGGGTCCCGCTTTTCTTCCCGCGCGTGACTAGAAGCGGGATTCCCGCTTTCGCGGGAATGACGAATGGATGGAGTGCATCATGCGCGCCGAAGCGCAGGCCCATATCGACCAGATCCATGCCGCGACCGCGCTGCTGCGCCGGTTCCTCGATTGGGACCGCGCGCTCAAGCGGCTCGACGAGCTGAACGCCAAGGTCGAGGATTCGGCGCTGTGGGATGATCCGAAGGCGGCGCAGGAGGTGATGCGCGAGCGCCGCCGGCTCGAGGAGGCGATCGCCGCCACCCGTGCGATCGAGCGCGAGGTCGCGGATACGGCCGAGCTGATCGAGCTGGCGGAGACCGAGGGCGACCAGGCGCTGGTCGACGACGGCGTGCGCAGCCTCGCCGAGCTCGCCGAGCGGGCCGAGCGCGACAAGGTCGCCGCGCTGCTCGCCGGCGAAGCCGATGCCAACAGCGCCTATGTCGAGATCAACGCCGGGGCCGGCGGGACCGAGAGCCAGGACTGGGCCGAGATGCTCCAGCGCATGTACACGCGCTGGGGGGAACGCCACGGTTTCAAGGTCGAGCTGATCGACCATCATCCGGGCGAGCAGGCCGGGATCAAGTCGGCGACCATCCTGATCAAGGGCGAGAATGCCTACGGCAACCTCAAGGTCGAGAGCGGGGTCCACCGCCTCGTCCGCATCAGCCCCTACGATTCGAACGCCCGGCGCCACACCAGCTTCTCGAGCGTGTGGGTCTATCCGGAGATCGACGACGATATCGACATCCAGATCAACGAGGCGGAGCTGCGGATCGACACCTATCGATCGTCGGGCGCGGGCGGCCAGCACGTCAACACGACCGACAGCGCGGTGCGCATCACCCACCTCCCGACGGGGATCGTCGTCGCCTCGCAGAACGATCGTTCGCAGCACAAGAACCGGGCGCAGGCGATGAAGCAGCTGAAGGCCCGACTCTATGAAGCCGAGCTGCAGAAGCGCGAAGCCGAAGCCAGCGCGACCAACGCCGCCAAGACCGACATCGGCTGGGGCCACCAGATCCGCTCCTATGTCCTCCAGCCCTATCAGCTGGTGAAGGACTTGCGCACCGGGGTGACCTCGCCGTCCCCAAGCGACGTGCTGGACGGCGATCTCGACCGGTTCATGGCCGCGGCGCTGTCGCAACGCGTGACCGGCGAGACGGTCGAGGTCGAGGATGTGGAGTAAGAGTTCCTCCCCGGAACGGGGAGGGGGACCATCCGAAGGATGGGGGAGGGGGCGGCGTGCAAGGCGCCGACCCCCCTCCGTCAGGCCTACGGCCTGCCACCTCCCCTTCCCGGGGAGGATTTTCCTTCTCGCCCTCGCCCTGACGGCGTGCCGCGCGACTCCGACCGAACCGCAGTTCCCCAAGGCCCATCGGCCGGTCGCGCCGATCGTCGGCGATTCCTTCTCCACCGAGGACGCCCGCGACCGCTTGGGCGAGGCCGAGGAGGTGATGGGGCTGGCCGGCATCAAGCCCGGCATGTCGGTCGCCGACGTCGGCGCCGGCGAAGGCTATTATACGGTTCGCCTGGCACGGATCGTGGGAGCCAGGGGCCGGGTCCTGGCCGAGGACATCGTGCCCGAGACCCGCGACCGGCTAAGCGACCGGGTCCAGCGCGAGAATCTCGACAATGTCGCGGTCAAGCTCGGTGCGCCCGACAACCCGATGCTGCCGCAGGCGTCGTTCGACCGGGTGTTCCTGGTCCACATGTATCATGAGGTGGCGTCGCCCTACGCCTTCCTGTGGCACCTAGGGATTCGGTGAAGCCCGACGGGCTGATCGTCGTGGTCGATTCGAACCGGCCGATCGAGCGGCACGGAATCCCGCCGGCGCAGCTCAAGTGCGAGTTCGGCGCGCTGGCCATGACCCCGGTCAATTTCCGGGTGCTGACCGGCGGCGAGGTCTATCTGACCGCGTTCCGGATTGCCGGTGCGAAACCGGCCCCGGGCCGGATCAAGGCCTGCAGCGCCTAGAGCCAGCCGGTCCGCCGGAATCGGTCGTAGAGCCAGATGCAGGTCGCGACGATGATTCCAAGGACAACGAAATAGCCGTATCTTTCGTGGAGTTCGGGCATGTTCTGGAAATTCATCCCGTAGATTCCGGCGATCGCGGTCGGCACGGCGAGAATCGCGGCCCAGGCGGCGAGCTGGCGGGTGATCGTCCCGACCCGCTGCTGCTCGAGCAGGGTGCTAAGCTGGAACACCGCGGTCAGCGCGTCGCGCAGGCCGTCGACCCGCGACTGGACGCGCCGGACGTGATCCTGGACGTCGCGGAAATAGGCCCGCGCCTCCAGCTCGATGCCCGGCAGCTCCTGCCGCGCGAGCTTCAGCGCGACCTCGTACATCGGGCCGAGGATCCGCTGCAGCCGGCTGAGCTCGCGGCGCAGCACGAAGATGTGGTTGGCCTGCTCGCGGTCGAGGAAGCCGTCGGCCGCCTGCGCCTCCATTTCGAGCACTTCTTCCTCGATGTCGTCGACCAGCGGCGCGTAGCCGTCGACGATGTAGTCGAGCACTGCGTGGAGCAGGTAATCGGTGCCGTGCATCAGCAGCTTGGGCGCCTTTTCGAGCTGTTCGCGGAGCGCGGTATGGGCGCGCTCGGAGCCGTGCCGGACGGTGATGATGTGGCTGTGGCCGACAAAGATCGCGGTCTCGCCATATTCGATCGTCTCGCCCTGAAGCCGGGCGGTGCGGGCGACGACGAACAGCTGTTCACCGTAGACGTCGACCTTGGGCAGCTGGTCGGCGACGATCGCGTCTTCGACCGCCAGCGGATGAAGGTCGTAGCATTGCTGGAGGGAACGCATTTCCTCGGGCGTCGGGTCGACGATCCCGATCCACACGAACTCCGATCTCTTGCCCTCGCAATCGACCGTTTCATCGAGGTTGACGCTGCGGACCCGCGCTCCGTCGCGATACAGATATGCGGCTACCACAGCCATCGCAGCCCCCGGAACTCCCGCGCCGGGGGCGGTTCTAACAGTTGATCGAAGACGAGTCTGTGATCTTCTAGAGCAGGCCCAGCGAGCGAAAGCTGGTGCAGTCCCGGCCGGCGAACACCAGATGGTCGAGGATGGTGCAGTCGAGCGCCTCGGCGGCAGCGGCGAGGCGGCGCGTCGCGCGCCGGTCGGACTCGCTCGGCCAGGCGTCGCCGCTTGGGTGGTTATGGGCGAGGACCACGCCCGCGCTGCCGTGCTTCACGGCGTCGGCGATGATGATCCGCAGCGGAAATTGGGCGCCAATCTCGTGGCCCGCGTGGTGCGAGACATGGAGGCAATGCGCGCGGTCGTCGACATGCGCGACCCACAAGCTTTCAAGGCTCGGGTCGGATTCGGCGAAGCAGCCCGCGAAGAATGCCCTCGCGGCGGCCAGGCCGTCGAGCTTGAGCGGGTGTTCGGCACGCTGATACCGCATGGCCCGAAGGTAAGGGAGCCGCGCGTCCGCGCCCATCGGAGACGCGTCCGGAACGGTCCTCCATAGTGGAGCTTGTTGGCGGCTCTTGGACGGAGCTGCGGTCCCGATTAGGGTGCGCGGAACATGCGCCAGTACCTCGACCTCATGCAGCTGATTCTCGACCGCGGAGTCGATCAGCAGGACCGCACCGGGACCGGCACCTTGTCGTGGTTCGGGGCGCAGATGCGGCTCGACCTGGCCGACGGCTTTCCGCTGCTCACGACCAAGAAGCTGCACCTGCGCTCGATCATCGTCGAACTGCTGTGGTTCCTGCGCGGCGACACCAACATCGCCTGGCTCAAGGACCGCAACGTCCGCATCTGGGATGAATGGGCCGATGAGCAGGGGGACCTCGGCCCGGTGTACGGCAAGCAGTGGCGCGACTGGGAAGCGGCCGACGGCCGCCACATCGATCAGATTGCCAACCTGGTCGAGCTGATCCGGCGCGATCCTTATTCGCGGCGGCAGATCGTCACCGCGTGGAACCCGGGCGAAATCCAGCGCATGGCGCTCGCGCCCTGCCACTGCCTGTTCCAGACCCAGGTCGCGGCCGGCCGGCTCAACCTCCAGCTCTACCAGCGCAGCGCCGATCTGTTCCTCGGCGTCCCGTTCAACATCGCCAGCTACGCACTCCTGACCCACATGCTGGCGCGCGAATGCGGGCTCGAGCCGGGGGTGTTCGTGTGGACCGGCGGCGACTGCCACCTTTACTCCAACCACCTCGACCAGGCGCGGCTGCAGCTGACCCGTGAGCCGCGGGCTTTGCCGAAGCTGGTGATCAAGGATCGGGGCCAGTCGCTGTTCGATTACGAGGCCGAGGACTTCGTCTTCGAAAGCTACGACCCGCACCCGCACATCGCTGCGCCGGTCGCGGTCTGATCCCGCTTGGCCGTAACCCGAAGGACAATTTCGCGCCCGCAATGGAGCCGTTCGCATAGCGCGGCGTTGGTCCCGCCACAGACAGGAGAACAGATCATGTTCCAGAAGGTTCTTACAGTGGTGCTGGTCGGCGCGGCCCTCGGCACCGCCGCCTGCAACACGGTGCGCGGCGCCGCGCGCGACGTGAACTCGGTCGCCAATTGCACCGAGAATGCGATCAACGGCCAGAAGGCCTGCTAGCGCTGTTCAGCCTCTGGACAATCGGCCGCTTCTAAGACCATGATCGTTCCACAGGTCAAACAAAGGGAGCGGTCATGGTCCAGAAGGTTGCGGTCGTCGTTCTGATTGGGTCGAGCCTCGTGCTTGCGGCGTGCAACACGGTGCGCGGAGCGGCGCAGGACGTGAACAGCGCCGCCAGCTGCACGGAAAATGCCATGCATGGGGGCAAGTGCTGATCTGACCTTTCAGTACGGCCAAAAAATAGCCCCGCCGGATCGCTCCGGCGGGGCTTTTCTTATGCGCCGGGGCGCCGGCGATCAGTCTTTCAGATAGTCGCCCGCATCGGCGTCGAGGCCGTGGCCCGACGGAGCCACCGCGGCGAGCGGATCGGCGTTGAACGCCGCTTCCGGGCCCTGCGCCAGCTCGGCTGCATGCTCCTCGGCGGCGCTGTTGGGCAGGATCAGCGCCTCCTCGAGCTTGCGATGCGCGGCGCGCAGCGCGGTGTCGCGGGCCGAAGCGGCGACCCGCAGGCGGTTCATCCCGGCGCCGGTCCCGGCCGGGATCAGGCGCCCGACGATGACGTTCTCCTTGAGCCCCTGAAGCGTGTCGGTCTTGCCCTGGACCGCCGCCTCGGTGAGGACGCGGGTGGTCTCCTGGAACGAGGCCGCCGAGATGAAGCTGCGGGTCTGCAGGCTGGCCTTGGTGATGCCGAGCAGCACCGGCTTGCCTTCCGCCTTCTTCTGCTTCTTCTCGAGCTTGGCGTTGAACTCGTCCATCTCGTCGCGATCGACCTGCTCGCCCGGGAGCAGCGTGGTGTCGCCGCCCTCGGTGATCTCGACCTTCTGCAGCATCTGGCGAACGATCACCTCGATGTGCTTGTCGTTGATCTTCACGCCCTGCAGCCGGTAGACCTCCTGGATCTCGCTGACGAGATATTCGGCGAGCGCTTCGACCCCGAGCACCTCGAGGATGTCGTGCGGATCGGGCGAGCCGCCGACGAGGTTGTCGCCGCGCTTCACGAAGTCGCCTTCCTGGACCTCGATCATCTTCGACTTCGGCACGAGATACTCGACCGGCTCCGAACCGTCCTCCGGGACGATCGCGATCTTCCGCTTGGCCTTGTAGTCGCGCATGAAGGTGACCTTGCCGGAGACCTTGGCGATGATCGCATTCTCCTTCGGCTTGCGCGCCTCGAACAGCTCGGCGACGCGCGGCAGACCGCCGGTGATGTCGCGCGTCCGGGCCGCTTCGCGCGGCATACGGGCGAGCACCTCGCCGGCTTCGACCTGCTGCCCGTCCTCGACCGCGACGATCGCGCCCGAAGCCAGCCGGTAGACGCCTGCTTCCTTCGCCTTGGCGCCGGTGAGCGTCAGGCGCGGGTGAAGCGTCTCCTTCTTCGACTTGGTCACGTCGTCGGTGACCACGCGCTGGGTGATCCCGGTCGACTCGTCGACCTGCTCGGTCATCGTCCGGTTCTCGATCAGGTCCTGGTACTTCACGGCACCGGCCTTCTCGGTGATCACCGGGCTGAACGACGGATCCCACTCGGCGATGCGATCGCCGCGGCTGACGATGTGGCCGCTCTCGCACAGCAGGTGCGCGCCGTAGGGCACGCGGTGGGTCGACAGCTCGCGCCCGTCCATGTCGACGATCGCGATCTCGCCCGACCGCGACAGCGACAGATGCCGGCCACGCGGGTCGACGATCGTCGGCATGTCGCGGAACTCGATCGTGCCGTCGACCGGGGACTCGAGGTTCGACTGCTCGTTGAGCTGGGCGGCGCCGCCGATGTGGAAGGTCCGCATCGTCAGCTGGGTGCCGGGCTCGCCGATCGACTGCGCGGCGATGACTCCGACCGCCTCGCCGATGTTGACCGGCGTTCCGCGCGCGAGGTCGCGGCCGTAGCATTTGGCGCAGACGCCCTGCTTCGACCCGCAGATCAGCGGCGAGCGGATCTTCACGCCCTGGACCCCGAACTCCTCGATCTGGGCAACCATCGCCTCGTCGAGCAGAGCGCCTTCCTCGATGACCACCTTGTCGGTCTTCGGATCGACGATGTCTTCAGCGGTGGTGCGTCCGAGCACTCGGTCGGCGAGCGAGGCGATCACCGCGCCGCCCTGGACGATCGCCCGCATCTCGAGGGCGCGGTCGGTGCCGCAATCCTCTTCGATGATGACGGCGTCCTGCGACACGTCGACCAGGCGGCGGGTCAGATAGCCCGAGTTGGCCGTCTTGAGCGCCGTGTCGGCGAGACCCTTGCGGGCGCCGTGGGTCGAGTTGAAGTATTCAAGGACGGTCAGGCCCTCCTTGAAGTTGGAGATGATCGGAGTCTCGATGATCTCGCCCGACGGCTTGGCCATCAGGCCGCGCATGCCGGCCAGCTGCTTGATCTGCGCCTGCGAACCGCGGGCGCCCGAGTGGGCCATCATGTAGATCGAGTTGAGGTCCGCCTGGCGACCGTTGGCGAGCTTCGGCGTCGCCGAAATCTCCTTCATCATCGCCGTCGCGACCTGGTCGCCGCAGCGCGACCAGGCGTCGATCACCTTGTTGTACTTTTCCTGCTGGGTGATCAGGCCGTCCTGATACTGCTGCTCGTAATCCTTGACGAGCGCGCGGGTCTCCTCGACCAGCTTCTCCTTGTCCTTCGGGATGACCATGTCGTCCTTGCCGAAGGAAATGCCGGCGCGGAACGCGTGGCGGAAGCCGAGCTGCATGATCGCGTCGGCGAACAGCACGGTCTCCTTCTGGCCGGTGTGGCGATAGACGATGTCGATGACGTCGCCGATCTCCTTCTTCGTCAGCACCCGGTTGACGGTCTCGAACGGCACCTTGTGGCTCTTCGGGAAAGTCTCGCCGAGCAGCATTCGGCCGGCGGTCGTCTCGAACCGCTTCATGTAGGTATTGCCGTCCTCGTCGGTCTGCGGGACGCGGCTGATGATCTTCGAGTGCAGGGTCACCGCACCGGCCGAGAGCGCCTGGTGGACTTCCTGCATGTCCGACAGCATCATTCCCTGGCCCGGCTCATCCTCCTTCTCGAGGCTGAGGTAATAGAGGCCGAGGACCATGTCCTGCGACGGGACGATGATCGGCTTGCCGTTGGCGGGCGACAGGATGTTGTTGGTCGACATCATGAGGACGCGCGCTTCGAGCTGGGCCTCGAGGCTCAGCGGGACGTGCACCGCCATCTGGTCGCCGTCGAAGTCGGCGTTGAACGCCGCGCACACCAGCGGGTGAAGCTGGATCGCCTTGCCCTCGATCAGCACCGGCTCGAACGCCTGGATGCCGAGGCGGTGGAGCGTCGGGGCGCGGTTCAGAAGCACCGGATGCTCGCGGATCACCTCGTCGAGGATGTCCCAGACTTCCTTGCGCTCCTTCTCGACCCATTTCTTGGCCTGCTTCAGCGTCATGCTGAGGCCCTTGGCGTCGAGGCGCGAGTAGATGAACGGCTTGAACAGCTCCAACGCCATCTTCTTCGGCAGGCCGCACTGGTGGAGCTTGAGCTCCGGACCGGTGACGATGACCGAACGGCCCGAGTAATCGACACGCTTGCCGAGCAGGTTCTGGCGGAACCGGCCCTGCTTGCCCTTGAGCATGTCGCTAAGCGACTTCAGCGGGCGCTTGTTGGCGCCGGTGATCGTGCGGCCGCGGCGGCCGTTGTCGAACAAGGCGTCGACCGCCTCCTGGAGCATGCGCTTCTCGTTGCGGACGATGATGTCCGGCGCGCGCAGCTCCATCAGCCGCTTCAGGCGGTTGTTGCGGTTGATGACCCGGCGATAGAGGTCGTTGAGGTCGGAGGT
>CAVXYS010000016.1:0-34699 GCA_963765945.1 uncultured Alphaproteobacteria bacterium
AGCGCATATCGAGATCGGCACGGTCTATCCGAACGACGACATCCGCGGTGCGCTTTACGTCGATCCGATGCTCGGCAAGCACTTCGCCGTCCTCGGATCGACCGGTACCGGTAAATCGACTTCGGTCTCGCTGATCCTCCATCGCATCTCGGAGCTGTCACCGAGGGTCTATCGTGATGATCGACCCGCACGGCGAATATTCGGCCGCGTTCAAGGGCTGCGGCGAGCTGTTCAATGTCGACAACCTCCAATTGCCCTACTGGCTGATGAACTTCGAAGAGCATTGCGAAGTGATGCTCACGACCCACGATGCCGAGCGCCAGCGCGACGCCGACATCCTCGCCAAGTGCCTGCTCGCCGCGCGCACCAAGGGCAAGGACATGAGCCAGTACGGCAAGGTGACGGTCGACAGCCCGATCCCCTATTTGCTGGCCGACCTCAACACGATCCTCGTCAATGAGATGGGCAAGCTCGAGCGCGCCGGGGACACGCTGCCGTATCAGCGTTTGAAGTCCAAGCTCGACGAGCTCCGCGCCGACCCGCGCTACACCTTCATGTTCTCTGGGATGCTGGTGTCGGATTCGATGCCGGGGCTGATCTCGAAGCTGTTCCGCCTGCCGAGCCACGGCAAGCCGATCTCGATCGTCGACGTGTCGGGAGTCCCGTCGGAGGTCACCTCGGTCGTGGTGTCGGTGCTGGCCCGGATGGTGTTCGACTATGCGATCTGGTCGCGGACCGAGGCGCAGCGCCCGCTGCTGCTGGTGTGCGAAGAAGCGCATCGCTACGTCCCCAAGGACGAGTTGGCGGAAAATGGTCAGGCCGTCCGCAAGATCCTCGAGCGGATCGCCAAGGAAGGCCGTAAATATGGCGTCAGCCTCGGCCTCATCACGCAGCGTCCGTCGGACCTTGCCGAAGGCGTGCTGTCGCAGTGCGGCACGATCGTCGCGATGCGCTTGAACAACGACCGCGACCAGGCGTGCGTCCGCGCGGCCATGCCGGAAGGCGCGCGCGGCTTTCTCGACGCGATCCCGGCGCTCCGCAACCGCGAATGCATCGTGTGCGGCGAGGGTGTCGCGATTCCCATCCGGGTCCGCTTCGACGACCTCGAGCCGGAAAAACGCCCGGCCTCGTCCGACCCGAGCTTCGCCCGCCTGTGGCGCGAGACCGGCGACGAGGAAGGGATCATCCAGCGCACGATCAAGCGCTGGCGCGGCCACGGCCGCTAAGCTGGCCCGCGTCTAAAGGCCCAGCATCGGCGCGATCAGGACGAAGGCCGTCGCCGCGACCAAGACGAGTACCGCCCACCACAGGATTTGGTGCTGGCGGTGGGTGGCCGCCTCGACCTTTCGAGCCTCGAGCGCCGCCTCCGAATGATGGGCGCGGCGCTCGAGTTCCGCGACTGCGGCGAGATAGAGGTCGCCGCCGTGAACTCCGCGGGCGGCAATCGCCCGAAGCTCGTCGCCGCCCGCATGCGCCAGCTCGTCCTCGACCGTCATTGCAGGGTCCCTCATTTGCGAGTTCGAAGGAAACCGACAAACGTGGCGGCGAATCCGCCGCCGTGCCTCAATCCGCAAGCGAGGCCGCGGGCATCATACAGCAAATGGTAATTTGACGGGAGTTCCGGACCTGCAAGCCGGACGACGCTAGAAATTCCCCGCCAGCGTCAGCACCGGGCCCGAGCCGGGCCGGGCGTTGCCGGCGAGCCGCTGGCGCCAGTCGACGTGGACCCGGACGTTGCGCCGGACCTTCATCGAGAGGCGCGGGCCGGCGTCGACCCGGTACAGGCCGGGCTGGACTCCGCCCCACACGCCGAACCCGCCGGAGAATTCGCGGAACAGCGGCCGCGTGAGGGTCGCGCCGCCGTCCGCGAACAGGTCGCGGCTGCTCATGCCGACGACTCCGGCCTGGGCGTAGCCGTCGAGCATGAAGCCCCACAGCAACGGTTGGTCGTACAGGCCGCTCTCCGCGAACAAGGCAAAGGCGTTGCGACCGCCGCCGTAGCGGCCAAGCCGTTGCCGGCGCTCGGCCGTGATCCACACCGGAACCGCGCGCAGCGGACGAGCCCGAACCCCGGCCGCGAGTTCGCCGCCGCGGCGATTGACCTCCGAGCCTCGAGCGGAGAACCGCAGCGATCGCCGGGGTGAAGTTGTAGAACAGCCGCGCCCCGGCCTGGCTCGCGCCGAGCGTTCCGCCGCTGGCCAGCGAGGTCGTTCCGGTCAGGTCCTGACGGCTGCGCACCATCGCCCACATCGTCAGCTGGATGCGATCGAGGCGCTGCGCGACGATCGCCGGCGCCGTGCTCTGCATCGGGGCGGTGACGGTCGATTGCGCGGGCGTCCACGTCGCCGCCGTTCGCGGCAAGGGCCACGGATCGGGCTGGGGAGCGGGGGCTTCGAACTGGCGCCGCGGCTCCGGCAGCTCCCACACCGCGGGTGTCGGGGGCGGAGGGCCGGCGGGCGCACCGCGATAGGCATAATAAACCGGGATCACGAGCGGCTGCGGCGGGCTGATTGCGACCGGAGCGGCGGCGGCCTGCAGCGGCGGCGGAAGGATCGGAGCCGGAGCGATCGGCGTGATCGCCGGGAACTGGGTGGCCATCATCGCCCGCGGCTCGGCGGCGGGCCGCTTGACCGCGAACAGCTCGGCTCCGGGCAGCGACCCCAGGGTCGCGACGCGAAATCCCGCCCAGCCGACCAGCGCGACGGCAAGGAAGCGAAGCGACGGCTTCATCGCGGGATTTCCGCCGGGAAGACGTGCCGGGTCTTGTCCCATTTGCGCGCGCCGCCGCCGAGGTGGAGCGAGATCGCGCGCGCCGCGGCCAGCATCGCGATGAGGTTGCCGACGACCAGCCGGGGGATCGAGCGCAGGCCTTCGGCGAAGCCAAAGGCCGAGCCGGTGAAGCAGGCTCGCATGAGGACCCGCCAGGCGAGCAGCCAGCCATTGATCGTGAGCAAGGTGACGAGCGTCGGATCGAGCCGCGCGTGAATCGGTGCCCCGAGCGCCTCGGCGAGCCAGATCTGCGACCACAGCAGGGCGGCGCCATAGGCCGCGAGGAGCAGCACCGCAGCGAGCGGCCCGCGGCGGTCGCGCATCCGCATCCACCGCTCGCCCAGCCCGCCGCTCCAGCCGAGCCGGTCCCATCCGGCGAGGGCGATCCCGCCGAGCCAGCGCGCCTTCTGCCGGATCGCCGCGCCAAGCGTCGCGGGAAAGTGGCCGCGGGTCGAAACCACCGCGCGCTCGCCGGGCCGCGCCGGGATGCGCACGAAAATGGTCTTGAGGCCCGAGCGCGCCGATCCGCAGGCCGAGCTCATAATCCTCGGTCATGCTGTTGCCGATGAAGGGCCGGCCCTCCTCCATCGCGGCCAGCTCGGCGAGCGGCCGACGGGCAACGGCGCAGCCCACCCCGGCGAGAGGAATCGCCGCGCCGACCGCTTCGCGCACCACCAATTCCTTCATGTGGGCCTCGGCGAACTCGTCGCAATAATGACCGGCGATCCAACGCGAATGCGGGTCGGGCAGCGGCAGCACGGGCAGCTGGATCACCGCCGCGCGATCGATCAGCCCGTCGAAGATGCGCAGCTCATAGGGGTGAACGACGTCCTCGGCGTCGTGCAGCACGACGGCCTTGGCCGAGCGCCCGGCCGCAAGCTCATGAGCGACCAGGGCATCGTACAGGTGATTGAGGCAGTCGGCCTTGGTCGTCGGCCCGTCGGCGTCGACCAGCACCGCTTCGATCCGGTCGTCGACGACGCTGGCGATCGCGGCGGCGGTCGCCGGGTCGTTGCGGTAATGGCCGACGAAGATGCGGTAATCGTCATAGTCGAGCCGGTCGACGGTCGCCTTGAGCATCGCCGCGATCACCGCCGCCTCGTCCCACGCCGGAACCAGGATCGCGACGAAACCGGGGTCCTTCTTGAACACGAAATAGCTCGCGAAGGTTCGGGGATAACGGCTGTAAATGGTCATCGCGCGCCAGGCGTGCGCGGGCGAAGTAGATCAGGTCGACGAACACGTCGTTGATTGCGAAGAGCAGGAAGCCGACGCCGGCGAACAGCGCAAGCTCGGCCGCGATTCGAGTCAGGATGTCGGCGAGCGACACGCGCGCAGCGACAGCGTGCTAGAAGGACCGCGGCGAATTTGGCAGGAGCGCTCGGAGCATGTTGCCTCCCTCGGCGAATTGTGACGGCCCGAGCATGACCTCAGTGGCACAGTAGCAAGTAAACAGCAAGATTGGTCGGTTAATGCGCCATTTTGGATACAATTGCTTCAAGTCGAGCGGCGCGAATTTGGCCGTCGGGATTGTCGCATGAGAGTAATGATCGCGGCTATTGTATTGTCGTTTCTGGCAAATCCCGTACGTGCGGGGGGTAAAATCCTGTTCGCGCACGGAAGCTGGGCGGCGATCGAGCGCGCCGACGGCTGCGTCGCCGCCGGACGCTCTGCCAGGGTCGCGGCCAAGGGGAAGGTCCAGGCGGCGGCCGGATTCAGCTTCACGCCGGATCGCCGTCGCTGGGGCGAGTTCCACGCGCAGCTGAGTCGCCCGCCGCGCGCCGGCTCGACCGTCATCCTGACCGTTGGGCAACAGCCGTTCCTGCTGACCGCGCGCGGCGGCTGGGCGTGGAGCCGGGGGCCGGCGCAAGAGCAGGCGATCATCGCCGCCGTGCGGTCGGCGGGCGGGATGCGGGTCGAGGCGCGCGACTTGGCCGGTCGCCGCTTCGCCGACCCCTATGCGCTCGACGGCGCCCCGACGGCGATCGACGCCGCCGCGCGCCTGCGCTGGCAAAATTCGGCGGCATTAACTAGATAGGCCGCCTGCCATGAGTGCCGATACCGCGATCATGCCCATTCCGGGCCCCGTCGATCCTGTGCCCGTGCCGCGGGCGGCGGCGCCGCGCGCCGACGGCAAGCGCGAGCTGGTCGGCCGGTCGAAGGACCAGATCCGGTCCGAGCTCGAGGCGGCCGGGCTCGACTTCAGGCAGGCCAAGCTGCGCGGCAAGCAGATCTGGCACTGGATCTACAATCGCGGGGTCAGCGATTTTTCGGCGATGAGCGATATCGCCAAGCCGCAGCGCGGCTGGCTCGCCGAGCGCTTCATCGTCTCGCGGCCGGAGGTGGTCGAGGCGCAGGTGTCGTCCGACGGGACGCGCAAATGGCTGCTGCGGACCCACGACGGGCACGATTTCGAGATGGTGTTCATCCCCGACGCCGACCGCGGCACCTTGTGCGTCTCGAGCCAGGTCGGGTGCACCCTGAATTGCCGCTTCTGCCACACCGGCACCATGCGCCTGGTGCGCAACCTCGAGGCGAGCGAGATCGTCGGCCAGGTGATGCTCGCCCGCGACGCGCTCGGCGAATGGCCGTCGCAGCCCGAGGGGCGGATGCTGACCAACATCGTCATGATGGGCATGGGCGAGCCGCTCTATAATTTCGACAATGTCCGCGACGCGCTGAAGATCGTGATGGACGGCGACGGACTCGGCCTGTCGCGGCGGCGGATCACGCTGTCGACCTCAGGCGTGGTGCCGATGATGGCCCGCGCGGGCGACGAGATCGGGGTCAATCTCGCCGTGTCGCTGCACGCCGTGACCAAGGCGATCCGCGACGAGATCGTGCCGCTCAACCGCAAATACGGGATCGAGCAATTGCTCGAGGCCTGCGCCGCTTACCCCGGCGCCAACAATGCGCGCCGGATCACCTTCGAATATGTGATGCTCAAGGACAAGAACGACAGCGACTCCGACGCGCGCGAGCTGGTCCGGCTGATCCGCAAGTATAAGCTGCCGGCGAAGGTCAATCTGATCCCGTTCAACCCGTGGCCCGGCGCGCCCTACGAATGTTCGAGCGCGGAGCGAATCAAAGCGTTCAGCAATATCGTGTTCGAAGCCGGGATCTCGGCGCCGGTGCGGACCCCGCGCGGCCGGGACATTGACGCGGCGTGCGGCCAGTTGAAAACTGCGGCGGAACGGAAGCGCAAGGCCGCCGTTGCCGCGTAACGGAGTGCTCGGATGTCCCTGATCGGCAGGCTCGTCGGCAAGTTGCTGACCAAGGGCAGCATCACTTTGCTGCAGCCGGGGCATCCGCCCCGGACCTACGGCGCCGGCGGCGGGAAGCATCTGACGCTCCGCTTCACCGACCGCCGGGTCGCGTTCGACATCGCGCGCAACCCCCGGCTGAAGCTCGGCGAGGCCTATATGGACGGGCGGCTGGTCATCGAGGACGGGACCATCCTCGACCTGCTGGAGCTGGTGGTCGGGGCCAATCGCTGGGAAGACAAAGGCCCCGGGCGCAAGGCGATGCGCAAGGGCAAGAGCCGCTTCCTCAAGCTGTTCCGGCGCAACAACCCGATCCGCGCGCGCCGCAACGTCGCCCACCATTACGACCTCAAGGATGAACTCTATGAGCTCTTCCTCGACGACGACAAGCAGTACAGCTGCGCCTATTTCACCGACCCGGACAACAGCCTCGAGCAGGCGCAGGCCGACAAGAAGGCGCATATCGCGGCCAAGCTCGCGCTCGAGCCTGGCATGCGGGTGCTCGACATCGGCTCGAGGCTGGGGCGGGATGGCGCTCTATCTGCACAAGGTCGCGGGGGTCGACGTGCTCGGAGTGACGCTGTCCGAGCAGCAGCTCAAGGTGTCGCGCGAGCGCGCGGCGGCGGCCGGCGTGTCCGATCATGTGAAGTTCGAGCTGATCGACTACCGCCACCTCGATGAGACGTTCGACCGGATCGTCTCGGTCGGCATGTTCGAGCATGTCGGCGCCAGGCATTATGACGAATTCTTCGCCAAGTGCCGCGAATTGCTGAAGCCCGACGGCGTCATGCTCCTGCACACCATCGGCAAGCTCGGCGCGGTCTCGGGCGCGCCCGATCCGTTCACCGACAAATATATCTTCCCCGGCTATCATTTGCCGTCGCTGTCGCAGATGACGACGGCGAGCGAGAAGGCGCATCTGATCGCCAGCGACGTCGAGAATCTGCGGCTCCATTATGCGCTCACCCTCCGCCATTGGCTCGACCGCGCGACCAGGGCGCGCCGGCAGATCGAGGCGATGTACGACGATCGCTTCTTCCGCATGTGGGAATTCTACCTCGCCGGCGGGATCGTGATGTTCGAGAGCGGCGCCGCCTGCAATTACCAGGTCCAATATATCCGCGACCGCACGGCGCTCCCGATCACGCGCGACTACATGGTCGAGGCCGAGCAGCGCTATCGCGCGCTGGCAGCCGAGCCGGCGGCGCCGAAGAAGGCGCGCACCGCTTCGCGAAAGAAGGCCCTCGAACCTACGGGCGCTTGAGCTCGGCGACGAGGGCCGGCGCCGGATAGATTTTCTCCAGCGCTTCCTCGATCGCATCGGTGGATACGACCACGGTCCGGTTGTTGGATCCGTCGTAGCCGTAATTCCCCGCGAGGCTGTGGATATTGCCGTCGAATGCGGCGCCGATCACCGCGCCCGACCGGTCGATCACCGGCGAACCCGAATTTCCGCCGATGATGTCGTTGGTCGTGACGAAATCATAGACAATGTTGGGATCGATCCTGCTCCGCGCCGTCACGAATTTGCGCGGCAGGTCGAACGGGTCCGCGCCAGTCGCGCGGTCGTAGGTTCCGCCGAGCAAAGTCACCGGCGGCACCGGCCGGCCGCGCTCGGTCCAGCCCTGCACCTTGCCGTAGCTGATCCGGAGCGTGAAGGTTGCGTCGGGATAAAGCGTGTCGCCGTAAGCGGCGAAGCGCGCATCGGCGAGCTTGGCCTGGGCCGCGGTTACCGGGCCCTGATAGCGTTCGTCGACCTCGTCCTGCAGCTGGCGCCAGCGGGCGTCGAGCCGGCGCGCGTAGAGGATCATCGGATCCTTCGACGCTTCGATCGCTGCCTTGCCGCCGGCCCACAGCGCCTTGCGGTAGGCCGGATCGGCCAGCCGCGTGGTCGACACCAGCCGGTGGGCGAGCGCCTCGGGTGATTCCTTGCCGAGCAGCAGCTTGGTGTCGGGATCGTCGGCGCCGAGATATTCGCGCGCCTTGCTCAGGCTCCACTCGAGCTCGAGCTGGTCGAGCCACGGATAAATCGGCTGCGCATCGAGAACCTGCTTTTCGACCAGCGGCAAGGCGCTGTCGCTGTAGCCGGGGAGCCGTTCGCCATTGGGCTTGGTCCGCTCCTCCGCCGCGCGCACCAGCCGCGAAGCATAGGAATAGAGGTCGCCCTGCGGCTGGATGTAGCGCGATGCGAGATACAGCTGGCGATAGGCCACGGTCGCCTTCGCAATGTCGGTCCAGGGATCGCCGATCGCCGCCTTCCCCTGGCTTTTCGCGCGAAGATCGGTCTCGGCCTGCGCGAGTCGCCCCATGAACGCCGGGTCGTTGAACGCTTTGACCCGGCCGATGTAGACCTTGAGGCTGTTCTCGACGCTGTCGAGCTCTTCCTTGCCCTCGCGCGCCCGCGCCGGGCTCAGCTTCATCGCCGAGATCAGCCGTCCGCGCAGCTCCGAGAAAGTGGTGGCGTTGATCGGTGCAACGACTTCCTTCTGGAAGGCGAGCTGATCCTGGGTCAGCAGCCGCTGGGTCGATCCGGGGTTGCCGACGACGAAGGTCGCTTCGCCTTCAACCGGCGGCCGGGGCGACCAGGCAAGGTGCTGCGGCGTCGCCACCGGCTGGCCGTTCTCGTAGGCGCGCAGGAACGCCGCATCGAGGGCATACCGCGGGAAGTTGAAATTGTCGGGGTCGCCGCCGAACTGCGGCGCCTTCGCCTCGGGCGCCCAGACAATCCGGACATCGCTGTACTTGTGGTAGGTGTAGAGCTTGTATTGCCCGCCGCCGTACAGCGTCACCACCTGGCAGCGCGTGAGCTTGGTGTCGGGGCAGCCGGCGCTCTCGATCCGCGCGATGGCCGCAGTCTTGGCCTTGACGGCCGCGAGCCCGGTCGCGTTGCCGATCGTGCCGTTCACGTCGCCGGTGACATCGCGGATCGCGGTGACCACCTCAGCCTGCTGGCCCGGGCATAGTTTCTCGTTGGCGCGGGTGGCGGCGGTGAAGCCATTGTCCACGTAATCGAGCTTGGCGGTCGACACGTCCTGAAGGCAGCCGGCGACGCAATGGTGGTTGGTGAGGATCAGCCCCTCGGCGGAAACGAAGCTCGCTGAGCAGCCGCCGGTCAGGCGCACCGCCGATTGGCGCACCTTGTCGAGCCACGCCTGGTCCGGCGCCCACCCGTAATCGGCCTTCATCTTCGCCGCCGGGAAGCCGTCGAAGGTCCACATGCCCTCGTCGGCGCGGGCGGCGGTGAACGGCACCGCGGCGGCGGCGGCGAAGGCGACGACTTTCGAAAGGCGCATTTCTGACTCTCCCCGGGGATCCGGTTTCAACCGTGCATGAAAAAAGGGCCGGCGCAAGGCCGGCCCCTTCATCGATCCGCGATCGCGCCGATCAGGCGGGGATGCGCTGGACGTGGACGCGCCGCTCTTGATGCATCCGCATCCGCTCGTCGGGCGTCAGCTTGCCGTCGTGGTTGGCGTCGGCCGCGTCGAAATGCTGGAGCGCCGCAGCGGTCATTTCCTGCAGCGAGACGCGGCCATCGTGATTGGCGTCGGCGCGCTCGAACATTTCTTTGTGCATGCCCATGCCGAAGCCGGAGTGGTGGAAGCGCATGACCTTGACGCCAGGAGCGCCAGGAGCGCCGCCGACCTCGACCGGCCCCTCGCCGTCGCGCATCACGAAGGCGCGGCTCTCGCGATGGATTTCGGGCTTGGCCGAGACGAATTCCTGGCGGCTGATCGACCCGTCCTTGTTGGTGTCGAGCTTGTCGAACATCGCGCCGCGGTCGGGGTGCGCGACCGCGAGGCGCTTGGTGAACTTCTGTCGAATCTCGCTGGTCATCGCCCGGTGCCCGGCGTCGGCCTCCTCGCGGGTCACCGATCCGTCCTTGTTGCCGTCGAGCTTTGCGAACATCTCCCGGACGTGGGCGACGACCTGGTCGCGGGTCTCGGTCTTCATCGGCATGCGATGGGTGAAGGTCTGGATCTGCGGCGCGGCGCGCACCGGGTCGGTGCCCTGCGCGACCCCCGGCGGAGGCGGCGGCGCCGGCTGTGCGGCGAAGGCGGCCGTTGCGACGACGGCGCCGGCGGCGGCGAGCAGAAACTTGTGCATGGATGTGCCCTCCCTGTCGAAGCTCGGGAGGTAAGGCTGCAAAGCTGTATGTTGCTTGAATGTGCGACTGACGGCAGGAAAGGCGCCGGGAAGGGGAGGCGTGCGGCGGTGAGGGACGGGGCGGGAGCGATCGAGCCGCGCGGGTGGTGGGAGGCGCGCTGGCTGTGGCTCGCCCTGATCCTCGGGTCGGCCGTGCCGCTCCTCTATCCGCCGATCCCGCCGTTGGTCGACTTGCTCGGCCACATGGGACGCTATCGGGTCGAGCTCGACCTTGGCAGCTCGCCCTCGCTCCAGCGCTATTACGATTTCCACTGGGCGCCGATCGGCAACCTCGGCGTCGACCTGCTGGTGCTGCCGCTCGGCCGGCTGATCGGGCTCGAGGCGGCGGTGAAGCTGATCGTCCTGGCCATCCCGCCGCTGACCGTGGCCGGTTTCCTGTGGGTCGCGCGCGAAGTGCATCACCGCCTGCCGCCCACCGCCTTGTTCGCGATCCCCTTCGCTTACTGCCATCCCTTCATGTTCGGATTCGCCAATTTCGCATTGTCGATGGCGCTGGCGTTCCTCGCCTTCGGGCTGTGGCTGCGGCTGGCCCGGCTCGGCCGGCTGCGGCTGCGGGCGATGCTGTTCGTGCCGATCTCGGTCGTGGTGTTCTTCGCCCACACCTTCGGCTGGGGGACGCTCGGCCTGCTCTGCTTCTCGGCGGAAGCGGTGCGCCAGCACGATCGCGGGATCGGCTGGTTCCAGGCCGCCGTCCGGGCCGCGCTCCACGCCTCGGTAATGGCGCTGCCAATCGTCATCATGCTCGCCTGGCGGAGCGAGACCCACGGCGGGATGACTGCCGGCTGGTTCGAATTCTCGCTCAAGCTCAATTGGCTGATCTCGGCATTGCGCGACCGCTGGCACTGGTTCGATGTCGCCGCGCTGGTCGTCGTCCTGGTCGTGATTGTCGAAGCGCGGCGCAAGGAGCTGACCTTCTCGCGCAACCTCGCCTTTTCGGCGCTCGTCCTGGTCTCCGCCTTCCTGGTCATGCCATGGACGGTGTTCGGCTCCGCTTATGCCGACATGCGGCTGGTTCCCTATGCCCTCGCGGTCGCTGTCCTCGCGATCCGCTTCCGGGACCGGACCGATTCCGCGCGTTGCCGGATGGTTCGCGGTCACCGCGGCTGGCCTTCGTCCTGGTCCGGCTCGCGGGAACACGGCAAGCCTGGCCATCGCGTCGAACGACCAGCAGGCGAAGCTCGCCGCGCTCGATCGCGTTCCGATGGGCGCGCGCGTGGCAAGCGTGGCGGGCGTGCCGTGCGGCGAGCTGGCCGCTCCCCCGCAACACCCATCTCGGCGGGATGGTGATCGTCCGCCGTCAGGGGTTTTCCAACGACCAGTGGTTGATCGAGGGCGCCAACCTGCTGACCCTCAAGTATCGGGAGGCCGGGAGATTTCGCCGCCGATCCGTCGCAGATCGTTCGCCCGGTCGGCTGCCGAGATTCGAAGCATCTGGTCGATCGACGATGCGCTGCGCTCCGTCCGCGCGACCGCTTCGACTTCGTCTGGGTGATCGACCCGCCGCCGTTCGAACCCGGCTGATCGCGGGGATGCAGCCGGTCTGGCGCGGACCGGGTTCGATCCTCTATCGGGTGAAACCATGACTGCGCTGTCGATCGTCGTCCCCTGCTTCGATGAGGAAGCCTGCCTTGCCGAAGCTGCACGAGCGGCTGTCCGCTGCCGCGCGCGAAACCGCGTCGGCGAGGACTATGAGATCGTGCTCGTCAACGACGGGTCGCGCGACGGCAGCTGGCCGATCATGCAGCGACTGGCGAGCAGTGATCCGCGGCTCGTCGCGATCAACCTGTCGCGCAATCACGGCCACCAGCTGGCGCTGACCGCGGGGCTCGACCTGTGCCGCGGCGACATCGTCCTGGTCATCGACGCCGACCTCCAGGACCCGCCCGAGCTGCTGCCGGCGATGCTCGCGACGATGCGCCGCGAGGGCGCGGACGTGGTCTACGGCGTGCGCCAGAGCCGGGCCGGCGAAACGGCATTCAAGCGCGCGACCGCGCACGGTTTCTATCGCCTGCTGTCGCGCGCGACCGAGGTCGACATTCCGGTCGACACCGGCGACTTCCGGCTGATGAGCCGCCGCGCGCTCGACGCCCTGCTCGCCATGCCCGAGCAGGCGCGGTTCATCCGCGGCATGGTCGCGTGGATCGGCTTCAAGCAGGTGCCGCTGCCCTATGACGCGCGAGGAGCGCTTCGCCGGCGAGACGAAATATCCATTGCGCAAGATGATCCGCTTCGCGTTCGACGCGCTGACCGGCTTCTCGTCGGCACCGCTCAAGCTTGCCAGCCACGCCGGCCTCTGGCTGTCGCTCGGCTCGGTGCTGATCGTGGTCTACATTCTCGTCGGCTGGCTGTCGGGCCGCTCGGTGCCGGGCTGGACCTCGCTGATGCTGGTCGTGGTCGTGCTCGGAGCGATCCAGATGTTCGTCCTCGCGCTGATGGGCGAATATCTCGGCCGGCTCTACAACCAGGCGAAGAACCGGCCGCTGTACATCGTCCAGGACATCGCCGGGCGCAGCGGCGGGCCGGCGGCGCGGCTCGGGGTCGTCGCCTCAGGCGTAGGTCCAGCGACGATGAAGGGCGAAGGTCAGGAGCGGCGTCAGGACGATGTTGGGGACGATCGGCCACCAGGTCGGGCCGTCAAGCCGCTCGACTAAAAACCACACCCAGAAGCTGTTCAGCACGTAGCCAAAGGCGTTGACCGCGACGAACCGCGAGCCGATCCGCGCATGGTCATCGCGCTCGCCGTGCCCGCGGAAGCTGACCCAGCCATGCGCGAAATAGCCGACGATCACGCCGGTGATCCAGGCGATGGCGATCGCCAGCAGCGGCGACGTCAGCCGGCTTTCGGCGAGGCCGTAATAGATCGCCTGCCCGCCGATGGTGATCAGCGCGCCGATGATCCCGTAGCGGATCAGCTGGTTGAAGGCTTCGCGCGCCTCGGCATCGCTGAGGACACGTTCGACGTGGCGTTTCACTTCCGCAGCCGCGCCTCCAGCGACGCCTTGGCCATGGCGATCGGCTTGACCAGCGACGTCGGGATGAGGCGGACGGCGGTGCGGCGGAGCAGCCAGGACAGGTCGCCGCCGATCTCGAGCGGCTCGCCGTCGGGTACCTTGGCCGCCAGGATCGATTTCGACAGCCGCCTCCGGCCGGCGGCGTTGGCGTAGAGGAAGCTGTTGAACCGGTACCAAGGCTTGACCTGGCGCTGGTCGGCGAGCCTTGGCCGAAGCCAGTCGTAGGCTTGGTAGCCGCGCTTGGCGAACCGCTCGCGCCAATATTCCGGCGGCTGCTCGTTGACGTGATGCTCGCCGCCCTGGTGCGGAACCGCGGCGGAGAACAGGATCACGTCGCCGTGGCGGACGAGATTGTCGACGAAGCCGGCCGCGCTTTCGCCCGGCAGGTGCTCGGCGACCTCGAGGCTCTGGACGAGGTCGAACTTGCGCTCGAGGTCGAGGGGCGTGGCGAGGTCGTGGCCGATGAACCGGTCGGGCGGGATGACGAGCTGGTCGCGGGTGACGTAGGCGCCATCGACGGCGATCACATCCTTGACGCCCGATTTCATCCAGACCGCGGCCCAGGCGCCGTGGCCGGAGCCGACATCGAGCAGGCTGTTCACCTTCATCTCGCCACGGATCAGCCTGGCGACGACCTCGGCGGACGCGCGGGAGCCGGCGTCGATATAATCGTAGAAGTCGGTGGAATAGACGTGCTTGGACATGGGCGGCTCCGGCAGCCTAGCTGGTGCGGCGCGTCGGTGAAAGCCCGCGCGACAATCCCTAGACCCGCCCGACATTGCCGTTTGGTTAAACCTCGCCCGCCCTCGCTTGCCCTTTGAAGGCGACCGGCTAGACCCCTGCCATGCCGAAGCGCACACCAAAGCAGTTCAACGAATGGGTGGGAGAGCTGATCGACCGCCACTGGAAATGGATCGTGGTCGTCGCCTGGCTGCTGTTTTGCGCCTGGTACATCTTCAATCGCCAGACCGAGATCCGCTGGTTCGCGCTCGGCGACACCGACGACAATATGCGGATGATGCAGGTCCGCGGCCTGCTTGGCGGCCAGGGGTGGTTCGACCTTCGGCAATACCGCCTCAACCCGCCGGTGGGGGCTAACATCCACTGGTCGCGGCTGGTCGACCTGCCGATCGCCGGCCTGATCCTCTTGCTCCGGCCGTTGATCGGCGGCGCCGCGGCCGAACGCTGGGCGGTCGGGATCGCACCTTTGCTGCCCTATCTGCTGCTGATCTTCTCGACGTCGCTGACGGTCCGGCGGCTGATCGACCCGCGCGCCTATCCGCTGGCCATCGCGGCGCTGATCTATGCCGGCTCGACCAACGGCATGTTCATGCCGGAGCGGATCGACCACCACGGCTGGCAGCTGGCGTTCCTCGCGCTGTCGGTCAGCGCGGTCGCCGATCCCAGGCGGATTCGCGGCGGCCTGACGCTCGGGCTGGCCGCGGCGCTGTCGCTCGCGATCGGCCTCGAAATGCTGATCTACCTCGTCATCCTCGCGGCCGCGATGGTGCTGTTCTGGATCGTCGAGCGCGGCGAACGCGAGCGGCTCGGCGGCTATGCGGTCGCCCTGGGCGGGGGGACGGCCATCGCCTTCCTCTTGTTCGCCTCCTCCGCCAACCGGGCGGCGGTATGCGACGCTTTGTCGCCGGTGTGGCTGTCCGATGCTTTGCTCGGCGGCGCCTTGCTGTACGGGCTAGCATGGCTGTCGCCGGGCGATTGGAGGCGCCGATTGGCGCTTGCGGCGGTCGCCGGGCTAGTCGTTGCCGGATTCCACGCCTGGATGTGGCCGCACTGCCTGCATCGGCTCGAGGGCGTGTCGCCCGAGGTCGACCGGCTGTGGCTCAGCCATGTGCGCGAGGCCCGGCCGGTCTATCGCCATGGGGCCCAGATCGCCGCTTTGATCCTCGCCTTGCCGATCACCGGCGGGATCGGCTGGCTGCTGCTGATCTGGTGGAACCGGGCCGACCAGGAGAAGGTCCGCAGGGTGGTCGCGGCGGCCCTTCCGGGATTCGCCGCGACCGCCCTGCTGTTCTGGCAGACGCGCACCGGCCCCGCAGCGCAAATGCTCGCCCTCCCTGGGGCAGCGGCCATTGTATGGCTGCTGGTTCCGCTCGTGTGGAGCTCAAAATCGTCCATAGTGAAGATACTCGGCGTCACCGCGGTGATCGTCGCCGGTCTCGGCGCGGCGGTGCCGCTGGCGGTCAATTACATCCCGCAGCAAAAGCGCACCGCGCGCGAGGTCGCGATCGAGCGCGCCAACCGGCTGTGCAACTCGCTGTGGGGGCTTCGGCCGGTCGCGCTGCAGCCCAAGGGCATCGTCTTCACCTTCGTCGATTACGGGCCGCGGCTGATCACCGTCACCCATCACAATTCGATCACCGGCCCCTACCACCGCAACGGCCAGCAGATCGCCGACGTGATGAATGCCTTCCGCGGCAGCGAGCCGCAGGCGCATGCGCTGATCGCCAAATATCGCTCGGACTATCTGCTGACCTGCCCGAACAGCTCGACCACGACGATCTTCATGTCGGAGGCGCCGAACGGCTTCTACGCGCAGCTGCAGCGCGGCCGGGTGCCGGCGTGGTTGTCGCCGGTCGAGCTGCCCAAGGATTCGCCGTTCCGGATGTGGCGCGTCATCGGCTAGCTAGCCGAGGACGTGCGGAAAGCTCTGCTTCAGGCCGTCGACCACGAACTGCGCGGCGAGCGCGGCGAGGATTACGCCGAGGATCCGGGTGATCATCGCTTCGAGCTTCTCCCCGATCAGCCGCATCAGCGGGCCGGCGGCGAGCAGGGTGACCATCGTGATCAGCATGACGGTGGTGATCGCCGCCAGGACGATGCCGACCTCGAGCGGGCCTTCGGCGCGCGACACCCACAGCATCGCACTGGCGATCGAGCCCGGCCCGGTGATCATCGGGATGGCCATCGGGAAAACGCTGATGTCCTCCGCCTCCGGCGTACCCTCGATCGAGTGGGCGCGCATCTCGCGGCGCTGCGTCCGCCGCTCGAAGATCATGTCGACGGCGATGTAGAACAGCAGGATTCCGCCGGCGATGCGGAAGCTGGCGAGGCTGATGCCGAGCGCATGCAGCATCGGTTTGCCGAGCAACGCGAAGAACATCAGGATCGCCCAGGCGATCAGCGACGAGCGGATCGCCATTGCCCGCCGGTGCGCCGGCGTGGTCCCGCGGGTCAGGCTGGCGAAAATCGGCGCACAGCCCGGCGGATCGATGATCACCAGGAAGGTCGCGAGCGCCGAGCCGAACAGCTCGATCACGGCTTTTGGCTCGGCGGCGGCGGGATCTGGTTGTGGAGGACCTGCGCGTAATGCGTCCCGGTCCACAGGAAGACGCGGAACTCGCGGCCGCCGGTCTTGTCGACCTTCCAGTCCCAGCCGAGCGTCCGGTCGGCCGATTGGCCGCGGCCATGGTCGTCGGGAGTCGTGCGCGCTTCCTTGGCCGTCAGCGGCGGCGGCGGGATGACCGGCGCGCCCGGCGCCCGGCGCGCACAGGAGGCGCGGTGGGTTTGGGGGCGGCGAAGGTCGGCCGGAGCGCCAGGTCCGCCGCCGTCATAGGCCCAGCGCCAGGTCCGGCCGCTCCGTTGCCACACGGTGGTGAAATAGCCGCCGGGCGTCCCGTCGAGCTTCCACCACGGCCCGGTGTTCACCGCGGTCCGGCCGTCGCAGGAGACGAAGCTGTGGGCCGGTCGCCAGGTGATCGCCTTGGGCGGATTCTTCTGCGGCAGCGCGGTTTGGGCCCAGGTCGCCTGGGGCGTGAAGATCACCGCGTCGCGGTCGGCCCATTTGCGGAACGCGTCCCACTGGCCGATCCGCTGCGCGTCCTGGGCGAAGGCGCGCTCGGCATCGATCGCGGTCGGAACGGCGGCGGCGCCGAGCAACAGGGCGGCAGTGATCATAATCCCTCCGGATCTGCGAGGCCGGCGCGGCGATGCGCCGCGACCAGCGTGTTACGCATGAGCATGGCGATCGTCATCGGCCCGACCCCGCCGGGCACCGGCGTGATCGCGGCGGCGACCTCGGCCGCCTCGGCGAAGGCGACATCGCCGACCAGCCGGCCCTTGCCATCGCCGGTCGGCAGGCGGTTGATGCCGACGTCGATCACCGTCGCGCCGGGCTTGATCCAGTCGCCGCGGACCATTTCCGCGCGGCCGACCGCGGCGACCACGATGTCGGCGCGGCGCACCACCGCGTGGAGGTCGCGGGTCTTCGAATGGGCGACGGTCACGGTCGCGCTCTCGCCGATCAGCAATTGCGCCATCGGCTTGCCGACGATGTTGGAGCGGCCGATCACCACTGCGTCGAGCCCGGCGAGGGTTCCGAGCTCGGCCTTGAGCAGGTGCAGGCAGCCGAGCGGAGTGCACGGCACCAGCGACGGTAAACCGGTCGCGAGCCGGCCCGCATTCATCGGATGGAACCCGTCGACGTCCTTGCCGGGCTCGATCGTCTCGATCACCCGGGTCGCGTCGATCTGCGCTGGGAGCGGCAACTGGACGAGGATTCCGTCGACGCGCTCGTCGGCGTTGAGGTCGGTGACCAGCTGCAGCAAGTCGGCCTCGGAGGTGGCCGCGGGAAGGTTGTGCGCGAAGCCCGCCATCCCGGCTTCGGCCGTCGCCCGGTTCTTCATCCGCACATAAACGGCGCTGGCCGGGTCCTCGCCGACCAGCACGGTGGCGAGGCCGGGCGGCCGGCCGAGCCTTTGCGCGAACGCGGAGACATGGCCCGCGACCGCTTCGCGGATAGCGGCGGCGGCGGCTTTCCCGTCGATCTTCCGTGCGCTCATGTGATCGTCGGGCCAACTTCCATGAGAATGCCCGGAAGCAGGTAGGAGCGGAGGAAGATAATGATGATGACGACGACGAGCGGGGCGAGATCGATCGCGCCGATGTTCGGGAGTACCCGGCGCAGCGGCCGGTAAAGCGGCTCGGTGACCCGGTCGATGCCGTTGATGAAGGCGCGGACGCCGGCCGAGCGGGTGTTCAGGACGTTGAACACGACCAGCCAGCTAAGGATCACCTGGATCAGGATCACCCAGAAGACGATCGCGAGGAGAAGGTCGACGAGGCCGACGAGCGTGTAGATCATGGCTGTCGTCTAGTCGCCGCGCGAAGGCTCGGCAATCAGGGCGCGAAGCGCTTCGGTTGGGCTTCGGCGAGGATGACCGCGAAATCGCGCGCCGGATCGGTCCATTCGGCCACCGGGGTCCAGCCGCCGGCGAGCAGCAGCACGCGCCCGCCGCGCGATCCGTATTTGTGGCTGTTCTCGGCGTGGATCGACGAGCCGGACGCAAAGCGGAAGGGCGTTCCGGAGATCGTGAATTCGACATCGCGCTGAGCGACCAGGTGGATTTCAATCCGCGACAAGATGTCGTTCCAGCGCGCCTCGTGGCGGAACGCCTCGACCGGGATGTTGCCGTCGAGCTCACGGTTGATGCGCGTGAGGAGATTCAGGGTGAACTGCGCCGTCACCCCTTCGGGGTCGTCGTAGGCGGCGATCAGCCGTTCGACCGGCTTGACCCGGTCCATCCCGATCAGCAGCAGCGCGCCGTCGCCGAGCAGCTCCCGAAACTGACGCAGCAGGTCGGTCGCGCTGCGCGGGATGAAGTTGCCGATGGTCGAGCCGGGGAAGAAGCCGAGCTTGGGCAGATGCTCGATCCCGCCGGGGAGCGTGAACGGCCGCGCAAAGTCGGCGACGACCGGGATCACGTCGAGCGACGGGAATTGCTGCCGCAGCTCGGCGGCGCTGCCCGCGAGATAGTCGCCGGAGATGTCGACCGGAACATAGGCCGCGGGAGCGATCGCCTCGAGCAGGATCGGGGTCTTGGTCGCCGATCCGGCGCCGAATTCGATGACCGCGCTGCCCGTCGGCACGCGCGCCGCGATCTCCGACATGATCGAATGGAAAATGCCGACCTCGGTCCGGGTCGGATAATAAGACGGCAGTCGGGTGATCGCGTCGAACAGCTCGGACCCGCGATGGTCGTAGAGCCAGCGCGCCGGGACCGCCGGGATCGGCGCCGACAGCCCTGCCAGCACGTCGTCGCGGAAGGCGAGCGTTTGCGGATCAAGCGTCCCTAGCAAGGCGCACCCCCGTAAACTGCCAGCGCGCGGCCGGCGGGAAGAAATTGCGGTAGGAGGCGCGGCTGTGCCCGCGCGGCGTGGCGCAGCTCGCGCCCTTCAGCACCAGCTGCCCGCTCATGAACTTGCCGTTATATTCGCCGACCGCTCCCGCGGCCGGAGCGAAGCCGGGGTAGGGGGCGAAGGCGCTCTGCGTCCATTCCCAGACGTCGCCGAAGATGCCCCCGCCCGGGCGGGGCAGGACGGCCCCGGCGACGTCGAGCTGGTTGCCGATCAGCGGATCGGCCGATGACGCGAAATCCTCCCACTCGGCCTCGGTCGGAAGCCGGGCTCCGGCCCAGCGAGCGAAGGCGTCGGCCTCATAATGGCTGACGTGGGCGACCGGCGCCGCCCAGTCGACCTCGCGGCGTCCGGCGAGGGTGAACTGGGTGCCGTCCTCATGCCAATAGAGCGGCGCGCCGATCCGCTCCTGCTGGACCCAGGCCCAGCCGTCCGACAGCCACAGCGTCGGCGTCCGGTAGCCGCCCGCATCGATGAACTCGCGCCATTCGCGATTGGTGACCTTGCGCCCGGCGAGCTCGTGCGGGGCGAGGAAGGCGCGGTGCCGCGGCCGCTCGCTGTCGAAAGCGAAGCCGCCATCGGCCGCGCCGACCTCGATCACGCCGTCGCGGCCGCGATGCCAGCTCACCGGCTCGGTCGCGAAGCAGGCCGCCGCCGGAAGCTCGGCATAGGCCGGCTCGAGCGGGTTCTCGGCGAGCGTGGCGAGGATGTCGGTGAGGAACAGCTCCTGGTGCTGCTGCTCATGGTGGATGCCGAGCTCGATCAGATCGAGCGCTGCCGGTGGCAGCGACGGCAGGGCCCGTTCCAGCGCATCATCGACCGCGCCACGATAGTCGCGGACCTGGTCGAGCGAAGGCCGGCTGAGCATCCCGCGCCTTGGCCGCGCGTGGCGCTCGCCCTCGCCCTCATAATAGCTGTTGAACAAATAGGGCCAGCGGTCGTCGAACAGCCGGTAATCCGGCGACATGGTCGCGCAGCACGAAGGTCTCGAAGAACCAGGTCGTGTGGGCGAGGTGCCATTTCGCCGGCGAGGCGTCGGGGAACGGCTGGATCGTCGCGTCGGCGTCGCTCAGCGGAGCGGCGAGGTCGAGCGTCAGCTTGCGGGTGGCGAACAGCCGCTCGCCAAGGCCGCCGGGGCTCGGATCCTGGCCATCGCGCGCTCCCTGCCACGAAACGGCGGGCCGGTCGAGTATTCGTTCGCTATATGTTCCATGACTGCCCGCTATCGTCGCGGGTTGCGCCCGGTTGCCAGAGAATGTCGCCGCC
Source organism: uncultured Alphaproteobacteria bacterium (assembly GCA_963765945.1). Lineage (GTDB taxonomy): Bacteria > Pseudomonadota > Alphaproteobacteria > Sphingomonadales > Sphingomonadaceae > Sphingomicrobium. The sequence goes on from CAVXYS010000016.1 coordinate 20,627, forward strand.
GCCGCTTGCCGCGACATAGCGGGCCGCGACGAACAGCAGGTCCGACAGGCGGTTGAGATAGATCAGGGCGAGCGGGTTGAGCGGCCGGTCGCGTTGGCGGCGACGGCGCTGCGCTCGGCGCGGCGGGCGATCGCTCGGGCGAGGTGGAGATCGGCGGAGCCGCCCGCGCCGCCGGGCAGGATGAAGCTCCGCAGCGCCTCGAGCCGCTCGTTCATCCGGTCGATGTCGCGTTCGAGCCGGTCGATCTGCGCCGCGACGACGCGCAAAGTCATGTCCGTGGGCGAAGTCGTCGCCGGGGGTCGCGAGATCCGCGCCGAGGTCGAACAGCTCGTTCTGGATCGCGGCCAGAATCGCTCGGACGCGTCGGATCGTCGATCGCGGGGAGAGCGACGCCGATCGCGCTGTTGGCTTCGTCGACGTCGCCGATCGCCTGGCTCAAGGGGCTGTCCTTGGCGATGCGCGAGCCGTCGGCGAGCCCGGTTTCGCCGTCGTCGCCGGTGCGCGTGTAGATCTTGTTGAGCCGGACCAAGCGTCAGCGGCCGGCGGTGCCGCGAGCGCCAGGATGGCCACGACGATGATGATCGCCAGCGCCTGGAACATCACCCGCTTGCGCATCCACTTCTGCTGCTGCTCGCCGGTCACGTCCTTGCCCGACGCCATGGCGATCACCCCGCGGACGAGGACATAGACCGTCGCGCCCATGGCGAGGACGAGCAGGATGACGAGGAGCGTGTTCATGGCGCTCCTCTAGGCGTCCTGCGAAGCGAAATCCAAGCGGCAGATTGCCGGCGCGCAGATTGCGCGGCGAGGTCGCGGCCAGTCGCATCCGCTGTCGCGCATCGCGGCCAGCGTCGGGGCGAAGTCGCGCTTGGCGAGCCGGCGGCCGTCGGCGTGAGCGACCAGCGGGTGATGGAGATAGGTCGGGCCGGGAGCCCGAGCAGTGCCTGGAGCAGCCGCTGCACCGGGGTCGAGGGCCGCAGGTCGGCGCCGCGGACGACCAGGGTGACGCCGCTCGCGGCATCGTCGACGACGCAGGCGAGATGGTAGGAGGCCGGCGCATCCTTCCGCGCGAGGATGGCGTCGCCGATGTCCCGCTCGTGCGCGGTGAACGCGCGTCCGTCCTCCTCCCGCCACGACGGCAGACCGGCCGTCGCCAGCGCTTTGGCCGAGTCGAGCCGCCAGCAATGCGGCGTCGCTGCGCGGCGCTCGGGATCGTCGGGCAGGCCGCGGCAGGTGCCGGGATAGGAGGTCGCGGCGTCGCCGTGCGGCGCGGTCAGCGATGGGCGATGTCGGCGCGCGTGCAGAAGCAGGCATAGACCAGGCCCGCTCGCTTCAGTTGCTCGAGCGCTGCCTCGTACGCGTGCGTGCGCTGCGACTGGACCAGCACCGGCGCGTCCAGCCGAGGCCGAGCCAGCGAGATCCTCGTCGATCGCCGGCGACGAACTCGGGCCGGCTGCGCGTCTGGTCGAGATCCTCGATCCGCAGCAGGAAGCTGCCGCCGCCGTCGCGGGCCCGGCATGCCCGAGGACTGCGCTGTAGGCGTGGCCGAGATGCAGCCGTCCGGTCGGCGAAGGCGCGAAGCGGGTGACCGATCATGCCGCTGTGCCCAAAGGACTCTTGACGCAGAGTCGCAATCGAAAATGTTCATAGGCCTGTCACGCCGGGTTGGCATCCGGCGGTCAACAAGGGAAGACGGGCCGGGGCCCTCTCCTCCTTGAGTGCGACGGGGCCGGGAGCTGGCAGTTCGGACCCACCGAACGAAAGGCTGTTGCTCGTCGCATGTATCATCCCGAGCTGATCCGCCATCCCGACAGCTGCCCGGCGCTGGTGCTCAACGCCGATTACACGCCGCTGTCTTATTATCCGCTGTCGCCTGTGGCCGTGGCAGACCGCGATCAAGGCGATGTTCCTCGAGCGGGTCGACGTCGTCGCCCACTACGAGCGCGAGGTGCACAGCCCGAGCGTGGCGCTCAAGCTGCCGTCGGTGATCGCGCTGCGCGATTACGTCCGGCCCAACGAATATCCGGCCTTCACCCGGTTCAACCTGTTCCTGCGCGACCGCTTCCGCTGCGTCTATTGCGGGTCGGCCAGGGAACTGACGTTCGACCATGTGATCCCGCGCGCCCAGGGCGGGCGGACGACATGGGAGAATGTCACCACCGCCTGCGCCCCGTGCAACCTCAAGAAGGGCGGACGGACGCCGATGGAAGCGCATATGCATTTCCATCGCGAGCCGATCCGCCCGACCAGCTGGCAGCTTCAGGAGCACGGCCGCGCCTTCCCGCCCAACTACCTTCACGACAGCTGGCGCGATTATCTTTACTGGGACGTCGAGCTGGAGCCGTAAGACGGGCTGGCAAGGAACGACCGGACCGCCGGCCCGACGTCGGCGCGTTTCAGGGCCATCGCGAGATTGGCGATGACGAAACCGGCGGCGCCGCCGCAATCGTAGCGCTCGCCGTCGAAGCGGTAGGCGTGGAACGGCTGGGTGCCGATCAGCTTGGCCATGGCGTCGGTCAGCTGGATTTCGCCGCCGGCGCCGGTCTCTTGCGCATCGAGGGCGCGCATGACCTCGGGCTGGAGGATGTAGCGGCCGGGCAGCATCAGGTTCGACGGCGCGGTGCCGGGCGCCGGCTTCTCGACCAGGCCGCGGATCTCGGTCAGCCGGCCGGTCGTCGCGCCCGGGTCGATCACGCCGTATTTGTGGGTCTCGTTGTGGCGGCACCTCGAGCGCGGCGACGATATTGCCGCCGACCTCGCCGTAAGCCTCGACCATTTGGGCCAGGCAATTGGGCGTGCCGGCCATCAGCTCGTCGGGCAGCAGCACGGCGAACGGCTCGTCACCGACGATGTGGCGGGCGCACCAGACCGCGTGGCCGAGGCCGAGCGGCTGCTGCTGGCGGACCGTGGCGATCTCGCCGAACCGGGCGTTGGACGGCGCCAGCGCGTCGAGGCTCTTGCCCTTGTCGCGCATCGTCGCCTCGAGCTCGAACGCATGGTCGAAATAGTCGACCAGCGGCGACTTGCCGCGGCCGGTGACGAAGATCATCTCCTCGATCCCGGCCTCGCGCGCCTCGTCGACCGCATATTGGATCAGCGGCCGGTCGACGATCGTGATCATCTCCTTGGGGATGCTCTTGGTCGCCGGCAGCAGGCGCGTGCCGAGCCCGGCGACCGGGAAGACGGCCTTGCGGACCTTGGGCGTCATTGCGGAGTGGCCGGCCCGGTTTCGTTGGAGACCGGCTGCGGGTCGGCGCCCGCCGGCAGCGCCGGGGCCGCGCCGCCGCTCGGCGGCGGCAAATCGAACGGGTCCTGGGCTCGCGGCGCCGACTTCTTCATCAGCTCGTCGACCCGCTCGGGATGGGCGTTGGGCGGGGGAGTCAGCAACTGCTCCGGGGTCGGCGTGGTCCGCGCCATCAGCGGCTTGACCGGGAGCGACTGACCGGGCGCGGGCTTGAGGTCCGCGACCCGGCCGCAGCCGGCGGTGAGCGCGATGACCCCGACCCAAACGATGCGCGAGAGCGTCATGCGCTTCGACTAGCCGCTCCCCGGGGATTGCGCTAGCGGCAGCGCATGCGCCTCATCGTCCTGATCGCTGCGGTCCTCGCGCTGGCCGGCTGCGCCAAGCCGCAGCAGCAATCCGCGGAGAACCAGCCCGCCGCTGAAGCGGGGCCGCAGAAGGGCGTCGACCGCAGCCACAAGGGCCAGGCCGCGCCGGCGGTGGAGTTCCAGAACCCCGACGCGCGGCAAGATTTCGATCGCGCACTTCAAGGGCACGCCGGTGCTGGTCAACCTGTGGGCGACCTGGTGCGCGCCGTGCGTCAAGGAGCTGCCGACGCTGGACCGGCTGGCGCAGTCCCACCGCGTCGACGGCGCGCTCGGAGTGATCGCGGTAAGCCAGGATTCGGGCGCCGCATCGCGGGGTCGTCGCGTTCCTCAAGAAGCTCGAGATCACCGACCTCGGCGCCTACCAGGACCCGGGCATGGGCCTGTCCGGCGCGATCGGGCCGGATGCCGTCCTGCCGACCTCGATCCTGTACGACGCCGAGGGCCGCGAGGTGTGGCGCTACGTCGGCGACCTCGACTGGACCGGCCCGGAGGCGGCTAAATTATTGTCTGAGGCCGGCGCTCCGGCAGCCGCAGCAGGCTGAGCGCGCGGCCGTCGATCGCGGCCAGGCCGAGCGCGATCAGGCCGAGCCCGAGGAAGTCCTGGACGGCGAGCGTCTCCCCGAGGAACAATGCTCCAAGCAGGATCGCGACCGGCGGCACCAGCAACGTGACGAGCAGCGCATTGGTCGCGCCGGATGAATCGATCAGCCGGAAATAGAGCACATAGCCAAACGCTGTGCAGAACAAGGCGAGGGCAACGATTGCGCCCCACGCGCTGAGCGGGGGGAAGGCATGAGTCCACGGTTTGTCGACTATCAACGCGAGCGGCATGATCATCAGCGCGCCCGCGCTCAACTGGCCGGTCGTGACCGACATTGGCGACAGGCCCATGGCCCGGAACCGCCGCGCCCAAACGGCGGCCAGAGCGTAGCACAAGGCGGCAGTGACGCAGGCAAGTTGGGCCAGTGCGGAGCTGCCGAGGTTGGTGAGCAGCGCGGGCCCGATCATCGTCGCGACGCCGCCGAAGCCGAGCAGGACACCGGCAATCTTGCGCGGGGTCATGCGCTCGTCGTGGGTGAGGAAATGGGCGACCAGCACGCCCCAGATCGGAGTGGTGGCGTTGAGGATCGAGGCGAGCCCGCTGGCAATGTGCGTCTGGCTCCAGCCGAACAGGACGAACGGGATGGCGTTGTTGAGCAGGGCGAGGAGCAGGATCGAGCCCCACACCTGGCGTGGCAAGCCGAGCCTGTGGCCCTTGAAGTGAAGGAACAGCCACATCGCGCCCGCGGCGATGCTCAGGCGCAGCCAGACGTAGGTCAGCGGCGGCACGTGCTTCACGGCGACGCCGATGAAGAAGAAGGCGCCGCCCCAGATGACGGCGAGGATGCCGAGGATCAGCCAGTCGCGGCCATTCATGACGGTGCGGATCACCGGCGCGTTATCGCGCTCGGCGAGCTCCGTCGCGTCCGCGAGCTTGCGGTCAAACGCCTCGGGATCGAACGGTTTCATGGCCGCGGGAGATAGCGGTTACAGCCGTGTGCCTGCCAACAAATGCCCGGACTCCGGCGATAAGTTGCGCTTATGCCTCTGTTCGGCGCCTATTCAGGTCGGACCGATAGGGTCGAGCGTTGCCGGGCGCGCCCACCGCAAATCTTTCGGGAGCTCTCCAAGGATTTCCATCGGACGCGCGTCTCAGGATCGAATGGGGACGTGGTTTCAGTCTGAGGAGGAATTCGTGGCAACTCTCAAGTCGTTCAAAAGCATGATTTTGCTGGCAGTTATGATGCAGTCCGGAATGGCCTTGGCGCAACAGGCGCCGACGGCCAGCATATCGGAAATGGCGAGCACGCCGCTGGTGCGGGTCAACATCGCGGAATCGTTGCGGACGCCGCCGGACGAGGCGAGCATGACGGTCGGGACGCAGGCCAAGGCGTCGACGGCAACCGCGGCGGTTGCGGCGAACAAGGCGAAGACCGAAAAGCTGCTGGCGACCATTCGCGCCGCCGGCATCCGCGAGCGCGACATCCAGACGCAGGGCATCCAGCTGCAGCCGGACTATCGGTGGGACAGCGAGCCCGGCGGACGCGGACGGCAGACCCTGATCGGCTACATCGCCAGCAATTCGGTGCAGATCAAAACGCGGAACATCGACACGCTGACGTCCCTGCTCGATGCGCTGACCACGGCGGGCGCGGACACCGTCTACGGCCCCAACTTCGCGATTTCGGACCCGGCGCCGCTGCGGCGGGAAGCCCGCGTCCGCGCCATGGCGAGAGGCCAGGCGGAGGCCACCGAATATGCCCGCAACAACGGCTACACGTCGGTCCGGCTGCTCTCGGTCGAAGAGGGCGTCTCCTACCGCGGGACCGAAGTGATCGTCACCGGTTCGCGGGTCAGCAACGCGTCGGCGCCCCCGCCACCGCCACCGCCGCCCGCGCCTGAGCGCGACGGCGGAATTGTCGCTCCGGGTCAGCTGGAGACGGGGGTTTCGCTGAACCTGCTCTATCGGATGGAACGCTAGTCGCGCAGCAACTCGTTGATGCTGGTCTTGGAACGGGTGCGTTCGTCGACGCGCTTGACGATCACCGCGCAGGCGAGGCTCGGACCGCCGTCCTTGCCGGGCAGCGCGCCGGGGACGACCACCGAATAGGCCGGGACGCGGCCGTAATGGACCTCGCCGGTCGCGCGGTCGACGATCTTGGTCGAGGCGCCGAGGAACACGCCCATCGACAGCACCGAGCCCTGCTCGACGATGACCCCCTCGGCGACTTCGGCGCGGGCGCCGATGAAGCAATCGTCCTCGATGATCACCGGCCCGGCCTGGAGCGGTTCGAGCACCCCGCCGATCCCGGCGCCGCCCGAGATATGGACGTTGCGGCCGATCTGCGCGCAGCTCCCGACGGTCGCCCAGGTATCGACCATCGCCCCTTCGTCGACCCGCGCGCCGATGTTGACGAAGCTCGGCATCAGCACCGCGCCGGGCGCGATATAGGCGCCGCGGCGGACGATCGCGCCGGGCACGGCGCGGAAGGCGGCGGCGGCGAATTCCTTCTCGCCCCAGCCGGCGAACTTGGACGGGACCTTGTCCCACCAGTGGCCGGCGCCCGGGCCGCCCGCGATCAGCTCCATCGGATTCAGGCGGAACGACAGCAGCACGGCTTTCTTGAGCCATTGGTGGACGGTCCACTCGCCGCCGACCTTCTCGGCGATTCGCGCGCCGCCGCCGTCGAGCGCCGCCAGTGCCGAGTTGACCGCCTGGCGGACCTCGCCTTTGGTCTCCGGGCCGATCGAATCGCGCTCGTCCCACGCGCGCTCGATGGTCGCCTGCAGCCCTTCGCTCATTCCGCTTCCCCCAATATTGCTTCGAGCCATTCGCCGACATCATGGATGCGATGGTCGACGATGGCCTCGTCGTAACCGTGATTGCCGCGCTCGGAGCCGTTGTCGACCCAGACGGTGACCATCCCGAGCTGTTTCGCCGGCGCCAGGTTGCGGACCATATCCTCGACCATCAGCGCCCGGCCCGGGTCGATGCCGAACTGGTCGAGCAGCTTGCGATAGCCGTGAAGCTCGGGCTTGGGCGTCAGGTCGGCGGCGAAGATGTCGTGCAGGTGGTCGACCTCGGCGGCGAGCCCGAGGCGGTCGAGCACCTTCCACGCATATTCGGCATTGCCGTTGGTGTGGATGAACTTGCGGCCGGGGAGTCGCGCCAGCGCCGCGACGAGGCGATCGTCGCGGGCGAGCCGGTCGAGCGGGATATCGTGAACGTCGCCCATGAAATGATGAGGGTCGACATCGTGATGTTTCATCAACCCGGCCAGAGTCGTCCCGGAGCCGTGGAAGTGCATCTTCTGGACTCGCCGCGCCTCGATCGGATCGACCCCGAGCAGCCGCTCGATGTAGGCCGTCATGCGCGCGTCAATCAGCTCGAACAGCCGGCTTCCGGCCGGGTAGAGACAATTGTCGAGGTCGAAAATCCAGTCGCGGATATGGGCGAAGCGCGGGTCCATGGCCGCGAAAGCCACTAGCTATTTCAACCGCTTAAGCAAATTGTAAGGTTTCATAAACCATAAGTTCGCCGGGGAAGCCGTGAGTTTTCAGCGGCTTGAGCGGAGTGGCATGATGACGAACAGGTTCCTGGCGACAACCGGCTGCGCGGTCGTGCTCGCATTTGCGCTTTCGGCTTGCGGCGGCAGCGGCGGCGGTGGCGGAGTCCAACCGATCGCTCCGCCCCCGCAGACTCCGACCCCCACGCCAACTCCGACTCCGACGCCCACTCCGACTCCGACTCCCACGCCGACTCCGACGCCGACGCCGGGCGTGAATTACGACACGACCGAATATCGCAACTCGGCCTATGCGGTGAACGCCAACGCCATCGCCGCCTACAATGCGGGCGCGACCGGCAAGGGCGTCAAGATCGGCGTCGTCGACAGCGGCATCAACCCGAATCTCAACGAGTTCACCGGCAAGATCGACCCGGCGAGCGGCGACGTCGCCGGGAATCGCGGCGTGTCCGACGAGGGCGGGCACGGCACCGCGGTGAGCGCGGTCGCGGCCGCGGCGCGCAACAATTCGGGGACGCTTGGAGTCGCCTTCGACGCGACCATCGTCAGCGAACGCGCCGACCAGGTCGGCTCCTGCGCCACCAGCGACGGCTGTTCCTTCTTCGACAATGGGATCGCGGCCGGGATCAACGCCGCGACCCAGGCCGGGGTCAAGGTCATCAACCTGTCGCTGGGCGGCTCCCCGCCTGGCTCGACCCTGCTGAGCGCGATGCAAAATGCGGTCAATCACGGGGTCATCCTGGTGATCTCGGCCGGCAACGACGGCGAAGACCCGACGCTCGGCGGCAACCCCGACCCGTTCGCGCTCAGCCCGGCGACGCGCTTCGCGGGCATGGTGATCATCGCCGGGTCGGTCGGGGTCGACGGCGCCAACGGCATCGTCGACGTCGGCCAGATCTCGACCTTCTCGAACCGCGCCGGGACCGGTGCCCGATATTATCTGATGGCGCAGGGCTATAAGGACCGGGCGCCCGACAACACGGGCTCGCAGTTCCTGTGGTCCGGCACGAGCTTTTCGGCGCCGACCATCACCGGCGCGGTGGCGCTGCTCGCCCAGGCCTTCCCCAACCTTAGCGGGTCGCAGATCGTCAACATCCTGTTCCAGAGCGCCGACGACCTCGGCGCGGCCGGGACGGACGCCATCTACGGTCGCGGCCGGCTTAACATCGCCAAGGCGTTCCAGCCGATCGGCCAGACCAGCCTCGCCAGCAGCAAGACGGCGGTCAGCACGACTTCCAACGGCGACCTGCCGACCGTTGCCGGCGACGCGAACACGGGCTCCGGCCTCGGCGCGATCATTCTCGACGGCTACGACCGCGCCTTCGTCCTCAACCTCGCCAAGACGTTGCGCCGGGCCGACGTCGACCACCCGCTGCATCGCGCGCTCCAGGGCGATGTCAGGGTAGCGGGAGCGGCGGCCGGCCCGATCAGCGTCGCCATGACGGTCAGCGAGCGGCACGACCTCAAGCAGGGGTTCGCGATGAACCCGCTGGGGATCGGCCCGGAGGATGCGCGCAAGGCGCGGCTGATCGCCGGCTCGGCGGTCGCCCGGCTCGACCGCAACACCGCCGTGGCGTTCGGCTTCGCCGAGGGCGCCAAGGCGATGGAGCGGCGCCTCAACGGAGCCGAGGCCGGCGCCTTTCTCATCGCGAAGGACGTTGCCGGCGATCCCGGCTTCGCCGCGAAGCGCAACGGCAGCGTCGCTTTCCGCCACCAGTTCGGCGGGACCGGGGTGACCTTTTCCGGCGAGACCGGCGAGGTGTGGCAGGAGACCCGCACCAGCGCCACCGGCTCACCCTATCGCCATACGTCGGTCGCCGTGGACCGGACGTTCGGTTCCAACTGGCTGTCGGCGGGCATCAGCCGGCTCGAGGAGAAGCAGACGCTGCTCGGCGGGCGCATGTCGGGCGTCCTCGGCGGGGGCGGCGCGAACACCATTTTCCTCGACCTCGAGGCGCGACGCGAGTTCGGCGGCGGCTGGAGCGCCGGCTTGAACGCCCGCCGCGGCTGGACCGACTTCGCCGCGGGCAAGTTCGAAACCGGCGCTTACGGGCTCGACATCGCCAAGGCCGGAGTGCTGAGCGGCAACGACAAGCTCGGCGTGCGCCTGGCGCAGCCGCTGCGGGTCGAGCATGGCGGCTTCGCCATGCTCTGCCGACGGCCTATGATTATGCGACCGGCACGGCGACCAGCAGCCTGAGCCGCTTCTCGCTCGCCCCGAGCGGGCGCGAGCTGGACGGCGAGCTGAGCTACGGCACCAGCCTGCTCGACGGCAATGGCTGGCTCGGCGGCAATCTGTTCTACCGCCGCGACCCGGGCCACATCGCCAATTCGAAGGACGACGTCGGCGCGGCGATCCGCTTCACGCTCGGTTTCTAGCGGCGGCCAGCGGTCCGGCGGTACTCGGTCGCGGTCAGCGGCGCGGGACAGCCGCCGATTCGGCGGTCGACGGCCATGAAGGCCTGCGCGGGCGGCAGCTTCGACAAGGGAATCGCCTGCGGCGGGCGCTTGCCCATCTTGCGCGCGATCGACATCGGCGTCTCGGGGCACAGCGCGTTCTCGGCGAGCGGATTGACGACCGGCATGTCGCGGGCGGGCTGGGCGGACGCCGCGGCCGCCATCAGCAGCAGGCTGGGGAGGAGCATGAACAATCTCCCTTCAGCCGTCGGTTTATCACTGTTGGACTAGACGGTGAAGCTTTCGCCGCAGCCGCAGGCGCCGGTCGCGTTGGGATTGTCGAACATGAAGCCGGCCGCGAAATCGTCCTCGCGCCAGTCCATCACCGAGCCGATCAGATAGAGGATCGAGCCGCCGTCGACGTAGAAGGTGCCGCCGGGCGTCGCGATCTTCTCGTCGAGCGGATTTTCTTGCGCCACATAGTCGACCGAATAAGCGAGGCCCGAGCAGCCGCGCCGGGGGGTCGACAATTTGACCCCGACGGTGCCGGCGGGCGCTTTGCCCATCAGCTCGGCGATGCGGTCCTGCGCCGCGCTGGTCAGCGTGATCGCGGCCGGCCGCGCGCGGAGCTTCGTTTCCTTGTTCACAGCATTCCCAATTCTAGTCTTGCCTCGTCGCTCATCTTCGACGGATCCCACGGCGGATCCCAGACCAGGTTGACGACCGCGTCGCGGATGCCCGGCACCGACAGCACGCGCAGCTCGACCTCGTTCGGCAGCGATTCCGCGACCGGGCAGTGCGGCGTAGTCAGGGTCATGGTGATGGTCGCGTCGCCGTCCTCGGAAATGGCGACGTCGTAGATCAGGCCGAGCTCGTAGATGTCGACCGGGATCTCGGGGTCGTAGATCGACTTCAGGGCATCGACGACCGCCGCCTGGAGGTCGCTTCCGGCGCCGCCCGTCGGCTCTTCCGGCGCTTCGCCCGCAAGGAACCCGGCGAGATAGTCGCGCTTGCGCTCGAAGTCCGCGGTCACTCGGGCGCGCGGCGGCGGGGTCACCGCATCGACCTCCTCGGTCTCGATCTTGCGCTCGCGATTCATCCGAAAATCCGCTTCACCTGCTCGATCCCGCGCACCAGCGCCGCGATGTCCGAGCTGTCGCTGTGCGCCGCGAAGCTCGCCCGCGCCGTCGCCTCGACCCCGAGCCAGCGCATCAACGGCTGCGCGCAGTGGTGGCCGGCGCGGACGGCGACGCCCGCATCGTCCAATATGGTGGCGGTATCGTGCGCGTGCACCCCGTCGACGTTGAAACTGACGATTCCGGCGCTGTCCTCGGGGCCGTAGAGGGTGACTCCGTCGATGCCCGACAGCGCCGCGCGCGCTTCGGCAACCAGGGCGCATTCGTGGGCGTGGATGGCCTCGAGGCTCGAGGCTTTCGACCCAATTCACTGCCGCGTGGAGTCCCACTGCGCCAACAATGTGCGGCGTTCCCGCCTCGAACCGCGCCGGCGGATCGAGGAACGTCGTCTCCTCGAACGTCACTTTCTCGATCATCGCTCCGCCGCCCTGCCACGGCGGCAGCGCCTGCGAGCAGCTCGGCGCGCCCCCACAGGCAGCCGATCCCGGTCGGGCCGTACAGCTTGTGCGCCGAAAAAGCGTAGAAGTCGGCGCCGATCGCGGCGACGTCGACCGGCAGCCGCGGCACCGCCTGGCAGCCGTCGAGCAGCAGCAGAGCGCCCTTCGCGTGCGCAACCTCCGCCGCGCGCTTCGCGTCGAGGATCGAGCCGAGCACGTTCGACACGTGGGCGAAGGCGACGACGCGATGCTGTTCGGTCAGCATCGCCTCCGCAGCGTCGAGGTCGATCCGGCCGTCGGGCGTGAGCGGCACGGCATCGATTTCATAGCCGGCGAGCTGCCAGGGCACGATGTTGCTGTGATGCTCGAGCTGCGACACAGGACGCGGTTCCGGCCCTCCTTCGGCAGCGCGCGCGCGACGAGGTTGATCGCTTCGGTCGCGCCGCGGGTGAAGACGAGTTCGTCGGCCTGGCCGCCGATCAGCTTCGCCGCCGCGGCGCGCGATGCCTCGTAGCTCGCGGTCATCTCGGCCGAGCGTTCGTAAACGCCGCGATGGACCGTCGCATAGTCGCGCGAATAAGCTTGGGTGATCGCGTCGATCACCGCCTGCGGCTTTTGCGCGGTCGCGGCGCTGTCGAGATAATGCCAGCCCGCGATCCCCGGGAACTGGTCGCGGACGTTCAGCGCCGAGTTGATGCGGGTCGCGACGTTCATACGACCCTCCGCAACGCGTCGCCGGCGGCATCGCAAATCGCGCCGCCGTCGTTCGCGCTGTCCCACAGGCCCATCACGAAGCCTTCGAGCAGCAGCGCCCGGGCGTTCGCCGGGTCGAGCCCGCGGCTCTGCGCGTAAAACAATTGCACCGGATCGAGCTCGCCGACGGTCGCGCCGTGCGCGCATTTCACGTCGTCGGCGAAAATCTCCAGCTCGGGCTTGCAGTTGGCGGTTGCGCCGCGGTCGAGCAGCATGGCCTTGACCGACTGCTCGGCGTCGGTCTGCTGCGCCCCGCGCGCGACCTCGACCCGGCCGAGATAGGAGCCGGTCGCCTTGCCGTTGAGCACGCTCCGAATGGTCTGGCGCGAGCGGCCGCCGACGCCGATGTGTTTGACCGTGGTGACGATTTCGTTGGTCGACGTGCCAGTGCCGATATTGGCGCCGTAGAGCTCGAACTCCGCGCCTTCGGCGAGCGACACGTCGAGCTCGGTCCGCCCATATTCGGAAGCCGTGTTCAGCACGAAGATCCGCGCCGTCGCGCCCTGCTCGAGCGCGATTTGAACCCGCCGCACGAGCACGCCCTCGTCGCCGGGCAGCCAGACTTTCTCGAACGCCTCGCCCGGTCCGACGGTCAGCGTCAGCGGCTCGGCGAACTGCTGCCACACCGGCCGCAGCGCATCGAGGTCGGCGTAGCGCCATTCCTCCTGCTTACGGGTGGGGAAGGGCGCGGTCACGGCAGTTCCTCCCTGCGAGCGCAGCTCGTGGGGAGGGGAACCATGCGCAGCATGGTGGAGGGGCAGCTGGACTCGGCGCCAAGACCCTCCACCATTCCCTCTGCGGGGAATGGTTCCCCTCCCCATTGCTGCGCAATTGGGAGGAACCTCACGCCGCCGCCTCCGCATAGCCGGTGCTCTCGAGCTCGCGGGCGAGTTCGATGTCGCCCGAACGCGTGATCTTGCCGGCCTGGAGGACGTGCACGCGGTCGGGCCGCACGTGCTCGAGCAGCCGCTCGTAATGGGTGATGAGGAGCACGCCCTTGGCGGCGTCCCGCATGATGCGGTTAATGCCGTCGCCGACGATGCGCAGCGCGTCGATGTCGAGCCCGCTGTCGGTCTCGTCGAGCACCGCGAAGCGCGGCGCGAGGATGCCCATCTGAACCATCTCGGCGCGCTTCTTCTCGCCGCCCGAGAAGCCGACGTTCACCGGCCGCTTGAGCATCTCGGCGTCCATCCCGAGCAGCGCCGCCTGCTCGCGCGCGAGCTTGATGAACTCGGCGCCCGACAGCTCGGCCTCGCCGCGAGCGCGGCGCTGCGAATTGAGGCTCTCGCGCAGGAACTGGAGGTAGCTGACGCCGGGGATTTCGACCGGATATTGGAAGCCGAGGAACAGCCCCGCCGCGGCGCGCTCGTGCGGCTCCATCGCGAGCAGGTCGTGGCCGTCGAACGTCGCGGAGCCCTCGCTCACCGCATAGCCGGGCCGGCCGGCGAGCACATAGGCGAGCGTCGACTTGCCCGAGCCGTTGGGCCCCATGATCGCGTGCACCTCGCCCGCGGGCACGTGCAGCGACACGCCGTTGAGGATCGGCTTGTCGGCGACGGTCGCGTGGAGGTTGGTGATCTCAAGCACTATGCAGCTCTCGCAGCTGTCACAGATTTACGGATCGCGTCGGTCAAAGCCTCAAGTGTAGCGACCTCACGATCGACGTTCGGGCAG
>CAVXYS010000017.1:0-5263 GCA_963765945.1 uncultured Alphaproteobacteria bacterium
GATCCGTTCCGAATTGGTGCAGAAGCTTTGCGGCGACTTTCCCGACCTCACCCAACGCGAGGTCGAAGGCGTCGTCGGAGCGATCTTCGATTCCATCACCGACCAGCTGGCCAAGGGCGGCCGGGTTGAGCTCCGCGGCTTCGGCGCCTTCTCGACCCGCCAGCGCGACGCGCGGGTCGGGCGCAACCCGCGCACCGGCGAGTCGGTCTCCGTCAACGCCAAGCGCGTGCCCTATTTCAAGCCGGGCAAGGAGATGCGGGAGCGGCTGAACTTAGGCGAGGTGACCGCCGAATAACCCGGTTCGTCGTCTACCGTCGCCGGGCTCGACCAAAGCGGACGTGGCGGAACGGTAGACGCTGGGGACTTAAAATCCTCTTCCCGTCGGGAGTGCGGGTTCAAATCCCGCCGTCCGCACCTCGCCGCCGCAGCCACCCGCGGGATCGGCGAAGCCAGCGATCCGGAGCACAGCGAAGCCCGCGCGGCACGGCTGCCCGAAACCCTGGATTCCTCCATTGTGGAGGAGAATTTATTAAGTGTTCGTGGGTTAACCCCGCGCCGTGTCGTCGGCGTCGAACCACGAGCGACGCCCCAGCGCTCGCGCCTGCTCAATGCGCGCCGCGAGGCGCTGGTCCTCGCCATCCTGATCGCCGCGGTCATGCTGCTGATCTGAACGGCAGCGCCTTCTTCCAGCATTTGCGGATCGCCGGCCGCGAGTTCGACCGCAGCATCCAGCTCGCCAGCACCGCCCTGTTCCTGAACGTCGCTTTGATCCTGTTCGGCTGGCGCCGCTACGTCGATCTGCAGCACGAAGCCGAGCTGCGCGCCGACGGCGAGCGGCGCGCGGCGGTGCTCGCCAGCTCCGATAGCGCGACCGGCCTCTACAATCGCAAGGGCTTCGCCGATCACGGCGACGCCCTGGGCCGACGCCGCCCGCGAGCGCGGCGAGCCATCTGGTCATCGTCTCGATCCAGATCCACCGCTTCAAGGCGGTCAACGACCAGCACGGCTACGACATGGGCGATCGCCTGCTGCGCGAGATCGCCGCCTCGCTCAACGAAGCCCTCGGCGCCGACGCGGTGATCGCCCGCCTGAGCGGCGACGAGTTCGCGGTCGCCTTCACCCTCGACCCGAGCGAGTTGGCGCGAGCCGACCTCACCGCCGAAGCGGTGCTGCGCGCGATCACCCGGCCGTTCCTGCTCGACGAGCGGATGATCCAGGTCGGCGCTTTCGCCGGGATCGCCGCGACCCCGGCAGGGGAGGTCCGCATCCCCGACCTGTTGCGCCGGGCCGACATCGCCATGGAGCGCGCCAAGAGCGGGCGCATCGCCCGCCCGGTGTGGTTCGACGCCGGCATGGAGCGCGCGCTGATCGCCCAGAGCGAGATCGAGCAGGGCATCCGCTTCGGCCTCGAGCACGGCCATTTCGTCCCTACTTCGAGCCCCAGGTCGATCTCGTGACCGGGGAGATCGTCGGCTTCGAAGCGCTCGCCCGCTGGACCCATCCGCTGTCGGGCGTGATCGCGCCCGACGTGTTCATCCCGATCGCCGAAGAGATCGGGGTCATCGGCCGCCTGTCCGAGCAGGTCATCGGCGAAGCGCTGCGCCAGGCGGCGGAGTGGGACCAGGCGATCAAAATCTCGGTCAACATCTCGCCGACCCAGTTCGCCGACGGCTGGCTCGCCCAGCGCATGGTGAGGATCCTGACCGAGACCGGCTTCCCGGCCGAGCGGCTGGTCGTCGAGGTCACCGAAAGCTCGCTGTTCGCCGACCTCGACCTCGCCCGCTCGATCGTCACCAGCCTCAAGAACCAGGGCGTGCGCCTCGCGCTCGACGATTTCGGCACCGGCTTCTCGTCCCTGTCCCATCTGCGCTCGCTGCCGTTCGACCTGATCAAGATCGACCGCAGCTTCGTCACCGACGTCCACCGCAACAAGGAAAGCATGGCGATCATCCGCGCCGTGACCACCCTCGCCGGCGCGCTGTCGGTGCCGGTCTGCGTCGAGGGGATCGAGAGCGAAGCCGCCTATGACGCGGTGATGATGCTCGGCTGCCAGGTCGGCCAGGGCTGGTATTTCGGCAAGGCCATGCCGGGCGAGGAAGCGGCCGAGCTGCTCGCCATCCGCGCCCACCAGAACGAGCAGGTCCAGCGCCCGCCGCTCAGCGCCGCTGGCTGACCATCTCCCGAACGAGGATCTGCACGCCGCGTCCCACCGCGGGACGGTCGGAGCCGCGCGCCGATCAAGAGTGTTGAACATGGTAAAAGCCGCGTTAGGATTTTGCCATGCAGTGCGTTCGGCCAGCGATTGCCACGGACCCTCGCGCCTTCGGGCGCAACGGCCCGCGCGCGCTTGCCGCCCCGGCGGCGAGGAGCCGGCTCGCCGACGACCTCAAGCTGTTCGCGATCACCTTCCTCGCCGGCTTCACCTTCGTCTCGGTGTTCCTCGCCTAGTCGCAGGCGAGGTGGAGCTTCCAGCCGAGCCACGCCGAAACGATGCACATCGCCGCGACCAGCAGCAGCTGGCGGACGGGGCCGACGCCGAGGGTGCTGAGCACGAACGAAAGCAGCAGGCCGGCGACCATCGCTCCGCTATTGACGATATTGTTGGCCGCGACTGTCCGCGCCGTTTCGGACTTCGGCACGGTCGTGGTGAGGAAAGCGTAGAGCGGCACGACGAACATCCGCCGGTGATCGAGATGCCGAGCAGCGCCAAAATCATGAGCCCGGCCATGGGATGGAGGATGAAATTGCCGAGGGTCGTGATTTCCGCGCCGTGCTGGCCCCAGGCGAGCGCGACAAAGTAGAACAGGATGACGAACACGCCCATCGCGATCACCGACGCCGGGGCATAGCGGGCGGAGACTTCGCTCTTCAGCAGGCGGTTGATCGCAACCGAGCCGATCGCGATCCCGATCGAGAAGATGGCGATGAACATGCTCACGACCTGCTCGTTGGCGCCGAGCACGTTTTTCACCAGCGGAGGGAAGATGATGATCAGCACCGCGCCGATCGTCCAGAAGAAGCTGATCGAGAGGATGGCCAGGAATAGCCGGCGGACGTGCATGGTCGCGCTGACCAGCTCAATGGAAGCGCGGATGATGTGCCAGTTGACCGGGATTCGCTCGGCGGCTGGCGGCGCTGGGGGAACCTGGCGTCCGGCGACCAGTCCGAGCGCCGCAAAGACCAGCACGGTCGCCGCCGCGGCGATGCGACGGATGCGGCCAAGGAAACCGGCGAGGATGGTCCCGCCGAGGATCGCGATATAGGTCCCGGCTTCGACCAGCCCGGTCCCGCCGAGCACCTCGTCCTTGCGCAAATGCTGCGGCAGGATCGCATATTTGATCGGCCCGAAGAAGGTCGAATGGACGCCCATGGCGAATACCGCGGCAAGCATCAGCGGAATGTTGGCGAGCATGAGCCCGGCACCGCCAACGATCATGATCCCGATCTCGGCGAGCTTGATGATGCGGATCAGCCGGGCTTTGTCATGGTCGTCGGCAAGCTGGCCGGACAGCGCCGAAAGCAGGAAGAACGGCAGGATGAACAGTCCCTGCGCGATGGCGGTGAACACATACTCCTTCGCCGGGTCCTTGAGCAACTGATAAGTGACGAACAGCACCACCGCCTGCTTGAACAGGCTGTCGTTGAAGGCGCCGAGGAACTGCGTCGTGAACAGCGGCAGGAACCGCCGGGCCCGCAGCAGGTGCGTGACGTTCTGGATCAAAGCCTGGCTGCGGCGGGTTTCATGACTGAGCTTCGACGGCATAGCCAGCTTTGCGCACGACGCCAAACGCTATAACGGCCTCGGCTCAGCATGCTGTCGCTGCCGAATTTCCTGACGCTGTCGCGAATTCTCGCGGTGCCGATCCTCGTCTTCCTGCTGTGGAAGCCGGCGCCGTGGGATTATGCGATCACCTTCGTCCTCTACTGCATCGTCGGCATCACCGATTATTTCGACGGCTATCTCGCTCGCGCCCAGGGGCAGATCTCCAAGCTCGGCCAGTTCCTCGACCCTATCGCCGACAAGATCATGGTCGCGGCGGTGATCATCATGCTGATGGCCAGCCGCAAGGCCGACGGCGACGCGCCGATCATCGAGGATTTCAACGTTATCCCGGCGCTGATCATCCTGCTGCGCGAGATCATCGTCTCGGGCCTCCGCGAGTTCCTCGCCGAGCTCAAGGTGTCGATGCCGGTCAGCGGCCTCGCCAAGTGGAAGACGACCTTCCAGCTGGTGTCGCTCGGCGCGCTGATCCTCGGCGGGGCGCTGCCCGGCCAGCCGTGGGTTCATCTGGTCGGCGTGGTCAGCTTGTGGGCTGCGGCAGCGCTGACGCTGGTGACCGGCTACGATTATTTGCGCACCGGCCTCAGGCACATGGAATAGCGCAGGCAAAAGAAGGGGGCGCATCGGCGAACCGATGCGCCCCCTGATGCCATCTCCAATTACCGGCGACCGTAACCGTCGTAGCCGTAACGGTCATTGCCGTAGCCGTAGCCGTAGCCGTTGCCGTAGCCGTAGCCGCTGCGGGCGCGAACCTCTTGCGCCAGGCGATCGGCGCGCTGGTCGAAAATGGCGCCTTCCTGGCCGGTCATTCCGCCGCGCGCCAAATAAGCGAGCTCGCGGTCGAACTGCGCGGCCTGGCGATGCAGCGCGGCAGCTTCGCCCCGGCTCATCCGCCCGCTCGCGACGGCCTGGTCGATCTCATTGTGGATTCGCGCCATCCGTTCGCGGTTCGCAGCGATCAGCTGGTTGCTCTGGTTGCGCGACCCATAGTCGCCGTAGCCGCCGTAGCGATTGTTGCCGTAGCTGTTGTAGCCGTAGCCATTGTTGTAGCCGGAGCTGTTGTTGTAGCCGTTGCCGATGTAGCCGCCGTAATATTGCGCCGACGCCGGAGCGGCGACCGCGACCGCCGATGCGGCGGCGGCCAGGAAAACTAGAGACTTACGCATGACAGGCACTCCTCTTCTGATTGAGGAGCGGTTTACGCCGCGGCTGCTGCGCAGAGACTGAACGCGCCCGTTATCCGCCGTTCAACCGGACTGCCGCGGGATTGATCGATTTTCCGACTTTCACTGACGAACTTTCCTCGTTTCCGGCGGTTCTCCTCCACGCCTAGGGCGGGCCCGATCATTCAAAATCCAGGAGTAGGGTGAGATGGACGCAAAGACCGGCGAATCGATGGGCGGAGGGTGTCCGGTGGACCGGCCGACCACCGTGCGCTCGCTGCTCGGCCGCCAGAACCGCGACTGGTGGCCGGAGTCGCTC
>CAVXYS010000018.1:0-36825 GCA_963765945.1 uncultured Alphaproteobacteria bacterium
GTCTCTCGGACCGGAGCCGTGGGGCCCCAGCCTAGGCATCTGACGATGTCGAGGAGAGAGCCGCGAATAGGCGCGGCTTGGCTCTTCCGCAAGCGAAGTTAGCGGCCGAGCGCCTGGTTCTCGGCGCGGATGCGGATGGCGAGGACGGCGGCGTTGAGCGCCGAGAAGATCAGCGCGACCGGCCACAGGCCGAACACCAGCGGCAGGACCACGATCTCGGCGACCACCACCAGGTAGTTCGGGTGGTTGACGAAACGATACGGGCCGCGGCGCACCAGCGGCGCTTCGGGCAGGACGATGATCCGCGTCGTCCAGCGCGGGCCGAGGCTGGCCAGCACCCAGATCCGGGCGATCTCGACGATTACGAACATCGCCAGCCAGAAGCTGTCGATCGGACGGTCGAGGCCGAACCACCACAAGGTTGCGAGCCACAGGGCATGGACCGCGACGATCAGCGGATAATGGCCGGGGGCATGCTCGCGCGCGCCCTGCGAGAGCAGGCGGCGGGTGTTCCGGTTCGCCAGCCACAGCTCGCCGAGGCGCTGCAGCGTGACCAGCGCGAGGATCAGGAGGTTGAGCGTCACGCGGCTTCGAGCAGCAGCCCGGCGCAGGTGAAGCCGGGTCCGAACGCAGTCATCAGCACCTTGTCCGGCAGGCCCTGCTCGAGCAGCCGCTCGAGCACGAACATCACCGTCGGCGCGCTCATATTGCCGTAGTCGCGCAGCACTTCGCGCTCGAGGTTGAGCTCGCCCTGGTTGAGTTCGAGCGCGGTCTCGATCGCGTCGATCACCTTGACCCCGCCGGGATGGCAGCACAGCCGGTCGATCTCGTCGCGGGAGATGCCGAGCTTGGCGCACATTTCATCGACCGCATCGGCCAGCTCGGCCTCGATGAACGGCGGGATCGCGCGGTCGAAGACGACCGCGAGGCCCGGGTCCTCGACGTCCCAGCCCATGATCCGCAGCGTATCCGGCCAGAATTTTTCGGCCGAACCGGTGATCCGGGCGAGGCTGTGCTTGCCGCTGGTCACGACTGCGGCGGCGGCGCCGTCCCCGAACAGAGCGGTGGCGACGACCGCGGCGGGGTCGTCGCTGTCGAGCCGGATCGAGATCGAACAGGTCTCGACCGTGACGAACAGCCAGAAGGTTCCGGGCTCGGCGGCGGCGAGCCGGCTGGCGATCGACAGGCCGTTGACGCCGCCGGCGCAGCCGAGGCCGAACACCGGCACCCGGCGGATGTCGGTGCGGAAGCCGACCCGGCTAAACGCCCGGGCTTCGAGGCTGGGGGTGGCGATGCCGGTCGTCGACACGGTGACGACGCCGTCGATCTGGTCCGGTGCCAGCCCTGCCTTCGCAATCGCCGCCGTCGCCGCATCGACGAACAATTGTCGGCCGCCTCGAGGTAGAGGGCATTGCGGTCGTGCCAGCCGTGCGACTGCCCGTACCATTCGTGGGGAGCGACGATATGACGGCGCGCGATCCCGGCATTGTCGAACACGCCGGACAGGCGATCGAACAGCGCCTTCCTCCCGAAGGATTCGCGCGTCGAGGGCCTTGGCCTCGGCTTGCTCAATGACCCCCGGCGGAACGGCGGTGGCAAGCGAGAGGAGACTGCATTGTTGCATCGAGTGGGCCTTCAGACTGCATCTAGGACATTAGTTACGTCGCACAAGCGAAGGCCTTCGAAGCCGGCTGGCCCGCCGGGGGCACGAGCGGGCCAGCCGTAAGCTGGTTCGCAGGGGGCGGACCAGCCTGACCCCTTACCCGCCGTTCGGTCTGTTCGGACCGCCGAAGCAGGCGATGTCGTATTGGGAAACGGACGCGGTGTTCTTGTTATTGATGCCGTCCTGCTCGCCGGCATAGTGAGCGCCCGACTTGCTGTCTTCCTGGAAGGGTGATCCAGGACCAGGCTCGCGGCCGGACTGGCTGGGGGCCACGCCGTCCTCGCATTCGAGGCCGTCTTCACCGCCGACTTGCTGACCGGTTGCGTGGTTCGGCGAAATGCTTCCGGGCGCCGGCTGGGCCAAAGCGATCGCCGGGGCGACGGACATGATCGTCGCTGCGAACAGAAGAATTGGGCGTTTCATGATCTAACTCCTTCAGTCGCCCCCCGCTCATGCTCGAAATACGCGGTTACACGCCGGTTTTTGCCGTCGTAACTCCGACTTAGTGCGGGGTGGCGGCCGAAGGGTTCAATTATCCGTTGGTCCGCCTGGCGTCCTTACAACGCCCAACTCAGCCCAAAGATCAGCGCGGTCCGGTTGTGGCGGCGGTCGCCGTAATAGTCGTGGCCGGGCCCGCCGCCGGTCGCGATCAGGTGGAGCGAGGCCGGGCCCACTTCGCGCGCGACGCCGAGTCGCCAGTCGTATTGCGCCCGGTCGTCATGGTTGGCGCCGGGATAGCCGATCGGGACCAGCAGCCCGACATGGCCGCTGAGCCGAAGCTTTCGGAGCGGGCTGACGGTCGCGTCGAGCTCGCCGTAGGCGGCCTTCGTGCCATGCCCGAAATAATGCGGCGACAGATAGACCCGCGAGGTCAGGAAACCGCGCGAGGCGCCGGCATAGATTTCGGTGTAGGAGGTGGACGCGCCCCGGCTCGAATAATGCGTGTAGCTAGAATGGACGGCGCCGACGTCGATCGTGACGCCGCCCGACAGCCGCTTGGCATAGCCTCCGCTCAGCTGCAGCCCGAGCGTCCGGATGCCGTCACCGGAGCTGGCCACCGCGCTGGCCGAGACGGCGCCGTACAGGCCGCTCGGATCGTCGTAGGACAGGTCGACCACGGCGACGGGATGGCCCGAGCTTAAGGAATAGCCGCGGAACCGAGCGTCGCTGAAGACGGACAATGCGGCGCCGACCTCGGCCGCGGCCGGCGCTGGTGCGCACAGGAACAGGCCGGCAATGACTTCCCGCAGGCCGAGCGAGCTAGCGGCCCAGCCTCGTGCCGGCGGCCTGGGCGCAGCCGCAGTCACAGCCGTGCGCCGCGCGAACCAGGGTCGCGCAGGCGTCGATCCGCCCGCCGCCGGCGCGCGCCGAAACCAAGATCAAGGCGGCCGACGGGCGCTCCTGCCGAAGCAGTGCGACGAGACCGCTGACATGGGCCGCGGCAAAGGAGCTGCCATTGACGAGAAACCATCGATCCCCCGGCTGCGTGGTCGGAACGTCGCGCCCGGGCGCAGTGTAAACCCGGCCGCGGGACGGTGCCACTACCGTGTCGGAGACCGCCAGGACGCCCGGCATCGACGCCGGGAAGCCGCCGTTGGGGCGCTTCGGATCGAACGCGGTCACGACCACCGAGCCGCGCTCCATCACGGTCTTGAGGAGCGCGCCCAGCAAGCGGTCGTCGGGCCCGCTCGAGGCTGAGGTTGATGACGTCCGCCTTCTGCTCGGCGGCGAAGTAGAGCGCTTTCGCCAGGCTGAAGCTGTCGCACACCGTTCGCACGGGCCTGGCGCTCGCCTGCCAGCAGGCGCGGAGGCCGAGCAGCCGCGCGCCCGGCGCGACGCCCGCGATGCCGATGCCATTGTCGGCCCTGGCGGCGATGATCCCGGCGACCCCGGTGCCGTGCTGCTCGGACGCCGGGGCGCGGCCGGCGACGAAGTTGCGATTGACGAGCAGCTGGCCGGCGAGGTCGGGATGGTTCCCTTCGATGCCGCTGTCGATGACCGCGACCTTGACGCCGCGGCCGGTGGCAAGCTCGTGCAGTTCCGCCAGCCGCCACTGCCGCGCGACGGGCTGTGCCGGATACAGCGGATCATTGTGCGACGCCGGTGCGCTTTGGCGTTTCGAACGTCGCGATGGGCTCGCGCCCATTGCGACGTTGGAGTCGCGCGACACCTCGGCGGCAGCGGCGGCGGTCGCCCGGCCCGCTGGAACCGCCATGACGAAACAGTCGAGGCCGATCATCGGCATCGGCCAGGCGTCGACCAGGGTCAGGCCGTGCGCCTGCGCGATCCGCCGCGCCAGCCGCTCGCGGGCGCTGCGGGCGAGGTCGTCGCCATAGCCGCCGCCATAAGCGCCGTTCGGCCGGTAATGGTCGGGCGGATGGCGGACCATGACCAGAATCTGCTGGTCGGGCGTCGCCGGCGCCGCCTGGACTGCGCCCGGGCGCAGCGAGGCGGTCGCTGCCACGAGGCACAGCAGGAAGAGCCAGCGGCAGCATCTTCATTGGGCCGGTCCGTCGATCGGCTGGGCGAGCGTCACGTTGCGGTCGGCCCCGAGCTTCGCCAGCGCGGAAGGACGAGCCCCGGCCGGGACGTGCAGCAGATAGGCATCGGCGTCGGTCGGGCCACCGACCAGCGACGCGCCGCTTGCCGCGAGCGCCGCCCGCAGGTCCGCTTCACGCGCGTCGGGCTTGAACATAACGATGATGTTGGCGCTCGCCGCGACTTGCGACGAGCCGAGAGCGACGAACGCCGGCTGGGTCAGCGGCTGCAGCAGCCACGCGCCGGCCGCGAGGAACGCGACCTCGGCGCCGGCGACCGCCGCGACCACCGGGCGCCGCACGAAATCCCACAATTCGCCGGCCGCCACCGCAATCCGCGAGCGGCGCTGCGGCCGGGCCTCGATCCGGCTGCGCAGCCGCGCCCAACCGCTTTCGACGTCAGGGGCGAACGCGCGGACCTGGTCGATCAGGACCGGCTCCGTGCCGAGCGTCCGCTGGCACCGCGCGCAGGCCGCGAGATGCCGCTCGAACCGCGCGCGGTCGGCGGCATCGAGCTGGCCGGTGGCATACCAGGGAAGCAGTTCTTCGGCCTGGTCGTGCGGATCGTCGGGCATCGCCAAGTCCTAAATCCAGTCGGCGAAGCGGCCGGACAAAGCGTCCTTGAGCCGGCGCCGGGCGTGGAACATCCGGGTCTTCACCGTGTCGACCGGGCAGTTCATGATCTCGGCGATCTCGCGATAACCGAGGCCATGGAAGTAAGTGAGGTCGACGACCGCGCGATGATCGGCGGACAACGTGTCCATCGCCGTGATCAACGCGTCGTGGAGCCGCTGGTGCTCGAGCTGGTCCTCTGGCCCGGGTTCCAGACTGATGCGCGTATCGTTCGCCGGTTCCTCGACCGGATCGGGCCAGCGGGCACGCGCCTTCAACGCCTTGCGGTAGGCAATGGCGAAGATCCAGGTCGACAATTTGCTTGCCCCCCGGAATGTCTCGGCCGTGTCCCACACCACCATCATCGTGTCGTCCAGCACTTCCTCAACCAGCTGCGGCCGCTGCACGAGGTTGAACAGGAACCGGGCCAGTCGCGGCTGGTAGATCCGGTACAGCCGTTCAAACGCGTGCAAGTCCCGTGCCCGGACTCGAACCAGCAACTCATTTTCTTCAGACGCAGCCGATCGGGCTGTGCCTGGTGGGGGGCGGTTAGCCGTCCCGAATATGCTCAATTGCCGACCCACCCGTTTGCCATGGGTGCCTCCATCAGCGGGAAAGGTTCACGTGGCGAGTTCATCGCTTAGCCTCGTTGCGAACGCGCTGGAACCGCGCAGGCGCGCAAGAGTAGGGTCGAGCGCGCAATTGCCCAAGGAGTTCGGATGAGCCGGCGCCATATTCAAGTCGCAATGCTCCTCGCGCTCGCTTCATGCGGCGCTTCGATGACCGCGCAGGCGAGCTCCGAACGGCCGTTTACAACGACCGCGGTAACAACCTTCGACTCGCCGTGGGCAATGGACTTTCTGCCCGGCTCGGGTGTTCGACTCACCAATGCGGCGCTGGTCACCGAGAAGGGGGGCCGGCTGTGGCTGGTCAACGCGACGACCGGGCAGAAGCAGCAGGTCAGCGGCGTCCCCACGGTCGTCGCCGAAGGGCAGGGCGGCCTGCTCGACGTCGTCGCCTCTCCGGATTTTGCCGGGGACCACCTGATCTATCTCACCTATTCGGAGCCCTCGAAGAACGGCGGCAGTCAGCTCGCGCTGGCGCGAGCGAAGCTGGCGCTCGGGACGGCTCCCGCGCTTCAGCAGCTCCAGGTGCTGTGGCGCAATCCGGCGGGCGGGCAGGGCGGCCACTTCGGGGCCCGCATCGCCTTCGCCCCCGATCGCAACTCGCTGTTCCTGAGCGCCGGCGAGCGGCAGCGGTTCACGCCGGCGCAGGACCCGAACCAGCCACTCGGCAAGATCCTCCACCTGACCCTCGACGGCAAGCCGGCGCCCGACAATCCGCTGGCCGGAAGCACGGGAGCGGCACGGGTCATGGTGACCGATCCGCCCGACAACAGCGAGATCGCCAAGCGCACCGCCGGCCGGCCGCTGGCCTGGCCGGGGCCGAACGTCACCCCGGCCGAAACCTGGACCAAAGGGCACCGCAACCCGCTTGGCCTCGCCTTCGCGCCCGACGGGCGGCTGTGGGAAACGGAGATGGGCCCGAAAGGCGGCGACGAGGTCAATCTCATCGTCCGCGACCGCAATTACGGCTACCCGCAGGTCTCGAACGGCGACAATTATGACGGGGTGCCGATCCCGGATCACCGGCCGGGCGACGGCTTCGAAGCGCCCAAGGTGTGGTGGAACCCGTCGATCAGCCCCGGCTCGCTGCTGATCTACTCGGGCGACCTGTTCCCGCAGTGGAAGGGCGACGCGCTGATCGGAGCGCTGTCGGGGCAGGCGCTGATCCGCGTCGACATTGACGGCGGCCAGGCGCGCAAGGCCGACCAATGGGCGATGGGCGCGCGCATCCGCGCGGTCGACCAGGGCCCGCGCGGCGAGGTCTATCTGCTCGAGGACGGGCCGAATGCCCGATTGTTGAGGCTCGAGCCGGCCGCTCACAGCCGGCGATAGCGCAAATAATAGGGGCGGCGCCCCTCGCGGCGGGACTTGGCGCCGTAGCGGGTCTCGATCCAGCCGCCCGACGGCTCGAGGAAGTCGCGCGGAGTCTCGGCGAGCCAGTCGAACTGATGGGCGTGGCGCTGCATCACCATCAGCGACCAGGCGAGATAGGTCGGATCATCGGTCGCCAGCCGGAACTCGCCGCCGGGCTTGAGCTTGGCCGCGAACAGGTCGACCGGCCGGTCGTTGACCATCCGCCGCTTCGCATGCCGCGCCTTGGGCCACGGATCGGGATGCAGCAAATAGAGGAAGCCGAGCGCCCCGTCCGGAACGCGCTGCAACACCTCGAGCGCGTCCCCGCGCCACAACCGGACGTTGCGCAGCTGGCGGTCGCGAATGTGGGCCAGCGCGACGGCGACGCCGTTGAGGAACGGCTCGGCGCCGATGAAGCCGTGGTCGGGCAGCATGTCGGCGCGGTCGGCGAGATGCTCGCCCGAGCCGAAGCCGATCTCGAAATGCAGCGTCCGCTCGTCGCCGAACAGCCGCTGCGCGCTGACCTCGCCGTCCTCCGGCACCGCGATCTGGGGAAGCAGCCGGTCGACCAGCTCCTGCTGGCCCTTGCGCAGCTTGTGCCCGCTCGCCCGGCCGTACAGCCGGTTGAGGGTCAGCGGGTCGCCGGACTTGAACGCGGTCATGACGGCCTCTTAGGCCTCGACCGGCAGCGCCTCCATGCCGACCGCGGCCTTGAGATCCTCGACCAGGTCGAGCCGCTCCCACGGGAAGAACTCGCCGTCGGCCCGGCGCCCGAAATGGCCGTAGGCGGCGGTCGGCTCGTAGATCGGCCGGTTGAGGCCGAGAAGGGTGCGGATGCCGCGCGGGGTAAGTCCGCCGAGCTTGTCGATGCGCCCGATCGCCTGCTCGAGCTGCTCGTCGTCGACCGTGCCGGTGCCATGGGTGTCAACGTACAGCGACAAGGGCTTCGACACGCCGATCGCATAAGCGAGCTGGATCGTGCAGCGCCGCGCGAGGCCGGCGCCGACGATGTTCTTGGCGAGGTAGCGCGCGACATAAGCGGCCGAGCGGTCGACCTTGGTCGGGTCCTTGCCCGAGAAAGCGCCGCCGCCGTGCGGGGCCGCGCCGCCGTAGGTGTCGACGATGATCTTGCGCCCGGTCAGCCCGGCGTCGCCGTCGGGGCCGCCGATCTCGAAGCTGCCGGTCGGGTTGATGTGGTAGACCGTCTCGTTGCCGAGCAGCTCGGCCGGCATGACCCGGGCGACGACCGACTTCACGTAGGCGTGCAGCTCGGCCTGCTGGGTGCCCTTGTCGTAGCCGGGCTTGTGCTGGGTCGAGACGACGATCGCGGTCGCCTTGGCCGGCTTGCCGTCCTCGAAGCGCAGCGTGACCTGGCTCTTGGCGTCGGGCTCGAGGAACGGGGCGCGGCCGGCGTGGCGGTCGGTCGCCATCTCGAGCAGGATCTTGTGGCTGTAGTCGAGCGTCGCCGGCATGAGGTCGGGGGTCTCGTCGCAGGCGAAGCCGAACATGATGCCCTGGTCGCCCGCGCCCTCGTCCTTGTCGCCGGCGGCATCGACGCCCTGGGCGATGTGCGCGGACTGCGGGTGGAGGTTGTTCTCGAAGCGGAAGGTCTTCCAGTGGAAGCCGTCCTGCTCATAGCCGATGCGCTTGACCGTCTCGCGCGCCTTGGCCTCGATTTCCTCGGGGACGCCCGGCGCCCAATTGCCGTCCTTGTCCATGATCCCCTCGCCGCGGATCTCGCCGG
Organism: uncultured Alphaproteobacteria bacterium; assembly: GCA_963765945.1. Lineage (GTDB taxonomy): Bacteria > Pseudomonadota > Alphaproteobacteria > Sphingomonadales > Sphingomonadaceae > Sphingomicrobium. Next base: position 8,536 of record CAVXYS010000018.1, read on the forward strand.
CGAGCACCACCGTGTTGGTCGTGGTCATCGTCTCGCAGGCGACGCGGGCTTCGGGGTCCTTCGACAGGAACAGGTCGACAATCGCGTCCGAAATCTGGTCGGCGACCTTGTCGGGATGGCCTTCGGACACGGATTCGGAGGTGAACAGATAGGAGCTGCGCATATTCGAAAGCGGGGCCTCTGGAATCGGGATATAAGGAAGTCTTTATATGCGGTGCGCCGCCCTAGCGGCGAGTCCGGCCAAGCACAATGCCGGAGAGCAGCAGCGCAAAGCCGAGCAGCAGCGGAATGATGTTGCCAAGGCGGGCAAACAAGGTCGGCCAGGCGCTGAGCGGGAGCCGATCGTCGATCACGCCCGCGGTGCGCCAGGGCAGGGCTGTTTCGACTTTCCCGGACGCGCCGATCACGGCGCTGATCCCGGTCGGCGTCGAACGGATCACCGGAATGCCTTCCTCGGCCGCGCGGAGCCGCGCCTGGGCGAGATGCTGCGGCGGACCCCAGCGCCCGAACCACGCGTCGTTCGACGGGTTGAAGATGAAGTCGGGGCGGTTGCGGCGGTCGACCACTTCGCCGGAGAAGATGATCTCGTAGCAGAGCTGGAAGCCGACCTTGCCCCACGGGTCGCCGAGATCGATCGTGCGCGGCCCCGGGCCGGAGGTAAAGTCGATGTCGCCGGGCGCCAGCCGCGACAGGCCAATCGCAGACAGCACGGGCCGCATCGGCAGGTATTCGCCGTAGGGGACGAGATGCGCCTTGTCGTAGCGGCCGACGACCCGGCCGCCCTGTCCGAGGACGAAGATGCTGTTGGCGGCGCCGTCGACCCAATGCCCATCCTTCGAAAAGACCGCGAGCCCGCCGGTCAGCAGATATTCGCCGGGCCCGACCAGCGCCGCGGCTCGGCTGCGCTCGAACTGGGCAAGCGCCTGATGCTCGTCGGTCCGCGCATCCTCGAGCGGGTCGGTGATCGCCGCCTCGGGCCACAGCAGCAGGCGCGGGCGCTGCCCGGCCGGTTTCATCGACAGCACGGCCAGCCGGCGTGCGGCTTCCTCGGAAAAGCCGTCGCGCCATTTGTCCTCTTGGCCGATGTTGGGCTGGACCACGCGGATCGGACCGTTGGCGTCGCTCGGGCCCCAGGAGGCGGCGCCGCCGAACAGGATGAGGAGGACGACGACCGGCAGATAGGCGATCAGCGGAATTGGGTTCCTCCGCGCCATCATCCACAGGCAGCCGCCGAGCGCCACGACCGCCGCGGATGCCCCATAAGTCCCGATCGTCGGCACGAGCAGCCGCGTGACGTCAACTCCGGCGGCGGCGATGGGATTCCACGGGAAGCCGGTGAACATCGTCCCGCGCAGATATTCGGTGAGCGGCCAGGCGCCGGCGAGGGCGAGGAGCAGGGCAGTGGGGTGCCTGCCTTTGAACCGCCAGGCGAGGCCGGTGGCGAGCGCCGGGTAGACGGCCAAGTAGAGCGACAGCAGCACGACCGCGACCCAGCCGAGCCAGGCCGGCATCGCCGCCTGGTAGGTGAAGGCAGTCGCGATCCAGTTGAGCCCGACCACGAACTGGCCGAGCCCGAAGCCCCAGCCGACGGCCAGGCTCTGCTTCAGCGATTTCGACCGCCACACCAGCTCGCACAGCGCAGCGACGGCCAGCGGCATCAGCGGCCACAGCCCGACCGGCGCGAAGGCGAAGGCGGAAGCCGCGCCGATCAACATGGCGATCAGGAAAATGCGCAAGGCCGAGCCGTCATTGCGAGCGGAGCGAAGCAATCCATGGCGCGATGGATTGCCGCGTCGCTGCGCTCCTCGCAATGACGAACTTACCGCGCCGCGCTCACCCGCCACACGGTGTTGCCGACGTCGTCGGCGACGAGCAGCGCGCCGTCGCGCCCGATCTCGACCCCGACCGGCCGGCCATAATATTTTTCACCGACCCGGAAACCGCTGAGCACGTCGACCGGCATGCCCGACGGCTGTGCGCCGCCGAACGGCACGAATACCACCTTGGCGCCGCTCGGCGGGCTGCGGTTCCACGAGCCGTGCTCGCCGACGAACGCGCCCTGGGCGAAAGCGGGCCCGAGCCGCTGGCCGGTGCTGAACGTCAACCCCAGCGCGGCGACATGCGGTCCCATCGCGAAATCGGGCGAGATCGCGCGCGCGACCAGGTCCGGGCGCGGCGGCTTCACCCGGACATCCACATGCTGGCCGAAGTAACTGTAGGGCCAGCCGTAAAAGCCGCCGTCGCGAACCGAGGTGATGTAGTCCGGAACCAGGTCGCTGCCGATCTCGTCGCGCTCGTTGACCGCGGCCCACAGCGCGCCGCTCCACGGATTGAAGGCGATCCCGGCCGGGTTGCGCAGGCCGCCGGCGAACAGCCGCTTGGCGCCGGTGCGCGGATCGATCTGCCAGATCGCGGCACGCCCCTGCTCCATCGCCATGCCGTTCTCGCCGACGTTGCTGTTGGAGCCGACGCCGACATACAGCCAGCGGCCGTCGGGCGAGGCGACGAGCGACTTGGTCCAATGGTGATTCCGGCCCGAAGGCAGGTTCGCCACGAGCCGGGCGCGGCCGCTACGGTCGTCTGACCAAGCTCGAAAGGCACGGCGACGAGCAAATCGGCATTGGCGACGAACAGCTCCTTGCCGACCAGCGCCATTCCGAACGGCGAGCGCAGCCCGCTGATCAGGGTCGAGCGGACCTCCGCCACGCCGTCGCCATCGGCATCGCGAAGCAGGGTGATTCGGTTCGCGCTCGGCACCGAGGAGCCGGCCTTCTTCTTGAACTGCTTGAAAAAGTATCCCTTGATTCCGGGCGGCCCGGATCCGTTCCGGGACCGTTGGTTTCCGCCACCAGCACGTCGCCGTTGGGCAGGACGTACAGCGAGCGCGGATGGTCGAGGCCGCTGGCGAAGGCGTTGACCCTGAGCCCGGGCGCGGGGACCGGGGTCGCGCCGGCCGGCCAGCCGCTCGCCTTGGCGACGTTGACGTTGGGGCTGATCACGTGCTCGGGCGGCGGGCAGCTGCGGTCGCGGGCCGATCCCGGCCTCGAGCGGAAGCCGCGCCGGGCCGGCGCAGGCAGCGAGCGCAGTCATGAGCAGGGACGGAGCAGCAAGCTTCATCGGCTATCTCCAGGCCGTTGGGCCGCCACCCGCTCCGGGGGTTAGTTGCGACACACCGTCAATTCGTTCAAACGATCGGCGCTTTGAACGTTCCGCCCTTTCACCTCGCCATCCCGGTCGACGACCTCACCGCGGCGCGGCGCTTCTACGGCGAGCTGCTCGGCTGTCCGGAGGGGCGAAGCGCGGCGCACTGGGTCGATTTCGACCTCCACGGCCACCAGCTGGTCGCCCACCTGGCGCCCGACGCGGTGCGTGCCCGGGCGACCAATCCGGTCGATGGCGAGGCGGTGCCGGTGCCGCATTTCGGGCTGGTGCTGGCGATGGAAGAATGGAGCGTTTTGGCCGATCGCCTTCAGGCCGCGGGGGTCGAGTTCGTCATCGCGCCCGGAGTGCGATTCCGCGGCGAGCCCGGGGAGCAGGCGACGATGTTCCTGCTCGACCCCGCCGGCAACGCGCTCGAGTTCAAGGCGATGGCAAACCCCGCGAACCTGTTCGCGAAGGGATGAGCGGCTATTTGCGTTGAACCGCGCCGTCCGGCGCGTGGAGCCGGACGCGGATGATCCGGCGCGGGTCGGAATCGACCGCTTCGAACCTCCAGCCGGACGGGTGGATCACGCATTCGCCCTTGGCCGGGATGTGCCCGGCGAGCAGGAACACCAGGCCGCCGACCGTATCGACCTCGTCGTCGGCCGACGACAGCCGCGGGTCGACGGTGCCCGCCAGCTCCTCGAGCTCGAGCCGGGCGTCGGCTTCCCACAGCCCGTCGTCGAGCAGGGTGAGCATGCCGACCTCGGCGATGTCGTGCTCGTCCTCGATGTCCCCGACGATCTCCTCGACCACGTCCTCGATCGTCACCAGCCCCTCGGTCCCGCCGAACTCGTCGATGACGATGGCGAGATGGGTCCGCTCGGCGCGCATCCGCGCGAGCAGATCGATCGCGCCCATCGATTCGGGCACGAACAAGGGATCGCGCATCAGCGACTGCAGCGAATGGTCGCGATCGGGCTCGACCTGGGCTTCGAACACATCCTTGATGTGGATCATTCCGACGATCGTATCGAGGCTCTCGCCGTAAACCGGCAAGCGGCTGTGGCCGGCGTCGGCGAAGGCGCGGACCAAATCATCGAAGCTGATGGTCGAGGGGACGGCGATGATGTCGCCGCGGGTCACCGCGATGTCGCGGGCGGTGCGCTCGCCGAAATGCAGCAGGTTGCGCAGCATCTGCCGCTCGGCCGGGGAGAGGTCGCCGGCAACCGGCCGCGACTCCTCGGCTTCGTCGATCGCCTCCTCGATCTCGTCGCGCAGCGTGGTCTCGCCGTCGTCGCCGAAGATCAGCGCGCGCATCCCGCGCCACAGCCGCGAACCGCCCTCGTCGTCCTGGCGAGTCGCCATCAGGCGGTGACCTCATAGGGATTGGCGATGCCGAGCCGGGCGAGCGCCTTCACTTCCCGCGCTTCCATGTCGGACGCCTGGGCGTCCTCCTGATGATCATAGCCGAGCAGGTGGAGCGTCCCATGGACCAGCAGGTGCGTCGCATGCTGTTCGAAAGACACGCCTTTTTCCGCCGCTTCGGCCGCGCAGACACCGTGAGCGAGGATAATATCGCCGAGCAACAGTTCTAGCCCGGCAACGTTTGAGCGCGCGAAATCGAGGTCGTCGGCCATCGGAAAGGAGAGCACATTGGTCGGCTTGTCCTTGCCGCGCCATTTGGCGTTGAGCGCGCGGACCGCGTCATCCCCGGTCAGGGTCACCGACATTTCGATCGCGCGGTCGGAATCGGCCAGGTCGCGGGAAAGCGCTCTCCGCGATGGCCGCCTCGGCAGCCTTGCGGACCAGCGGCTCCCACGGCCGGCTACTGTCCCATTCCTCGTCCGCGTCGAGCGCGATCTCGAGCATCATGGCTGACGGCTCCGTTCTGAACCGTCCTCATAAGCCTCGACGATCCGTCCGACGAGGGGGTGGCGGACCACGTCCGCGGCGGTGAAGCGGACCACCGAAATTCCCTTGATTCCGCTCAAGCGCCCGACCGCGTCGGCGAGGCCCGACTTGGTCGGATCGGGCAGATCGACCTGATAAGGATCGCCGCAGATCACCATCCGGCTGCGCATGCCGAACCGGGTGAGGAACATCTTCATCTGCAGCGGTGTCGTGTTCTGCGCCTCGTCGAGGATGATGAAGGCGTCGTTGAGCGTGCGTCCGCGCATGAAGGCGATCGGCGCGATCTCGATCTCGCCCGAGGCGATGCGCCGCTCGACCTGCTCGGTCGGAAGCATGTCGTAGAGCGCGTCGTAGAGCGGCCGGAGATAGGGATCGACCTTGTCCTTCATGTCGCCGGGGAGGAACCCCAAACGTTCGCCGGCCTCGACCGCCGGACGCGACAGGATCAGCCGGTCGACGCTGCCGCTGATCAGCTGCGACACCGCCTGGGCGACGGCGAGATAGGTCTTGCCGGTGCCGGCCGGGCCGAGCCCGAAGATCATGTCGTCGCGGGCCAGCGCCTCCATGTACGGGGTCTGCATCGCCGAGCGCGGGACGATGGTCTTCTTGCGCGTCCGGATCATCACCTTCGGCGCCGACGTCACTTCCTCGGTAATGATCCCGTCGAGGTGGGGCTGGGCGGCCATTCCGAGCACCGCCTCGACCGCCTCGGCATCGACGTCGTGCCCGCTGTCGAGCCGGTTGTAGAGGCCGATCAGCACATCGCGGGCGCGCGATGCGGCGTCGGCATCGCCCTCGATCTGGACCTTGTTGCCGCGCGCCGCAATGTGCACGCCGAGCCGGTTCTCGATGGTGATCAGGTGCCGGTCATAGTCGCCGAACAGCGGCCCGAGCAGGTAGGGCTGCTCGAACTCGAGCTCGAGGCGGGCGGTGTCCGGAACGGCGGCGAGGTCGCGACGGGCCATCAGGCGGCTGCTTTCCGGCGGATCGCCCCGGCCATGCCGTTGGCGCCGGCGGCAACCAAAGTCACGTCGACGATGTCGCCGGGAGCGGCGTCCGTTTCGACATGGACCGATTGCAACCAGGGCGACCGGCCGATCATCTGGCCGTCATGCCTGCCCCGGCGTTCGATCAGCACCTGGGTTTCGGCCCCGATCTTCGAACGATTGAAAGCCAGCTGGTGAACATTGATCCGCTCCTGCAGCTGCTGGAGCCGGTCATCCATGACATCGCGGGGAATCTGATCCTCCATGGTCGCGGCCGGGGTCCCGGGCCGAGCGCTGTATTTGAACGAATAAGCCGCGGCGTAACCGACCGCGTCGACGATCCGCAAAGTCGCCTCGAAATCCTCCGCGGTCTCGCCCGGGAAGCCGACGATGAAGTCGCCGCTAAGGGCGATGTCGGGGCGGGCCGCGCGCACCTTCTCGAGTATCGCGAGATATGTTTCGGCGCTGTGACTGCGGTTCATCGCTTTGAGGACGCGGTTGCTGCCCGACTGCACCGGCAGGTGCAGGTACGGCATCAGCTTGTCGACCTCGCCATGGGCGGCGATCAGCGCGTCGGTCATGTCGGCGGGATGGCTGGTGGTGTAGCGAATCCGCTCCAGGCCAGCGATCCTGGCCAGGGCGCGGATCAGATCGGCGAGGCCGCGCCCGCCATCGGCCCAGCCATTCACGTTCTGACCGAGCAGGACGATCTCACGCGCACCGGCGTCGACCAACGCGTGGGCTTCGGCGAGGATGTCGGCCGCGGGCCGCGAAATCTCGGCGCCGCGGGTATAGGGCACGACGCAATAGGTGCAGAATTTGTCGCACCCTTCCTGGACAGTGAGGAATGCGCTCGGGTTGGCCCGGCGCCGCGCCGGGAAAGCGTCGAACTTGCTGATCGCCGGCATGTCGGTATCGACCGGGCGCGCGCCGCGCGACGCCGCGGCGACCATCTCGGGCAGCCGGTGATAGGCCTGCGGGCCGACGACGATGTCGATCAGCGGCGAGCGGCGCCTGGCTTCGCCGCCCTCGGCCTGCGCGACGCAGCCGGCGAGCGCGATCAGCGGCCTCGATCCGTCCTCGCGCCGCAGGCGGCCGACCTCGGAATAGGCCTTGTCCGCCGCTTTCTCGCGGATGTGGCACGTGTTGAGCACGACCAGGTCGGCGTCGTCGCCTTCGGCGGCCGCACTCATGCCCTGCGCGCCGAGCAGCTCGGTCATCCGCTCGCCGTCATAGACGTTCATCTGGCAGCCGAAGCTTTTGATTTTGAAAGTCTTGGGAGTCATTCGCTCAAGCCTATAGGCGACCCCGCGCCCAACTTGAAGCCGAGCGCCGCGGCGATCGCCGCGCGCGCCGCAGCGGCAAGCTGCTTGCGGTCGCCCGAGCGGTCGAGCGGCTCGAGCAGCCGGACCGTCACCGGCAGGGTGCCGCGCCGCCCGAGGATCCGCAGGACATTGTGCATCCCGGCTTCATGCGACCAGCCGACGTCCCCGCGCGCGGCGCCATAGTCCACGGCGACCGGTCGGATCGCCACGTCCCGCGCGGCATAATTGGCCGCCTCGAGCAGGGTCGAGCGGAACGGCAGCAGGTGCGTGCCCGGGCCGGTCGTCGCCTCGGGAAAAACGGTCACCGGCTTATCGCCCTCGAGTGCCGTGGCGAGGGCGATGGCCTGGTCCTTTGCACCGCGGACATGGGTGCGCTTGACGTAGACGGTCGCATTCTGGTCGGCGAGCCAGTGGAGCAGGCCGTGACCGAGCTCGTCCTTCGACACGAACGCGCAGTCGGTCGCTCCGGCGAGGATCATGATGTCGAGCCAGCTGGTGTGGTTGGCAAGGATCAACGTGTGGCGCCCCGCCGGCTGCCCGACCGTGCGGACTCGCGCCCCGACAGATCCATGCAGCCACGGCGAGGAAGCGCCGGGGCCAGGCCGACCGGCCGAGCAGCAGCTTCGTCGCGAGGTGGACCGGGGCGCACCCGGCGAACAGCAGCAGCAGCCCGGCGATGCGCAGCGCCGCCCGCAGGCTCAATCGCGCGGGGGCCACCTTAGCGGTCGCGGTCGAGCCTGACGCCGTACAGCTCCATGCGATGGTCGACGAGGCGGAAGCCGAGCCGTTGGGCGATGCGCTTCTGCAGTTCCTCGAGCTCGTCGTCGACGAACTCGATGACCTTGCCGGTCTCGACGTCGATCAGATGGTCGTGATGGGTCTCGGAGGCGGCTTCATAGCGCGACCGGCCGTCGCCGAACTCGTGCCGCTCGAGAATCCCCGCTTCCTCGAACAGCCGCACCGTTCGGTAGACGGTGGCGATCGAGATGTTGGAGTCGATCGCCGCGGCGCGGGCATGGAGGGTCTCGACGTCGGGATGGTCCTCGCTGTCGCCGAGCACTCGGGCGATCACCTTGCGCTGCTCGGTGATCCGTAGGCCCTTGTCGGCGCACAAGGCCTCGATGTCGATCGTGCGGGTCATGGCGCCAAGTTAAGCGTCGCCGCGGGCGCGGTAAAGATGAGCCGACGACTGTCGTGGCGCGCTGCGGACGGCCGGCTGCCCCCAACGTCAAGGCGGCGTCAAGTATTCGAGGATCGCGATTTCGAGCAAAACCAGGCACTTCCCTCGCCTTGTTGGAAGTTCCGCGGCAGATCTGGTCGCGCCCGACCGTGCCTGCCAATTATTCGCCGATTAGGGGCTGACCCATGAATCGCATTTACGATGAGCCGTTGAATTGCGAACTAAACTTGCGATGAACCGTGGTAACGGGCCGTTGACGCCAAACAAACGCCCGATAAGGTTAGGACTAACCAGGGGGTAGTTCAGCCACAATCTGCTCGGTTCACTCGCAGGCCAAGCGCCTGCGCGTGAAGGTTTTGCTCAACCTCTTCCCGACAACCAAGGGGAGGCGGCGCAGATGCGATTTCCGCAATGGGCGACTTTACTCACCGGAGCCGCGGTGGCGGTTACACCGGTACTGGCGTCGGAAACGATCACGTACAACTACGACACGCGTGGGCGGCTGGTGCAGGTTTCGCGCAGCGGAACTGTAAACAACGGCGCCAACGCAAACTATTGTTATGACCGAGCAGATAACCGGGCATATGTCGGCGCCACGACGAGTGGAGGCTCCACTGCAACCTTCGGCTTAATCGGCAATGCCTCGGCGATCGAAGGAGCTCCCGTCGTCTTCACCGTGATGAAGTGCGGCCCCGCGTCGGGCACGCTAACGGTGAACTATGCCACCTCGGGCGGCACTGCGACGTCGGGCACCGACTTCACCGCAACGTCGGGCACGCTGAAGTTTCTCGCCGCCGACACGACCAAGACGATCAGCGTCCCGACGATCGACGACTCGACCACTTAGAATGCGGAGAATTTCACGATCACGCTGTCCAGCCCGAGCTCAGGCTCGACGATCGGGACGGCGACCGCAACCGGCACGATCAATGACAATCCGCCGGTCGCAAATTTCGACAATGCCGGATCGGTGAGCTGCGGTGACTTCATTATCGTCAACGTGGTCGCCAACGATACGGACCCCGACGGTCACTATCCCCTTACGCTGGTGTCGGCGAGCGGCTCGGGCGTGTCCGTCTTCAGCTCCACCGAACTTCGGATTCTTGGCGGCAGTCAGGCCGGCACGAAGGGTTTCGGTTACGTCGTGCAGAATGCGTTGGGCGCCCAGTCCACGGGATCGGGAAGCGTCAGCGTCACGTGTCCGTGAGCGCAGATTCGCCGACATGGACGGACATGAAATCAATTCAAAATTCAGGGGACGCAAGATGAACTTCCCGCTGTGGAACAGGTCGAACCGGCGCCAACAAGTCTGCGTCGCAACAATTCTCGCAACGACTGCGCTTTGCAGCCCGTCAGTTGCATTTGCGGAAACACCTGCGCCAGTCTTCAAGTCAGTCGACGACCACGGCGTCGATTTTGTGACGGCCCTCCCGTTCGTCGCCATTGAGGAAGGCGGGATCGGCTCCGGTCCGGGGCGTGTTTCCATGCAGCGCATTTACGCCGAAGGCGCCGGCTTCGTCGACAATTGGACCGGCGGGATGTTCAAGGTGACGTCGGGTTCGACCGTGCTGTTCTACGTCCAGGTCGCCGGGATGAGCGACACGTTCACCTATGCGGCCGGGAACGGCCCCTACACCAACACCAAGGCCAACGGCGCCACGCTGATCAAGGAGGTGAGCGGCAAGTATCTCTACACCTCCTCGCAGGGTGTCCAGATCGAGTTCAACCCGACCGGTTCCAATTCCGCGACCGCCTGCCCCGGCGCCGATACCGGGACATGCGCGATCCCAATTTCGATCGTTCAACCGAACGAACTCAAGTTTCTGATCGCCTGGCAGGAGGACCTATCGCTCGGAACCGATTACTTCCGGCTGTCCAGCGTCCTGTCGTCCGCCGGCTATGGACTCACCGCCTCCTATGTCACCAACAGCATCGGTGCAGGCCCGGCGCCGAACCCGGATTGGTTCAAGCGAGCGTCGGTCACCTTCGACAACAATGCTAATCACCCCGGCACGCTGCCGACCATCAGCTATGCCTATCCCAATTCGACAACTACGACATTCACCGACCCGGGCGGCCGGACATGGACGTTCACGACGAATGCAACCGGCCAGCTCACCGGAGTGAGGCGGCCGGGGAGTGGCTCGGACAACATCACCTATGGCTATACCAGCGGGCTCGTCACCTCTGCGACCAAGGACGGCGTGACCAACACATATAGCCGGAGCGTCGCTGGCTCGATCGCCACTATGACGGTGACCAAACCCCTGTCGCAAACCAACATCGTCCAGTCCGACCTGACCCTCGGGCGGCCGATCAGCTTCCAGGACGGAAACGGCAGCAAGACGATTTATCAGTATGACAGCAACATTCGCCCGACGATAATCAAAGCGCCGGAAAACAATTATGTGCAGTACGGCTATGACGCGCGCGGCAACGTCACGACGATGACCTGGGTCCCCAAGCCGAGTTCAGGGGTGCCGACCATGGTTAGATCGGCAAGTTACAATTCAACTTGCACCAACGTGGCCACGTGCAACAAGCCCAACACCACGACGGACGCCCGCGGCAAGGTCACCAACTACACCTACAATTCGATCCACGGAGGCGTCACTTCGATCAAGCTTCCGGCCCCTACGACCGGTGCCGACCGACCCGAAAAGCGGTTCAGCTATTCCCAGCAGACCAGCGCGCAGGGAGATCTGGTTTATATGCTGACTGGAACGTCGGCATGCGCGACCGGGGTTGCCCCGTCCTGCGTCGGCACCGCAAATGAAAGCAAGGCGAGCGCCGTTTACAACAGCAATTTGCTGGCGACTTCGGTGACGCGCACCGATGGCCTCAACACGGCGGCGCTGACCGCAACCAAAGCGATGACCTACGATCCGCGCGGCAATCTGTTGACGGTCGACGGCCCGCTTAGCGGAACCGCCGACACGAACGCATACAAGTACTGATTCCGTCAACCAACTGCTCGGGACAATCTCGGCCGATCCGGACGGTGCCGGCTCGCTGCCCAATCGGGCGGTTCGCCTGACCTATCGCAGCGACGGGCAGGTATCGAAAGAGGAGCTCGGTACAGCTGCCGGCCAAAGCGATGCTGACTTCGCTGCGATGACAGTCGCGCGAACGTTCGACATCGGCTTCAACTCCAATTCGCGGCCGGTGACCAGCAAACTCTCGGCAGGCGGAACCGACTATATGCTAACCCAGACCAGCTATGACGCGCTGGGCCGGGTCGACTGCACCGCGGTGAGGATGAATACGGCGATCTACGGTTCGTTACCCGTCAGCGCCTGCACGCTTGGCACGCAGGGCAGCTTCGGTCCGGACCGGATTAGCCAGCAGGTCTATGATGCGGCCAACCAAGTCACCCAGTACAAGGTCTCGGTTGGCGCAGCCGCCGCCGCGACCAAGGCGGACGTTGACCTACACCGCCAACGGTCTCGTCCAGACGCTCAAGGACGCGGAGAACAACCTCACTACCTACCTGTATGACGGCCACGACCGGCTGTCGAAAACCCAGTTCCCGACCGCCACGCCCAAGGGAGCTGCAACCAGCGATACGGCCAATTACGAACAACTGACCTACGAGATACGCAAAGCAACACGCGCACCTAGGTACGGTGGCGTCATTCCGCAATCGTGCCAATGAGACAACTGCATTCGGCTATAGCGACATCGGGCGCCTAACGTCGAAGAACCTGACGGGGACCGAACCGGATGTGACCTACGTCTACGATGGTTTCTCGCGCCTGACCTCGGCGACCCAGACCGGCAACGCTCCGTCCTTTGGCTGGGATGCGCTCGGTCGTATGACCAGCGAAAGCGGTCCGCACGGCACGACCAGTTTTGCTTACGACCTCGCCAACGAGCGCACCGGAGTCACCTATTCGACCAATGGGGGCGGGTCAGCGCTCACGGTAAACTATGGCTGGCTGCCAACCGGCGAGCTCAGCACGATCACTAGGGCGCAAGCACGCTCGCGAGTTACACTTACGACAGTCTCGGAAATCGGACCAACGTCGCATTCGGCAACGGTGTCGCGCAAGCCATGACCTACGATCCGATCGGACGGCTCACTTCGCTGACTAACGACTTGAGTGGCACAACCAACGATCTCACCATCGACAATATTGCCTGGACTCCGACGTCACAAATGACGTCCGTACGTCGGACCGGCAATTCCTACGCGTGGACCGAAGGCGTTACCGTCGGCCGCGCCTACGCGTCTAATGGGCTCAACCAATATACGGCGAGCGGCAGCGTGGCGCCGACTTATGATACGCGCGGTAACCTGACCTCGGCGGGCAGCGCCGCATACTGTTACTCGTCCGAGAATCTGCTCACAAAATCGGGCACAGGTGCGACCTGCACATCACCAACCGCTACACTCACCTACGATCCGAGAATGCGACTTTATGAAGTCGCCGGTGCAGCGACCACGCGCTTCGCCTATGACGGAGTGAACGCGATTGCCGAATATAATGGTTCGAGCAGTTTGCAACGGCGCTACGTGTTCGATCCAACAACTCACCAGCCAGTGGTGCAATATGAGGGTACCGGAACTTCAAGCCCGCGTTACCTGAGCGCCGACGAGCGCGGCAGCATCATCTCGCTCACCGACGGCAGCGGAGCGCTGCTCGGAATCAACCGCTACGACGATTACGGCATCCCGCAATCGACCAACATCGGGAAGTTCCAGTACACCGGCCAGGTGTGGCTGCCCGAGCTCGGCATGCAATACTCCAAGGCGCGCATCTACTCGCCGACGCTCGGGCGGTTCCTGCAGACCGACCGGATCGGCTACGGCGATGGACCGAATTTTTATGCCTATGTCCACAATGATCCGATAAACTCGACAGATCCGCTCGGACTGGGCAGCGACGGGAATAGTCCGGGCGACATCATTATCACGGCCTGCCAAAATGGCGGCACTTTGCCCAACTGCACTAACGGCAATGATCCGCCGGCTTTTGGCGGCGGCGCATGGGGCGGCGGAAGCGGCAGCACCGATGGGGGCTCCGGCGACCCGGGCCGCGGCTGTGTCGGGGACTGTTCTGACATTGTCATAACCGCGCCGCGTCCGTTGCCGCCGCCACCGCCACCGCCACCACCACCGCCGCCGCCAATTCCACAGCTCACGCTGGCCTCTGGGCCGACCGAACATGGGGACTATTGTTCACTCTCGCCAGATACTCCGGGCGGAATCGACATAAGCGAGGCCTGTCGGCAGCATGACGAATGCTACGCCACTGGCGATTCGAGGTCTCAGTGTGATTTGCAACTAGGGACGGACATTTACAATTCGTGCCGGCGGCAGGGGGGTGACCGAGGGAATTGCTTTGCCCTTGCGGAGACGTATTACCTTGCCGTTCGCGGCTTCGGTGTCTTCTTCTGGATACCGTCGAGGAGAAATTGATGATCAGCCAAAAACGCGAGACCAAAGATATTATTCTCCTTTTCTTGTCGATTCTCCTTCCTCTGTTGGTCGTGTTGTCGGCTTATGCCTACACATTCGGACCTGATTTTTTCAGCATCCTGCCAGGAGAAGAGCTTCCGATCATGCTCATGCAGGTCTCCCTTTACGCACTTCCTTATCTCGCTTTTTGGGCGGCGAAGCAGCGTTCGTATACGCTTTGGTTGGTCCAAACTGCCGCAATCGCTGCCGTCTGGGTCTGGTTTCTGCACGTAGTCGAGCAGAGCAGGATTGAAAGAACGGGCGTCAATATTGGTGCGGCACTGATTATGCTTGCGGCGCCGTTGGTGACGGCGCCGCTGAAGTTTCATTGTCTTCACCCTGGTTCGCTCCTCTGTGAAGGCGCCAAAAGACGTCAAACGGCGCTAACTGGGCTGGTCGCCGCCTTGCGATACGTTCCGTGCTGCAGGCGGGGCTTAAACCGGACGCTTGAGAGCTGGCGGCGAAGGTGACAGACTGACGTTCGAATGTCCGACATCGACCCCGGCTCAAACGCGCTGACCGCCGCCCTCGCGTGGCTGCAGGGCACGCTGCTCGGCACGGTCGCCACCGTCGTCGCCATCCTCGCCGTCGCCGCGGTCGGCTTGCTCATGCTGACCGGCCGCATCGACGTGCGCCGCGCGGCGCAGGTGGTGCTGGGGTGCTTCATCATCTTCGGCGCCTCGACCATCGCCGGGGGGATCATCGGCGCGCTTCGGGACGGGGGCGGAAGCGGGGAGCCCGAAATTGCGCGCGCCGCACCGCCGCCGCCGCCCGCGCTGCCGCCTTCGGCCGCGGTTCAGCAGGCCTCGCAAAGTCCCTACGATCCCTACGCCGGAGCGGCCGTTCCGCAGCGCTGAGCCGATAGGATAAAATTCCTATTAAACCGCGAAATTTTAATCCAAATCCCCGGTTGGCAAGCGCGTTTTGCTGACGCACTATCGAAGCGCCGAATCGCCCTCGGGGGAGTTCCACCTTCGATGTCGAATGGCATTCGTTCAGCTGCGCTCGCGGCGGTCATTTCCACCTTGCTCGCGGCGCCCGCCTCGGCGCAGGACAGCTATGCCGACCCGCAGGGCTCGGGGGTGCTGGTCTCGGCCGTCAACTGGTTGTCCGGGACCTTGCTCGGGACGATCGCCACCGTGGTCGCGGTGATCGCCGTCGCGGCGGTCGGCTTCATGATGCTGACCGGCCGGATCAACTGGCGCTACGGAGCGACCGTCATCCTCGGCTGCTTCATCCTGTTCGGCGCGTCGAGCATCGTCGCCGGCATCCACGCCACCGCCACGCTCGGCCAGTGAGCAGAGCCGAGTGAGCGCCGGGCTCGAGCGCGATACGCTGTTCGTCGGCCTGACCCGGCCGCAGATGTTCGCCGGCGTCACCTACAGCATCTTCGTCGCCAACGTGGTCATCGCGACCGAGCTGTTCCTCGTGTTCAAGTCGCTGTGGGTGCTCGCGGCCGCGCTGGTCCTGCACGGGGCCGGCATGCTGCTGTGCCTCCACGAGCCGCGGATCTTCGACCTGTGGCTGGCGCGCGTGTCGAAATGCCCGCGGATCAAGAATTACCGGATCTGGCGATGCAACTCCTACCGGCCCTGACCCGCGATCCCAACGTCGCCGCGCGCGAGCAGCCGGCGGGCACGCCACCTGCCGTATGCGCGCCACGTCGACGATCACACGATCGAGACCCGCGACGGACTGCTGATGCAGGTCATCCAGGTGCGCGGGCTGCTGTTCGAGACGGCCGACGGGGACGAGATCAACTATCGCAAGCGCCTGCGCGACGCGGCGCTGCAGGCGATCGGCTCGTCGCGCTTCGCGCTCTACCATCACATCATCCGGCGCGAGGCCGACATCGCGCTGGGCGCCGACTATCCGGACGCCTTTTCCAGCCGGCTCGACGGCGCCTGGCGCTCGCGCCTCGGCGCTCGCAAACTCTACGTCAACGACTTGTTCCTGACCCTCGTGCGCCGCCCGCTGCAGGGGAAGATCGGGACGCTCGACCGGTTGAAGCAGCGCTTCGGCAAGCTCGCCGAGCCGCTCGACACGCAGCCGTTACGAGCTGCAGCAGCTGGCTCAGGCCCGCGATGCGCTGATCGCTGCTCTGGGCAGCTACGAGCCGCGGCTGCTCGGGGTCTACGACAGCGCCGCACGGGCCGTGCTCCGAGCCGCTCGAATTCCTGTCCTATTTGTTCAACGGCGAGATGCGGCCGGTGCTGCTGCCGTTGCAGGATCTCGGCGACTATCTGCCCTACCGCCGGGTGAGTTTCGGACAGGATGCGATCGAGCTGGGCCGGGCCGGGGCGAGTCCCCGGCAATTCGTCGGCATCGTCTCGGTCAAGGACTATCCCGGCCAGACCGCGCCCGGAATGCTGGACGAGCTGCTGCGCCTGCCGTTCGAGCTGACCGTGGCGCAATCGTTCGGCTTCGTCGAGCGCCAGGCGGCGCTGTCGCGAATGAACCTCGCCCTGCGGCGGATGCGCTCGGCCGAGGATGAGGCGCTGAGCCTGCGCGGCGAGCTGACTGACGCCAAGGACAATGTCGCGGCCGGCCGGGCGGCCTTCGGCGAGCACCACATGACCGTCGCGCTCCGCGCCGGCTCGCCCGACGAGGTCGATGAAGGCCTGGCCGAAGTGCAGGCGGCCCTCGCCGACCTCGGCATCATGTCGGTGCGCGAGGACATCGCGATCGAGCCCGCATTCTGGGCGCAGTTTCCGGGCAACTTCAAATATGTCGCGCGCCGCGGCCTGATCTCGACCTCGAATTTCGCCGGTCTCGCGAGCTGCCACAATTTCCCGCTCGGCCGGGCGACCGGCAACCATTGGGGGGATGCGGTCACCCTGCTCGAGACGACCGCCGCGGGTCCCTATTTCTTCAATTTCCACCAGGGCGATCTCGGCAATTTCACGGTCATCGGGCCGTCGGGCTCGGGCAAGACCGTCGTGCTCAATTTTCTGCTCGCCCAGGCGCGCAAGATCCGGCCGAGGATCGTGTTCTTCGACAAGGACCGCGGCGCCGAGCTGTTCATTCGCGCGATCGGCGGCCGCTATGACGTGCTGCGGCCGGGCGTGCCCTCCGGCCTCAATCCGCTGCAGCTGCCCGACACGCCGGCGAACCGCCGCTTCGTCATCGACTGGCTCGGCGTGCTGGCCGGCGGAGCCGACGGCGACGAGCTCGCCCGGATCAAGCGATGCGGTCGACGGCCAATTACGAGCAGCCGAGCGAGCATCGTCGCCTGCGCTACATCGTCGAGCTGTTCCGCGGCGGCGCCCGCCCGCATGGCACCGACCTGTGGTCGCGCCTCAGGCCGTGGTGGGGCGACGGCGAGCGCGCCTGGCTGTTCGACAACGAGCAGGACCTGACCGACCTCGGCGCGGAGTCGGTCGGCTTCGACATGACCCAGCTGCTCGACGACCCGGTCGTTCGCACGCCGGCGATGATGTACCTGTTCCATCGCGTCGAGGAGCGGCTCGACGGCAGCCCCGCGATCATCGTCGTCGACGAGGGCTGGAAGGCGCTCGACGACGACGTCTTCGTCCGGCGGATCAAGGATTGGGAAAAGACGATCCGCAAGCGCAACGGCATCGTCGGCTTCGCCACGCAAAGCGCCCAGGACGCGCTCGAGAGCCAGATCGCCAGCGCGATCATCGAGCAGGCGGCGACCCAGATCTTCATGTCCAATCCCGAAGGCGCAGGCTGCCGAATATATCGACGGCTTCGGCCTCACCGAGCACGAGCTCGAGCTGGTGCGCACCATTCCCGACACCGCCCATTGCTTCCTGGTGAAGCACGGCAACGACAGCGTCGTCGCGCGCCTCAACCTGACCGGGGAAAAGGAGCTTTTGACGGTGCTCTCGGGCCGCGAGCGGACGGTTCGGCTGCTCGACGAAATCCGGCTCGAAACCGGCGACGATCCGGCTGCGTGGCTGCCGCGCCTGCTGGAGCTTGCGTGATGGACGCCTGCTCAGCTCTCCCGCAAGCCGCCGGCTTCGTCGGTGCGACGACGGGCTACATCGACTGCCAGGCGCAGCAGCTCGGATCGGGCGCGTGGCAGGCGCTGGCTGCGCCGGGCTCGACGCTCACCGTCGTGCTCACCGGCTTCCTGACGATCTTCATTGCCGTGATCGGCTACAATCTCCTGTTCGGGCGCGGTGATGAGCGTGCGCGAGGGGACCCTCGCGTTCGTGAAGATCGGGGCGGTGTTCGCGCTGGCGACCAGCTGGCCCGCCTATCGGACTCTGGTCTATGATCTCGTCACGGACGGACCGGCGCAGCTGGTCGCCGAAATCGGGCCGGCCGCCGGCATCGTCGGCTCCGACGGGACGCTGCTTCAGCGGCTGGACTTGACCGACCGCGCCCTCGCGCAGCTCGCGCTTCTCGGTCCGGGCAGCCCGCCGCCAGGGTCGATGACGGAGATTGTTCCGCCGCCCTTCGCAGGCTTCAATGCGTTCGCGCTCGGCGGATCGAGAATCCTGTTCCTGCTGACTGCGGTCGGTGCGCTGGCTGCCGTGCGGGTGGTGACGGGCCTGATGCTCGCGCTCGGGCCGTTCTTCATCGCCTTCCTGATGTTCGACTCGACCCGGAGCCTGTTCGAAGGATGGATTCGGGTCATTGCCGGAGCGGCCCTGGTGGCGATCGGCGTGACGATCGTTCTCGGGCTCGAGCTGGCGCTGCTGGAGCCGTGGCTCGGCGGCGTGCTGGCCCGGCGCATGGCCGGCGAGGCCGTGCCGACGGCCCCGACCGAGCTGTTCGTGCTCGTGACCCTGTTCACGATCGTCGCCATGGCCGCGATCTACGGGTGCGCCCGGGTCGCTCGCGCGTTCCGGATCTCGGCCGGGTCGAGCCTGATTCCGCTTGAGCTGCGCGCGACCCATACGGCCGAGCGGTCGATGAGCTCGAACCGGCAGTCCGCGGTCGCCGCGGCCGAAGCAGAGCGGACCCGGGCGGCGCAAGTCGCGAGCCTCTTGATGACGACCAGCCGGCGCGAAAGTTCGGCCGTCTATCCGGGCGCTTCGCTGGCCCCGGCCCGGCCGTCGATCGTGGACAGGAATTCGAGAGCACCGGCCATCGCTTGCTCCGGTCGGGCGAACCTTCGCTCGCCGGGCGACCTCGCGAGTGTCGGCCCGGGCAGCCAGGCGGGATATGAGCGCATGAACGAGCACAGCCGCGAAGCGCTTGACGCTTATTACGCCGAAGCCGCCAGCTGGAATCGCGACCGTGTGCAAGCCATGCGCTCCTCGCACCGAACTGCGTGGTGGATCGCGGGCATCGCGACCGCGCTTGCCCTGCTCGAGGGGCTCGCGCTGGTGCTGCTCATGCCGCTGAAGACGGTCGAGCCCTATACGCTGATGGTCGACCGGACCACCGGCTATGTGCAGGCGCTGAAGCCGCTCGACAAAGCGACCGTCGCCCCTGATGCCGCGCTGACCCAGTCGTTCCTCGTCCAATATGTGATTGCGCGCGAGGGTTTCGACATGGCCACCCTCAACGCAAATTACCGCAAGGTGGCGCTGTTCTCGTCCGGAGCGGCCCGGACCGGCTACCTCCAGACGATCCAGGTCTCCAATCCGCAGAGCCCGCTCGTACTATATCCGCGGTCCACCGTCATCGACGCTCGGGTGAAGAGCGTTTCGCCGATCGGCAACAACGCGGCGCTGGTTCGGTTCGACGTTGTCCGGACTGATGCGGGAGCTCAGCCGCAGCCGGCCAGCCCGTGGGTGGCGGTGGTCCGCTATCGCTATTCGACCGAGCCGATGAAGCTCGAAGACCGGTTCGTGAATCCGCTGGGGTTCCAGGTCACCAGCTACCGCCGGGATCCGGAAGCGGTTCCGCCCAGCGCAGCCACACCGCCATCCGCCGCGCCGGCCGCAAATGCCGCCCCGCCCCCTTATTATGCGCCGGCCGCACGGCCGCAGCAGTCCGGAGCGGTCCGGTGACGATGGCCCGGGGCATGGGCTTGCTTCTGGCCCTGCTCGCCAGCACGGCCTGGGCCCAGGTGCAGCCGGTGCCCGGAGACGGCGATCCGCACCTGCAGGTGATCGACTACGGGGCCGGACAGATCGTGCAGCTGCGCGGATCGCCCGGCTATCAATTGATGGTCGAGCTGTCGCCCGACGAGCAGGTGCAAAGCGTGGCGCTCGGCGACAGTTCGGCGTGGCAGGTCAGCGTCAACAAGGCCGGCGACCGGCTGTTCCTCAAGCCGGGGCAGGCCGGCGCCGCCACGAACATGACCGTGGTGACGTCGGTGCGGACCTACGCCTTCGATCTCTTCGCTCTCGAAGTCCCGGCGCCCGACATGCCGTACGCCGTGCAGTTCCGGTACCCGACGCCCAAGGCGGGGCGTGACGATGGTGAGTATGTCGACGTCTCCGCGGCCTCCCGCCGCCTCAGCAAATATCGAATCACGGGCGATCGGCTGCTTCAGCCCAGTTCGGTGACGGACGACGGGCAGCGCACCTACATCAGCTGGCCGAGAGGGTCGTCGATCCCTGCCATTTACACGGTCGATCGCGCGGGCAACGAAGTGCTCGTCAACGGCATGATGGGCACCGACGACGTCTACGTCGTCGACGGCGCGCCGCAGCTGCTGACGTTCCGGATCGATCGCGCGGTCGCCAGGGCCGTGCGAATCAATCCGCGAAGGAGCCGCTGATGCCTGTCACGGAAATCGGCGACCCGCGGCTCCAGGCCCTGTTCGGTGCGAACGACCCGCGCGACGCCGGCGTAAGGCCGACGGTGCGATTACCCGGCAACGGCATGTCGCCGGCCCTGTTCGCGCTTGGGCTGCTGGTGTTCGGCATCATCCTGTTCGCGTTGCTCGACGCGCGCCGCACGAACCAGACGGAGCCTTCGGTGCGGAGCCGGGCCGCGGATTCGGCGCCCACTTCGTTCGACGTGCAGCCGCTCTACATTCCGCCCGGGCCACAGGTCCTTCCGCAGCCGCAGGAAAGCGACAAGCCGGCGCCGGCAGTGACCGTGCTGCCGGCCCCGGCTCCGATCGTGAAGGCTGCGCCGCCGCAGGTGGTCTATGCGCCGCAACCGGCGCCCATGCTTGCGCCGCCGCCCGCTCCGCTGCCGCAGCCCCGAACCTCTGCGGGCGCACCGCTGGTGATCGATTCCGGAGCTGGGGCGGGGGGAGCGGCTCCCGGCGGCCGGGCGCAGTCGGTGGTCGTGCCGGGACAGGCGATCAGCCGCGTGCGCGCCAGCACGTTCGACAACCGGTCGACGACCGTTCCCCAAGGATATCTGATCCCCGCCGTCCTCGAAACCGGCTTCGATTCGACCCGGCCCGGCTTTGCCCGCGCGGTCGTGTCGCGGGACGTGCGCGGCTTCGACGGGAAACATGTCCTGATCCCGCGCGGCAGCCGGTTGATCGGCGACTATCGCTCCGAAGTCGGGCAGGCCCAGCGGCGGGCGGTCATAACCTGGACTCGTCTGATCCGCCCGGACGGCATGACCATTGCGCTGGACTCTCCGGCCGTCGACCCGCTCGGCAGCGGCGGCGTCCCGGCCTCGGTCAACACCCATTTCTTCCAACGCCTCGGCGACTCGCTCCTTCAGTCGACGTTCGAGATCGGCCGAGCCCTTGCCGGCCGTGCAGTCACCGGACCGGTGGTCGTTCTGTCCGGCACCGCAACCGCGTCGGCCGGACAGATCGTTCCGAGCACCAACTACGTGCCGACACTGAAGGTGCGGCCGGGCAAGAGCATCAGCGTGTTTGTTGCCCATGACCTCGACTTCAGCGCCGCGGGGACTCCAAAATGAGCACGGCCGCGATGGAGGTTGTTCCGTCCGGCATCTATCTGAAGTCCTGTCTCGCCCCGTTCGCGACGGCGCTCAGTCGCCCGGACGTCACCGACATCTACGTCAATCGTCCCGGCGAGCTGTGGATTGAAACCCTCGGCGGCGCCATCGAGCGCCAGGAGGACCCGGCACTCAGCGAACTGGTGCTGGCGCGGCTGGCACGGCAGATCGCAGCGCTGACCCATCAGGGCGTCAGCCGTGAGCACCCGCTGCTCGCCGCGACCTTGCCTGACGGGTCGCGGATCCAGGTGGTTGCGCCGCCGGCGACGCGCGGCCCGCTTGCGCTCGCGATCCGGCGCCAGGTCGCCGCGTCGCTGACGCTTCAGGATTATGCGGCTGGCGGGCATTTCGCCGCCACGAAGACCAGCGCGTCACGCTGCCCGGATGACGAAGGACTGCGTCAGCTCGTAACCCAACTCCGCTTCGTCGAGGCACTCGCCATGGCGGTGCGGGCACGGAAGAACATCGTGGTTTCGGGCGGCACCTCCAGCGGCAAGACGACGTTTCTCAACGCGCTGCTCCGCGAGGTCCCGAGCGACGAGCGGTTGATCCTGATCGAGGACACGCCCGAGCTGAATGTCCACCACGACAATTGCATCGGTCTGGTGAGCGTGCGCGGCGAGCTCGGTGAGGCGCGGGTGACGACCAACGATCTGGTCTCTGCCGCGCTCCGCATGCGGCCCGATCGCATCGTGTTGGGTGAGCTGCGCGGGCCGGAAGCCTTCGCCTTCTTGCGGGCGGTCAATTCGGGGCACCCCGGGTCGATGACGACGATCCACGCCGATTCGCCGCAATCGGCCATCGAGCAGCTCGTCATGCTGGTGCTGCACAGCGGAACCCGGCTGAGCCGGGCGGATGTGCGCTATTATGTCGAAGATTCGGTCGATATGTTCGTGCAGCTCGATCGCGCCGGCGGGAAGCGCATGATCAGGTCCGTCGTCCTGGCCGAGCCTCGAACCGCGATCGACCGCAGTTGAACCGCGCCGGCTGAGCGTGATGCGCCAATGCATACCCTCGCGGCTTGCGCCACTGAGCAGATTGGATGACCGAAAGGTGCTCGTTACGTCCGCGAAGCGCCCTTGTCGGTCGTTGCTCGGCCTTAGGAACTTGTCACATGCGCGTCGATTTGCACAGGCGGGCATGACGCCACGCGTTAGGTAGCGGCTCGCTACGTTGGATCTGGATAGCTTTGGATTGCCCAGCGACTTAGCGCTTCAAGAGCTGGCCCGACCTGACGTCCCCACGAAGTCACAGTATAGACCTGCGCCGACGCGGGTTGGGGAAGAACGATGCGTTCAATTAGGCCGCGCTGTTCCAGCTCCTGCAGGCGCTTGGCCAGTATGTTCGCGCTGATTCCTGGGAGCTGCCGTTTGAGGTACGAAAATCGTTGCGGCTCATCGATGAGCGCTGCGAGCACCAACAATGCCCACCGCTCGCCGACGAGACCCATCGCGCGACGTAGACCCGTCGAAATGAGGTCGGTGCAGTCGCACATGGAAGCGCCCTCCCGAGTGCACGCGAGCGCGTCGTCGCAATGACTATCGGTGTGAATTTCGGAAGGCCGCGAAGGTGCCGTAGCTCACGACGAGGAACGGCACGACGTAGGTGAACGCCACCTTCCACAGCACGGGCCAATGGCCGGCGAGCACTTCCGGTCCCTGGTTGATCCCGTTCACAATCGTCCCGACCAATGCGGCGCTCAGCAGTGAGCGCCTGACCGAATGCCAGGTGAATGTTCTTCGGAAAGCCTCCGCGTGATTGGTCACGCCGAGTGCCCCTCCAGCTTCACCATGGCGTGAACGCATCCCGAAGGGCCGCAACATGTCCACGTAGCCGCGCCAGCTCGTCGCGGACGGGTTCGAGTTCGCGTGCGATGATTTTCTCGATCTCGCGAGAGAGTGCGTCCTGCTCGGCAGAGGGCGCTTGCGGTTGTTTGATGTCGTTCATGCTCATGCCGGGAACTCGTTTTTCCATGATCGCAGTGCCTCGAAGCTCGCGACACGGGTGAGCGCATCGACACCGCGCTCGCGACTCAGCGACGCCAACACTTGGGGCTCCATCACACGCAGGAAGGGGTTGGTCGCGCGCTCGACGGCGATCGTCGAGGGCAATGTGGGAAGTCCTTGATCCCGTTTGAGCGAATCAAGCTCAAACCGCGACAGCAGCTCGTCATTGGCCGGCTCGACGGCAAGCCCAAAGCGCAGGTTCGCCAAGGTGTATTCGTGCGCGCAGTAGATCTCGGTTTCGGCTGGAAGGCCGGCCAGGCGATCCAAGGAGTCGATCATCGACTGCATCGAGCCGCCGAACACCTTGCCGCAGCCGCCCGCAAACAAGGTGTCGCCACTGAACAACCAATGACGCTGCGATTGCAGAAATGCGATATGGCCTCTCGTGTGCCCTGGAACGGCGATGACGTCGAGCTCCATACCCAGGCCCTCCAGCACCACCTTGTCGCCTTCGCCCACCACGTCGGTGACGCAATCGAGCGGCACGGTGCCGGGCTTCGGAAACGGCGGGTGTGAGCCGCGGTCATGGTCGTTGAGGAACGGGCCGAACACGGGCACACGACCGCGCTCCAGCAGCCCAGGAACGCCCCAGCTATGGTCGTAGTGCAAATGCGTCAGGAGGATCGCACTTAGCTCGAGTTGCTGTTCCTCAAGCACTTGCGCCACCGGCTCTGCCGCGCCCGGATCGACGACCGCTGCATGCCTGCCGTCATGGATCAGCCAGATATAATTGTCGCGAAAGGCAGGGACGGGCTGAACCCGGATCATATTCATGGTCAGGCCGCCAAGAGTTGCCAGGCGATCATCATCTGCGCGGCAAAGCCGCCGACGAAGGCGAGCGTGCGCACCCAGGATATGCCGAGCGTGTAGGTGATCGCGTGCAGAATGCGCGACCAAAGGTAGAGCCCGCTCGCAGCGACCGTAACGGCATTGCTAACGCCCAGGAATCGGGCGGCCACGATCAGCGCGGCGAAGACGACCAGATTCTCGACGGCATTCGAATGAGCCGCCTTCAGGCGCCGAGCCCAAGGCGCGAGTGGCGGCGGATCGACTGGGTAGCCGACGGTCCCGCCTATGCCGACCACAATCATGCGGTTCAGGACATAGGGAATCCACAACAGGGCGGTGAATGTGCTGACCCAAACGAGGGATGTGAGTTCAGGGTTCATGGGCCCGGGTGTCGGGCATGGAGGCGAAAGTCCGGTGCACGCCGTTGGCCGAGGTGAACACCACCCAGTCGTAGCGGTCGGCGCCGAGCGCCGCGACCGCATCCCGAAGCGGCGGCGCCGCCGTCGGCGGGATCGCGCGACGACGATCGCCGGCACCTCGACGGCCTCCGCGCCCGACGCGGTCAGCGCGGACACCAGGGCCGACGCCTGCTCGCGAGCGCGGGTCACCACGATGCGCCGCCCGAACAGCGGCCTCGCGCTCGAACCAGGCGAGGTCCTGGGCCGGCGACCTCGCCGACGACGATGACGGACGGCGAGGCCAGGTCTGCGAGCCGATCGTGGCGAGCGTGGCGCGGACCGTGCGCTGCTCGGCCGGGTGCCCCACTGCACGAGGCGACCGGTGTGTCGGGCGCGAGCCCGCCGGCCAGCAGCCGATCGGCGATCGTCGCGATGCGGCCGACGCCCATGAGGATCACGATCGTGCCGCCGACGCGCGCGACGGCCTCCCAGTCGACGGTCGCCGCGCCGCGTCGGGATCCTCGTGGCCGGTGACGACCGTGAACGAGCGTCGACGAGTGCGCGCAGCGTCACCGGGATGCCGGCGTAGGCGGGCGCGGCGATCGCCGACGTGATGCCGGGGACGACCTCGAACGGCACGCCCGCCGCGAGCAGCGCCACGGCCTCCTCGCCGCCGCGGGCGAACACGAACGGGTCGCCGCCCTTCAGCCGCACGACCGCTGGCCGGCGCTGCCCCGCTCGACGAGCAGCGGCGTTGATGTCCTCCTGTGTCATCGTCGGCGCGGCCCGGCGCCTTGCCGACGTAGATGCGCTCGGCGGCCGCCGGCGCGAGGTCGAGCAGCCGGCGACCGACAGGCGGTCGTAGCACCACGACGTCGGCGAGGGCGAGCACCTCGGCGCCCCTCCGGGTCAGGAGGCCAGGATCGCCGGGGCCGGCCCCGACGAGGTACACGGTCACACGGCGATCGTAGACGGGCCCCGTCGGCCCCGATCCGGCCGGCCGTACGATGCTCGGGTGGCTGACGTGAAGCCTCCGACGCAGGCCGAAGGTCGGACGCGAGACCCTGCTCGGGCTGCTCCAGTTCCAGCGGGACTCGATCGTCAGAGAAGAGGGTGCGCGGCCTCAGCGAGGAGCAGGCCCGCTGGTCGCCGGTGCCCAGCGGGACCTCGCTGCTGTGGTTGGTCCGGCACCTCACGATGGCCGAGTCGATCTGGGTGCTGCACCAGATTCGGCGGCGAGCCCCGGTCGGTGGTGGCGGCCAACTCGATCAACGATCGCGACACCGTGAAGGCGGTCGTCGCCAACTACACGGGCGAGTGGGCGCGCTGTCGACACAACCGTCGCCGCGGCCGACCTCGACGACCGGTGCCGGTCCACGACGGTGGATCGGCCGGTCAACCTGCGGTGGGTGCTCGCCCACCTGCTCGAGGAGACGGCCCGCCATGCCGGGCACGCCGACCTGATCCGCGAGCAGATCGACGGCCGGGTCGGGCGCTGACCGTCAGCCCTCGTCAGGCACCCACTCGTAGCGCCACGCCCACGTCGGGCCGTCGTCCACGAGGACGTAGACGCCACCGGGCTCGGGGAGCTCGAGGGTGGTGGGTAGTGGACGAGGCGGCTGCGGTCGGTCCGGCCGGTGCAGGCGATCAGCATCCGGTCGCCGTAGCGCAGCTCGGCAGGGCATCCTTGGTCTCGGGCGTCATGGCGGTGGGAGCACCGACTTCGTCGCGGTACTCGTCGAGGAGGGCGATCGGGTCGTCGCCGGCGAAGAACCGGGTGGTGAACGACCGCATCGCAGGGCGGGTCGCATCTCGATGCGGAGGCGGACCGGCTCGTCGGTCGGGTTCCAGGCGAGGTGGCGCCGGCCGGGCGGCGCGACCACGACCGACCCGGCGGCGGCCTCGATCTCGACGCCGTCGATGCGGAACGCCGCCCCGACCCTCGAGGACCTCGAACCGCTCCTCCATGATCGGGTGGATGTGCTCGGTGGCCCGATGGCCGGGGCGGGTCCAGTTGGTGGTCGTCGTGAGGACTTCGGGCGTCTCCGCGATCCGCTCGACCTGCTCCCGGTGCGGGGGTTCTCGATCACGCCCGCAGTGTCGCACGGGCAAGGCCCGGGCGCTGCGACCTTTCCTTGCGGCGTTCGTGCGGACGTTCCTCTCGCCGTCGTCCTCGATCGCGTCACTCGTCCTTGTGGCCACGCCGGCTGGTCGAACGTGGCCATCTCGCCGAGCATCCGCGCCGCGGCGCACCAGAGGCAGGGCCAGGGCGGCGCCCGTGCCCTCGCCGAGCCGCAGGCCGAGGTCGAGCAGCGGCTCCAGGCCGAGGTGGTCCAGCGCGACCGTCGCGCCGGGCTCGGTCGAGCGGTGGCCGGCGATGCACGTCGCGAGCCGCGGGCGCGACGCGTCGGCGGCGAGCAGGCGCCGGCGGCGGCGATCACGCCGTCGACGACGACCGGCGACGCGGCGCGGCGCCGCGCCGAGCGATGAAGCCGGCGAGCGCGGCGATCTCCAGCCCGCCGACCTCCGCCAGCACGCCGACCGGGTCGGCCGGCGTCCGGCAGCGCGGGCCAGGCGCGGCGTCGACGACCGCGACCTTGCGCGGCCAGCATCTCGTCGTCGATGCCGGTGCCGCGGCCGGTGACCTCGGCCGGCGTCGGCGCCGGTGAGCGCGGCGATCAGGGCGGCCGACGGCGTGGTGTTGCCGATGCCCATGTCGCCGGTGACGAGGCACGCGCGCCCGCCGCCGACCAGGTCGGCGGCCACCTCGTGCCCGACGTCGAGGCCGGCCGCGCCTCGCCGCGGGTCATGGCCGGCCCGGCGGCCAGGTCGGCGGTGCCGGCGCGGACCTTGCGCGGCAGCACCGCGGCGGTGGCGCGGAGGTCGGCGGCGACGCCCACGTCGACGACGCGTCACCGTCGGCGCCGGCCTGCGCGGGCCAGCACGTTGATGGCCGCGCCGCCGGCGAGGAAGTTGGCCACCATCTGGGCGGTGACCTCCTGCGGCCACGGGGTCACGCCCTGGGCGAGCACGCCGTGGTCGCCGGCGAACA
This sequence comes from uncultured Alphaproteobacteria bacterium, assembly GCA_963765945.1. Lineage (GTDB taxonomy): Bacteria > Pseudomonadota > Alphaproteobacteria > Sphingomonadales > Sphingomonadaceae > Sphingomicrobium. The sequence continues at coordinate 36,588 of CAVXYS010000018.1, forward strand.
CGGCGACCGCGGCCGGCGCCGGCACGGCGGCGGGACGGCGCCGGCGATGGCCGGCCAGCTGCGCGCCGAGGGCCTCGAGCCGGCCGAGGGCCCGGGCGGCTTGGTGAGCCGGGCCCTGGCGGTCGTGCCGGCCTCGGCGGCGGCCTGGAGGTCGGGTGGGGCGACGAGTGCGGCACGGGCGGCGACGGCGGGGCGACAGCCCGCGTCGACCAGCGCCTGGACGAGGGTCAGGTGCAGC
>CAVXYS010000019.1:0-21047 GCA_963765945.1 uncultured Alphaproteobacteria bacterium
TGATGGCCGAACGGATCGACCAGTTCACCGGGTGTCGCACCGAGGCGGCGCGCGCGATCGCCAAGGACGCCGAGGTCGATGTGATGTTCGCGTCGGACGCGACGCCGGCGTCGGGCAAGACGGCGCGCGTGCCGTCGCCCGGGCCGGCGCTCGAGCCGCGGCTGGTCGCGGAAGCGCGGGGCGGCGCCAACGGTCGCGCTTCGCCTGCGTCATCACGATGCAAGCTGCACGCGCGGACTGGCTCCGGCCGACGCCGATGCCCGCGCCGTGTTCGACGCGCTCGAAACGGCGCGGATCGAGGCGCTCGGGGCGAAGGCGATGGGCGGCGTGCGGGACAATCTCGCTCGCCTGACCGAGGCGCGGGTGCGCGGCGACGCGATCGTGCGCGCCCGGACCGCCGAGGAAGTGCCGCTGTCGACCGCCGTCGGGCTGCTCGCGCGGGAGCGGCTGACCGGCCAGGCCGCCGCCCCGGCTGCGCCAGCCGGGGCTCAAGCTGATCACGCCGTGGATCGAGGACGGGCCGGGGCCGAGCTCGATGCGCTCGCGCTGACGCTGGACGACCAGGCGGCCTTCGCCAAGCTGTCCCGGCGGCTGCTCGGGGACCTCGAGCTGGCCGCCGCGGAAGACCTCGCCGAGGATCAGCCGGAAGAGGGCGGTGACGAGGCCGAGGGCGAGCAGGGCGGCGGCGACGACGCGGACCGGGGAGGGCGACGATTGAACTCCGGCCGGCGGCGACGTCGAGATGCGCGGCGAAGACGCCCAGGACGGCGAGTCGGACCAGGACAGCTCGGCCAGAAATGGAGCTCGGCGAGGACGAGACCAGCGCCGGTGATGAGCTCAGCGACAGCATCTTCGCCCACGCCGGGCGCCGCAACTGGGACCTCGCGCCGGAGACCGACTATAAGGTCTACACGACCCGGTTCGACGAAATCGTCGAGGCCGGCGAGCTGTGCGACGAGGAGGAGCTGGGCCGGCTCCGCGCCTATCTCGACCAGCAGATGGCCGGGCTGCAGACCGTCGTGACCCGCCTCGCCAACCGCCTTCAGCGCCGGCTGCTGGCGCAGCAGGCGCGGAGCTGGGACTTCGACCAGGAAGAGGGGCTGCTCGACGCCGCGCGGCTGGCCCGCGTGGTCGTCAATCCCCGCCACGCGCTGTCCTTCAAGATCGAGCGCGACACCGAGTTCAAGGACACGATCGTGTCGCTGCTGATCGACAATTCGGGCTCGATGCGGGGGCGCCCGATCGCCATCGCCGCGATCTGCGCCGACATCCTCGCCCGGACGCTCGAGCGGTGCGGGGTCCAGACCGAGATCCTCGGCTTCACCACCCGCGGCTGGAAGGGCGGGCAAAGCCGCGAGGCGTGGCTCGCCGACGGGCGGCCGGCCAACCCGGGACGGCTCAACGACCTCCGGCACATCGTCTACAAGCGCGCCGACGAGCCTTACCGCCGTGCCCGCCGGCACCTCGGGCTGATGATGCGCGAGGGGCTGCTCAAGGAGAATATCGACGGCGAGGCGCTGCTGTGGGCGCACAACCGGCTGATCGCCCGGCCCGAGGAGCGGCGCATCCTGATGGTGATTTCGGACGGCGCGCCGGTCGACGATTCGACGGCGAGCGCAAACGGCGGCTCGTATCTCGAGCGCCATCTTCGGCAGGTGATCGAGTGGATCGAGAAGCGCTCGACGGTCGAGCTGATCGCGATCGGCATCGGCCACGACGTGACTCGTTATTATGAGCGCGCGGTCACGATCATGGACGCCGACCAGCTCGCCGGAGCAATGGTCGAGCAGCTCGCCAGCTTGTTCGAAAGCCCATAAAAATTGGGCCCGACACGGTTACGCGCGCCGGGCCCCCCTCGTTACGCGACGCGAGGGAACTTGCCTGTTTCCAGACGTGGCGGGGAAAAGGGGGAAACCCCGCCGGATGCGGGGCTTATGCCCAATTCGCGGGCAATGGAGGCTGAACGCGGATTGCAGCCTGCGTTCAGGAATTTGCGTTGAGGTTCAGGTGGTTAGAAGTTTCTCCCTGCGAGCGCAGCTCGTGGGGAGGGGAACCATGCGGAGCATGGTGGAGGGGTGACTGGCTCGGCGCCTTCTATCCCTCCACCATCCGCTCTTCGGCGGATGGTTCCCCTCCCCAGCCTTGAGCTGGGGAGGAACTTAGGCGGCGGCCTGCTCGGCGCCCTTCTTGGCGATCTCGCGCTTGAGCTTGCGGGCCTTGGGCGACAGCTTGTCGTCGCTGGTCTTCATCAGCCAGTTGTCGAGGCCGCCGACATGCTCGACCGAGCGCAGGCCGTGGGTCGAGACGCGCAGCTTGACGCTCTGCCCGAGCGCGTCCGAGATCAGCGTCACGTTCTGCAGATTGGGCAGGAACGTGCGCTTGGTCTTGTTGTTGGCGTGGGAAACATTGTTGCCCACCTGCCGGCCCTTGCCGGTCAGCTCGCAAACCCGCGACATGGTCTCATATCCTGATTTTGATCGAGCGCGTGGATGCGCCCGGAAAGCGCCGCCCGTTAGCGGGTGGGACCCAATTCGTCAACGTCAGGCGCAGGCGCCAACGTCAGAAACTCTCCACGGTCGTCGGCGTTGTGCCAGCAAACAGCTCGGGAGAAAGCACCATGCGCGCGATCCTCTTCGTTCTCATCGTCGTGGTGCTCGTCCTGCTGGTCGGGGTCGGCAGCGGCTTCCTCGACATCAACCAGATCCGCGGCGCCAAGGCGCCGGCGGTGTCGGCGACCGGCAACGGCCTCGTCGCCAAGGGCGGGCAGACGCCGGCGTTCGACGTCCAGACCGGCTCGGTCGAGATCGGTACGCGCAATGCCACGGTCAAAGTGCCCGAACTGCAGGTCAAGCCGCCGCAAGGCCAGGCCGGGAACCAGGCCGAGCAGAACGGCGTCAACGGGATGTAGCTGACTCGCGCCGCGGCCTTGGCTAGGCCGCCGCAATGACCTTTCCGCTGCCGCCACCGATGCGCCGTGCCCTCGACCTCGCCGCCGAAGCGGCCGCGGCCGGCGAGGTGCCCGTCGGAGCAGTGGTGACGTGCGGCGAGCAAGTCGTCGCCGAAACCCGCAATGCGATGCGCGGCTCGTCCGACCCGACGGCGCATGCGGAGATGGAGGCGATTCGCGCCGCCGCCGCCCGGCTCGGCGCGTCGCGGCTCGACGATTGCACCTTGTGGGTCACGCTCGAGCCGTGCGCGATGTGCGCCGCCGCAATCGCCCTGGCGAGGTTCAAGGCGCTGCGCTTCGGCGCCGAGGATCCCAAGGGCGGCGGGGTGGTGCACGGCGCGCGCATCTTCGCCCAGCCGACCTGCCATCACCGGCCCGACGTGCTCGGCGGGATTGGCGAAGAGGAATCGGCCGAGCTCCTCCGCCGCTTTTTCGCCGAACGGCGCTAGGCGGTTGGTCGAATAGGACTTCAATCGCGCACAGCGGAATGCTTTGCCGCCGGGCGTGCGCGCCTTTCTGCTCCTGTCGCTGCTCGCCGTCGCAGCCGCCCCGACGCCGGCGCCCAGGGTGTGGTCGGTGGCGCCGGTTTCCACCGACCAGTTCGAATCGCATCCGGCCTTCGATCCGCGGACCGGCGACCTGTGGTTCGTCCGCTCCACCCGCAGTTCCGCGGCTGGCGCCTCAAGGTCAGCCGCTGCACCCGGTCCGGCTGGAGCACCGCCAGCGACGCGCCGATCGCCGGCGATGGGGTCGAGGCCGATCCATGGTTCAGCCGCGACGGCCGCGCTGTGTGGTTCATTTCCACCCGGACCAGCGACGGCGTGAAGGGGCGCGGGCTCGACATCTGGCGCGCGACCCGCGACCGGGCCGGGCGCTGGGGCGCGCCGCAGCGCCTGCCGGAGCCGATCAATTCCGCAGGCAACGAATGGTTTCCCCGCCTCGACCGCGACGGCTGGCTCTATTTCGGCTCCGATCGTCCCGGCGGTCTCGGCCGGACCGACATCTGGCGCGCCCGCGAGCTTCGGGGCGGCCGCTGGACGGTGGAAAACCTCGGGCCCGAAATCAACAGCGAGGGCGACGAATATGAGGCGTTGCCGAGCCCGGACGGCCGCTGGCTGCTGCTTTCGGCGGACGGCTATTACCGGTCGGACCGCACCGGCGGCGGCTGGTCGAAACGCGTTCGGCTGGGATCCGAGATCAACGGCAATGGCAGCGAGATCGGCGCCGCTTTCTCGCCGAGCGGGCGGTCGTGGCTGTTCGCGCGCGCGCTCGATGACGGCCGTTCGGGCGAGCTGCTGCTCGTCGGCGGCAAGGAAAGCTGGCCGAAGCCCTGCGCTGGGCCGGCCCGTTAGCCGGAGTAAGGGACGAGGCGGATCTCGACCCGGCGGTTCGCGGCTTTTTCGGTCTCGCTGCCCTCGACCACGTAGAGCGGCGAGCCTTCGCCAAGGCCGCGCGAAGCAATTCGCGCCTTGGCAACGCCGTGGCTTCCGAGGAAAGTCGCGGCGGCGCTCGCCCGCTTTTGCGACAGCGCCAGATTGCCCTGCGGAGTGCCCGATGTGTCGGTGTGCGCGAGCACGTCGACATAAGTTTGGTTGAAGGTCTTGAGCGTCCGCGCGAGCTCGGTCAGGGTCGCGTCGATCTGCGGCTTGATCGCCGCGCTCCCCGGATCGAAGGTCATGGTCGCCGGAACCCGGACGAGCAGCCCGTCGGGCAGGCGGATGACGTCGATCCCGATGCCCGCGGTCTGCCGGCGCAGCTCCTGCTCGGCGCGGTACATGTAGTCGGGAATTGCCGCCGGGCTCAGCGGCCGGACCTTGGCCGCGCGGAGCTTGGCGGCGCGGACCTTGCGGCCGCCGATGATGTCGCCGTTGAGGTAGGCCGCGCCGAGGCCCAGGGCGGTGAAGGCGGCCGGGCGGACCGGCGGCGGTGGCGGCGGCTGCGAAAAGGGCCCGATCCCGCAGCCGGACAGCAGCAATATCGTCAGTGCAAGCGCAGGACAGCTGCGGGCAGGAGTCATGGTCGGGCTCCGGAAATCTGTGACGCGATGAAACCGGCCCATGCCACGGATGGTTCCGCGAGTGAACCAAACGCCAGCTTGTGAAGCGCGGCGACGACAGGCTAGACGCTATGCAACGCCGATGAGCGACCTCACTCCAATCCCGTGGCTGGACGTTCTCCTGATCCTCGCCCTGGTCGCGCTCAACGGCGTCCTGGCGATGAGCGAGCTCGCGATCGTGTCGTCCCGCGAGGCGCGACTCAAGGCGATGGCGAAGGGCGGCAGCCGCGGTGCTCAATGCGCGCTCGACCTCGCCGCCGACCCTGGGCGGTTTCTCTCGACCGTGCAGAGCGGAATCACCCTGATCGCCATCTTCGCGGGCGCCTTCTCAGGCGCGAAGTCTGGGCGAGCCTACGGCGCAGCGGATGGAACTTCTCGGCCTTAAGCCGGAAACTGCCCACACGGTCGGCTTCGGTCTCGTGATCGTGCTGACCACCTACGTTTCATTGCTCGTCGGGGAGATCGTCCCGAAGCAGATCGCGTTGCGCTCTCCCGAGCCGATTGCCGTGGTCATGTCGCGTCCGATGAAATGGCTTGCCAAGATTACCGCGCCGTTCGTCTGGCTGCTCAATCAATCGAGCACGCTGGTTCTCAAGCTGTTCGGCTTCAACAAGGAATCGAAGAATCATGTGACGGCCGAGGAGCTGCATCTGGTGGTCGCCGAAGCTCAGACTGCCGGCGTGCTCGAGGAGGACGAGCGGGCGATGATCTCGGGCATCGTGCGGCTCGCGGACCGGCCGGTCCGCGAAGTGATGACCCCGCGCACCGACGTCGACTGGATCGACGTCAACGCGACGCAGGAGGAGCTGCGGGCGGCGCTGCTCGAAACGCCCCACAGCCGGATTCCGGTGGCCGACGGATCGATCGACAATATCGTCGGCGTGATCCGGACTGGAGACGTCCTCGCGTGCACGCTCGCCGGCCGTCCGCTCGAACTGTCCAGCCTGTGCCGCAATGCGCCGGTGATCCCCGACCTGATGGACGCGATGGACGCGCTCGCGGTGCTGCGCAGCGCCGACGTCCCGCTCGCTCTGGTCCATGACGAATATGGCCATTTCGACGGGATCGTTACTCCGGGGAGCATCCTCGCCGCGCTCGCCGGGACCTTCGCGCACGACGTCGAGCAGGGCGAGGAGCCGCCCCTGGTCGAGCGCGACGATGGCAGCTGGCTGGTGTCGGGAGCCGCGAGCGCCGACCTCCTCTCCGACCGGCTCGGCGTCAACCTGCCCAACGACCGCGACTATTCGACGGTGGCCGGGTTCGCGCTGTCGGTGCTCAAGCATTTGCCGGACACCGGCGAGACCTTCCGCCACGACGGCTGGAAGTTCGAGATCGTCGACATGGACGGGCGCAAGATCGACAAGCTCATCGCCTCCCGCCCGCGGCGCAAAGCGCCGGAAGCGGAGGTCGAAGCAGTCGGCTAGAGCTTGCCGAACCTCTGCTCGTAACCGTCGACATCGCCGCGCGCGAGATAATCGGCCTGCTCGACGATCCGGTCGCGGGTCAGGCGGCCGCTGAAGGCCCCCAGTTGCGCATCGATCCGCTCGATCTCGGTGGGGGTGAGGTGGGCGACCTGATCGAACCGGGTGAAGCCGAGCGCGTGCAGCGCGTCGGCGAACTTGGGTCCGACACCCTTCATCCGGCAGAAATCGTCACCCGGCTCCCTTTCGCCATCGAGCTCGCGCCGGACCGGTGCCCGGAGCAGCTCGCCGGTGACGTCGCTGGTCGCCGACGCGGCCTCTCCCGCCAGCCCGCGACCGACCGTGCGGGCGGCCATGTGCGGCCGGACCGGAGCGCTGTCGGTCAGGGTCACTCTTTGCCTCGGCCGGAGCAGGATCAGCGCCAGGGCCAGCGCCACGACGATCACCACCAGCCACCAATATTCGCGGATCACTTCCATTCGGTCACCAATTCCACTGCGCGTTATACCGTCGGCGAAGCTCCATGAGATAGGCCAGCCCGGCCCCAACAAGGAAGCCGAGAATGGCGGCAAGTGCGCCCTCGGCGATCAGCGGGAGGCCGCCGGGCTCGTTGCGCCAGGTCGCGTCGCTGACGCCGGGGACCTGGCTGAACAGGCGAACCAGCTCGCCGCGCTGGAAATCGTCGGCCGGACCGGTCAGGATCAGCCGGCGGGTCAGCGGACCGCGATGGAGCTGGGCGGTCACGGCCGTCATCTCGTAATAAGCGAGCAACTCCCGGGCCATGCGATCGACCCGTCCGGCGAACCGGTCCGCGGCGCCGAGCGGCCCGTGCCACAGCGCCGCCGCGCCGATCGTCGCGACGAAGCCGACCGCGATCGCCAGCTTCCACCTGCCGCGGCGGAAGCCGATCGTCGCCGCCACGGCGCCGATCACCAGGCCGGCGGCCAGGAGCGGCCAGACATAGTCCCACAGCGGGCTCACGCCGGCGACCGTTCGAGCTCGCGCCAGCCGATGTCGCTGCGGTGGAACCCGTCGGCGAAATCGATCTGGTCGACCGCCCGGTAGGCGCGCGCCCGGGCGTTGGCGAAGGTGTCGGCGACCGCGGTCACGGCGAGGACCCGGCCGCCCTTGGCGACCAGCCCGGCGGCGGTGAGCGCGGTGCCGGCGTGGAACACGGTGACGCCGTCGACTCGCTCGGCGGCCTCGATTTCGCGAATCGCACCGCCGCTCGCCGGCTGCCCGGGATAGCCGCGCGCGGCGACGATCACCGTCATCGCATGCCTGGCCGCGAGCCCGGGCGCGCCGATCTCGGCCAGCCGGCCGGTCGCGACGGCGTGCAGCAGCTCGGCGAAATCGCCCTCGACCAGCGGCATGATCGCCTCGCACTCCGGATCGCCGAAGCGGACGTTATATTCGATCAGCCTGGGGCCTTCGGCGGTCAGCATCAGCCCGGCGTAGAGCACCCCGCTGAACGGCGTCTCGGCCTCGGCCAGCGCACGCGCGGTCGGCCGGACGATCTCGTCCATCGCCCGGCCCTGCAGCTCGGCGGTCAGGACCGGCGCCGGGGCGTAGGCGCCCATGCCGCCGGTGTTGGGGCCGGTATCGCCTTCGCCAACTCGCTTATGGTCCTGCGCCGAGGCGAACGGGACGGCGGTCGCACCGTCGACCAGCGCGAACAGGCTCGCTTCCTCGCCCGCCAGGAATTCCTCGATCACCAGCGGCCCGTTGCCGGCGGCGGTGATCGCGGCCTCCGCTTCCGCGCGGCTCATGGCCACGGTCACGCCCTTGCCGGCGGCGAGCCCGTCGGCCTTGATCACGACCGGGATGGTGAAGCGGTCGAGCGCCGCCAGCGCATCGTCCATGCGCTCCGCCCGGACATAAGCAGCGGTCGGAATCCCATGGTCGCGGCACAGGTCCTTGGTGAAACCCTTCGACCCTTCGAGCCGGGCCGCGGCGGCGTTCGGCCCGAACACGGCGATCCCCGCCGCGCGCAGCGCATCGCCGACGCCGGCGACAAGCGGGGCCTCGGGACCGACGACGACGAGGTCGATGGCCGCGCGCCGGGCCAGATCGACTACCGCGCGGGGGTCGCAGGGATCGATCGCAAGGCACTCCGCCCAGCGCGCAATCCCCGGGTTGCCCGGCGCGGCGATGAGCGTGTCGCAGCTCGGCGATTGCCTAAGGCGCCAGCCGAGCGCATCCTCGCGGCCGCCCGACCCCAAGAGCAGAATATTCATGGATCTCCCTGACGACACGAGTGCCGGCCTGTTAGCGAGTGTCGCTCCCGGCGACAATTCGCCGCCGCTCAGCGTCAGCGAGCTGTCCGGCGCGCTCAAGCGCACGATCGAAACCGCTTTCGGCCAGGTTCGCGTCCGCGGCGAGATTTCCGGCTTCAAGCGCCACGCTTCCGGCCATTGCTACTTCACGCTCAAGGACGAGAATGCGTGCATCGATGCGGTGATCTGGCGCAGCAGCGCAGTCGCGCTCGCCTTTCGTCCAGAGGACGGCGCCGAAGTTATCGCGACCGGCCGCCTGACGACTTATCCCGGCCGCTCCAAGTATCAGGTCGTGGTCGAGCGGATGGAGCTGGCGGGCGCGGGCGCCCTGCTCGCCCTGCTCGAGCAGCGGCGCAAGGCGCTGGCCGCGGAAGGGCTGTTCGCGCCCGAGCGGAAGCGGCGGCTGCCGTTCCTGCCGCGGGTGATCGGGGTGATCAGCTCGCCGACCGGCGCCGTGATCCGCGACATCCTCCACCGGCTCGAGGACCGCTGTCCGACCCATGTCATCCTGTGGCCGGTCCCGGTCCAGGGCGACGGCGCGGCGATGCGGATCGCCGAAGCCATCCGCGGCTTCCCGAAGGTCGAGCCGCGTCCCGACCTGCTGATCGTCGCGCGCGGCGGCGGCTCGATCGAGGATCTGTGGGCGTTCAACGAGGAGGAAGTGGTGCGCGCGGCGGCCGAATCACCGATTCCGCTGATTTCCGCCGTCGGCCACGAGACGGATACGACGTTGATCGACCATGCCGCGGATCTGCGCGCGCCAACTCCGACCGCGGCCGCGGAGCTGGCCGTTCCCGTCCGTTCCGAATTGCTCGCCCAGATCGGCGAGCTCGCACACCGCGCCCGCCATTGCCTCGAGCGCCGCACGGACAGCGCCCGCGAGCGTTTCCAGCTGACCACCGCCCGCTGGCCCGAGCCGCAGGCGATCTTCGCCCCGGTCGGGCAGCGCCTCGACGATCTCGGCGAACGGCTTCCGCGGTCGCTTGCCGCGCGCGCGGGCCATGCGCGCGCCGACATGAATCTGGTCGCCGGCCGCCTCCGCCGCGAGCTCGTCGACCAGCGGATTGCGCGCCTCTCCGAGCAGCTCGGCGCGCTGTGGCGGACGGCCGAGCTGGCGCATCCCGAGCGCCCGCTGGCGCGCGGCTTTGCCCGCGTCACCGACCGGGACGGCAAGACTCTGATTCATGCATCCGACGCGCGCGCCGCGCGCGAGCTTCGCCTGCGCTTCGGCGACGGCTCGGTCGATGCCGTCGTCGCGGGCGAGCGCGACAAGCTGCCGGTTGAGCGGAGACCGCGGCGTTCCTATGTCGCTCCGCAGCCCGGCCTGTTCGATCCGCCGGAGGAGTGACAAGCATGCTGATGAGCGGAAGCGGCCGAGCCGCGCGGGTCCATTATCTGGCCGGGACGTTCCGGCTGCTGTCGGACGGCGATCACGTCGTCTGCGCGATTACCGGCGCCCACATCCCGCTGCACGAGCTGCGCTATTGGAGCGTCGCGCGCCAGGAGCCCTATGCCGACGCCGCCGCCAGCTTCGAAGCCGAACGCCGGGCGGCCGCGAATCGTCTAGCCGATCCGCTTGACCTTGTAACCGGGCTGACCGTTGAGGCGCAGGAAGAAGGCGCCGAACGAGCCGCGGTGGACGATCACCTTTTGCCCCTTTGCCGGCGGCAGCCCGAGCTGGGCGTCGTCGGTCTGGCCCCACACCGACCCGTCGGCCAGGGTGATCGTCCAGCCGGTATAGGCGTTGTGGGAGAAGGCTGTAACGGTGCTGGAGATCTCCTTCACCTCGTCCTCGTTGCCGCCGAACAGGCCGCCGAAGTCCGGGATCGAAAAGCCGAACAGCGAGCGCTTGGCCGCCGTCGCGCGGGCCTTGTCGATCATCACCAGGTCGCGCTTGGCGATCGCCTGATCGACCGCCGCGGTCTCCCGGTCGAAGCAGGCGAGGCGTTGCGCACTGTCCTGAATCGAGCGGCAGGCGAGCAGCCGCTGCATGTTTGCCGGAGTGCCGGAAGCAGCCTGCCGCTTGGCTCCGGCGGCCGGACTGGCAACCACGGCCAAAGCAACTGAAATCAAAAGAAATTTGCGCATGTTCGCGGGTCCCCGACAGTGCCTCGTGACGCTATGCCGACCTTAGCGAAAAGCACAAGCGAACGCTGTTGCAAAATTGATACAGCGCATTGACAACTCGCGCCCGCAACCGTCGCGCCCGTTGCCAGCCTCTCCCGCGTTCACTTATCACAAGGTGCAGTTCGGCAAAGTTGCGTTTGCCGTTCCACGGCAGTCGTGCCTCCGGCGCGGCTAGTGAAGGGGAAGATTTCTATGACCGATTTCCGTCAGCGCCTGCTCGCGACCACTCTTTTGGTTGGCGCCAGCGTGGTTGCTTCACCTGCTTTCGCGCAGGATACGCAGACGCCGAAGCCGCTCTGCCCGCCCGGCGCTCCGCCGCCCGGCGCCAATTGCACCGCGCAAGATGCGCCGACGAGCAATCAGCCTGAGACGACTGCTCCGGTCGAGGGCACGACGACTCCGTCGACCAACGCGCAGGGCGCTCCGGTGCAAAGCGGGGGCGACATCGTCATCACCGGCTCGCGCATTCCGCAGCCGAACCTGACGTCGGCGAGCCCGGTGACGGTGCTCAACAGCCAGGACATCAAGCTCCAGGGCACGACCCGCACCGAGGATCTGATCAACTCGCTGCCGCAGTCGTTCGCGGCGCAAGGGTCGAACATCTCCAACGGTTCGACGGGTACCGCCTCGGTCAACCTGCGCGGCCTCGGCTCGCAGCGCACCCTGGTGCTGGTCAACGGCCGCCGTCTGCAGCCGGGCGACCCGCGTCTCGGATCGATCGCGGACATCAACTTCATCCCGTCGGCCATCGTGAAGCGCGTCGACGTGCTCACGGGCGGCGCGTCGTCGGTGTACGGCGCGGACGCGGTCGCGGGCGTCGTCAACTTCATCATGGACACCAACTTCCGCGGCCTCCGCATCGACGCCCAGGCCTCGACGTTCATGCACTACAACGATGCGTCCGACCGGATCCTGAACGCCAACGTGGCGCGCGGCTTCCGTCCGCCGCATGGCCAGAGCGTCAACGGCGGCGCGCAGGACCTCGCGGTCGCGTTCGGCGCCGGGTTCGACGACAACCGCGGCTGGATCATGGCCTATGCCACCTACCGCAAGCAGGACGCCGTGCTGGAGGCGAGCCGCGACTATTCGTTCTGCTCGCTCGCGGCGCGCACCGCGGCGCAGGGCGGCCTGGCAGCGGCACGCCGACCGCGCGACTTCAACTGCGGCGGCTCGGCGACCTCGGCGACCGGCACGTTCTTCACCAACGTCGGCACCTTCCCAGGTCGGTGGCCCCAACGGCAACAATTTCGTGCCGGGCTCGACCCCGTTCAACTTCGGCCCGTACAACTTCTATCCAGCGCCCGGACGAGCGCTACACGTTCGGCGCCTTCGCCGAATATGAGATCAGCCCGGGGCCAAGCCGTACCTCGAAGCGATGTTCATGGACGACCGTCCAACTCGCGCATCGCTCCGTCGGGCGACTTCTTCAACACGACGACGATCAATTGCGACAACCCGCTGCTGTCGGCGCAGCAGATCACGACGATCTGCGGCGCCTGCCAATTCGATCACCGATGCGCCTACGGTTACGCAGGTCGTCATCAGGCGATCGTTTATATCGGTCGCCGCAACGTCGAGGGCGGCGGGCGCGAGGATCACCTCGAGCACAACGCATGGCGGATCGTCGGCGGCATCGCGGCGACCTGCTCAAGGGCGTGTCCTACGACACTTACTATCAGTTCGGCACGACCAGCTGTCGCAGGTCTACCTGAACGATTTCTCGGTCACGTCGACTGCAATGGCGCTCGACGTCATCGCCAATCCGGCGGTCGGCGGCGTGCCGGCGTTGCGGCCGGAACTCCGGTCTGCCGTGCGACAGACTGACCCGGGCGATGCGACGGCCGAACTGCGTCCCGTGGAACATCTTCCAGACCGGCGGAGTCACTCCCGCAGGCTCTGGCCTTCCTGCAGACCCCGCGGCTTCCTGCGCGGCCACGTCAACGAGACCATCGCCAACGCCAACTTCACGATCGACGGCGGCGAGTATGGCATCCAGACGCCGTGGTCGGACCGCGGCATCGGCCTCAACGTCGGCGCCGAATATCGCAAGGAATCGCTCGAACACCGCAGCCGGACGTCGAGTTCCAGCTCGGCGACGGCGCGGGCCAGGGTGCGTCCGACCCTGCCGGTCTCGGGCCAGCTTCGACGTTCGCGAGGCGTTCGCCGAGCTCCAGATCCCGATCGTCAGCCACTCGTTCTTCGAGGAACTGACGGTCGGCGCCGGCTACCGTTACTCGGACTACAAGGTCGCCGGGAACCACTTCAACACCGACACCTACAAGCTGTCGGCTGGAGTTGGCGCCGATCCACGACATCCGGGCCCGCGCGCAGCTACAACCGCGCCGTCCGCGCTCCGAACGTGGTCGAGCTGTTCACCCAGCCAGTTCGTCGGTCTCGGCGGAACGGTCGACCCGTGCGCCGGCGCGGCGCCGACGGCGACCGGCCGGCGCAGTGCGCTCAACACCGGCGTCACGGCCGGCCAGTACGGCACCATCACCGCCGAACCCGGCGAACCAGTATAACGCCTGTTCGGCGGCAACACCGAACCTGTCGCCGGAGAAGGCCGACACCTACACCGTTGGTCTCGTGATTCAGCCGCGCTTCGTTCCGGGCTTCGCCTTCACGGTCGATTATTTCGACATCAAGGTGAAGAACCTGATCAGCACGCTCGGGCTTCCAGACGATCATGACCCAGTGCTTGGCGACGGGCGATCCGTTCTTCTGCTCGAAGATCCACCGAACGCCAGGCAACGGCTCGCTGTGGCTGTCGCAGCACCGGGTTCATCGAGACCACCAACACCAACATCGGTGGCCTCCGGACCAAGGGCATCGACCTCAACGGCACCTACTCGCGCCGCCTCGGCGGGATGGGGACGCTCAACGTCAGCTACGTCGGCGACCTTCCTGAGGAAGCTGGACATCGACACCGGCGTCGATCCGGCCGCCACCGGACTGCGACGGCAAGTTCGACTGCGCCGGCCTCTACGGCAACACCTGCGGCAGCTTCCTGACCGGCGCTCCGAACCCGAAATACCGCCACAAGCTGCGGCTCGGGTTCACGCATGCCGAACGGCCTCGGGATCTCGGGCCAGTGGCGTTACTTCTCGTCGGTCAAGAACGACGCCTTGAGCGACGATTGCGACATCAGGTTCGCGGCACCGCGCGCATTGCGACGTCGGGCAACCGCGAAGATCTCAGTCGCAGAGCTACTTCGACCTGGCGCTGACCGCTCGTCTGGCGGACCGGTACAATTTCCGCCTCGGCGCGAACAACATCCTCGACAAGCAGCCGCCGATCGTCGGCGGCGAGGTGTCGAACGCGCCGTTCGGCAACGGCAACACCTTCCCGCAGGTCTATGACGCGCTGGGTCGGTATCATGTTCGCCGGCGTGACGGTCGACTTCTAAGCCGATCGTCCACGACCAAGATTGCGGCGGGCCTCCTCGTGAGGTCCGCCGTTTTCTTTTGCGCGCGTGTCCGGTCTAGAGTTCCGTCGGCCATGACCGACGAGTTCACGACCGCGATGCAGCTGCTGCTCGGCGACCGGCCGACGCTGGACGATGTGCAGCAGGCGGCGGCCTGCTCGAAGCCGCGTCAGCGGAGGGGCATGCCGAAGCCAGTGAGCGCTGCGCCCTGTTCGACGCCCTCGGCATGCGCGCGCCCGCCGGATTGGGACCGGGCGCTCGATCATCTTGCGCTCGCCGCCCGGCAAGGTTCGCGGCTCCGCCCAGGAACAACTGCTGCTGCTGCGCGACAACCAGTCCGACCCGTTGAGTCCCGCGCGGACGACGGATCCCGAGGTTTGGGCAAAGGTCCGGGCAGGCATTCCGCTCGAGCAACGCATGCAGCCCGGCGAGACGCAAGGCTTGTCCGACACGCCGCGCATCCGGCGTCATCGAGCAGTTCGCGACCGCCGGCCGAATGCCGCTGGCTGATCGACGCTCGCGCCGGCCGCGGCTCGGCCCGGCGACGGTCGTTCGACCAGTCGACCGGCGACGCAAACGCCTCGACCCGAGCCGCGACAACAGCTACTTCGTCCTGCGTCTCGGCGAGATGAACGTCCTGACCGAAGTGATCCGCAACCGCATTTCGGCCGCGACGCGGCTGCCGGTGCCGCTGTTCGAGCCGTCGCAGCTGCTCCATTACTCGGTCGGCCAGCGGTTCAAGCCGCACCATGATTTCCTCGATCCGGCCAATCCGGCCTATGCGCGAGACGCTGGCGGCGTTCGGGCAGCGGATCGCGACCTTCCTGATCTATCTCAACGAGGGCTATGAGGGCGGCGAGACCAGCTTCCCGAGGATCGGCCTCAACTATCGCGCCGAGCAGGGCGATGCGTTGTTCTTCGCCAATGTCGACGCCCGACGGCGCGCCCCGATCCAAGACGCTCCATGCCGGACTGCCGCCGACGTCGGGCGAAAAGTGGGTCTTCTCGCAATGGATCCGGGATCGCTTGCCGGGGCGGTGAACCAGCGCGGATCGATCCCGCCGCTTTGCAATTCCAGTCGCCGCCGCCATGATGCCGGCGATGGCTGAGGCGAACATCTCGAAGAACAAGCGGACCGGGCCGCGGCGGCGGGCCAGTTCGCCGCCGCGCGCGCGCTGCTCGAGCAGGCGGTCGCAGTCCGACGAAGTCGAGCCATCGATCTGTGGATGAAGCTCTCGGCGATGCGCAAGGCGTCGGGCGACCTGAAGGGCGCGCTCGCGGCGATCGATCGCAGCGCTCGCCCTGTCGCCGCTCGATTTCTCGGCGTTGCTGTCGCGCGCGGTGATTCTCGACGGGCTGGGCGACCCGAATGCGGGCGAGGAGTTCGGCAACGCGCTCGCCCAGCTTCCGCCGGGCGAAGAGGTTCCTGCGCCGATGACGACCGGCGGTCGCCCATGCGCGCAAGCGCCGCGACGATCATCGCGAGCGTCTCGAGCAGCGATTGACGCGCGGCCCTGCCCGCGGCTCTTGAGCCCCGCCGCCCGCGCGCGCGCCGAGCGCTTCATCTCCAACCGGTCGCGCCGCACCCGCCACTATCACCAGGAGCCGTCGGACTTTCACTATCCCGGCCTTCCCGAGACGGAATTCCACGATCGCGAGCAATTCCCCGGCCTTCCGGCGCTCGAAGCGGGCGACCGCCGACATCCGCGCCGAGTTCGACGCGCTGATCGCCGCCGAGGCGGCCGAGATGGTGCCCTACATCCAATATCCCGAGCGCGTTCCGATGCGGCAGTGGAAGGAACTCAATCACAACCCCGAACTGGACCGCGATCCATCTGCTCCAGAACGGCCAGCCGATCGCCGCCAATGCCAGACACTGCCCGAAAACGCTCGGCGGCCATCGCCGGGACGGACCAGCCGCAGGTCCCGGGCGCATCGCCGAACGCGATGTTCTCGCTGCTCGCGCCGCATACCCGGATCCCGCCGCACACCGGCGTTGCGAACACCCGGCTGGTTTGTCACCTGCCGCTGATCGTCCCGCCGAACTGCGGTTTTCGGTGTCGGGGAAACCACTCGGCGAGTGGAAAGTCGGCGAGGCCTTCGTGTTCGACGACACGATCGAGCATGAAGCGTGGAACGACAGCGACGAGCTGCGCGTGGTGCTGATCATCGACCTGTGGCCGCCGGCGCTCGCTCGCGGCCGACCGTAAGGCGGTCGCCGCGGTGATTGGCGCAAGCGGCGCGACCTTCATGGGGAAAGCATGATCACGACGATGGCCGACAGTCGACCCGTCCCGGATTCTCGATGACGCGATCAAGGCGCTGAACTCGCCGGGAGCGCACTTGCCGCTCGACGATGTCGACCGGGCGCTCAAGGTGTCGCCGAACGACCCTCGCCTGTGGCACGTCAAGGGGCTGATCGCACCGCCTGCAGGACCGGCGCGAGCTGGCGCTTCCGGCCCTGCGCCGGGCGGTGGAGCTGGCGCCGAATGAGCCGCTGATCGTCCACGGCTTCGCCAAGACTTCGCTCGAGGCGGGCCTGCCGAGCGTCGACCTGTTTGCCCACGCGATGAAGGTCAATCCCAACAAGCCGGAGGTTGTCAGGGGGCTGGTCGCGGCGCTCCTGGCCGAGGGCCGGGCCGAGGACGCTGTCGCCGGGCTCGAGAGCGCGCTGCGCCGCTCGCCGCTGTGGACCGAAGGTCACGGCCTGCTGGCCGCGATGCGCTGGGCGGAAGGCGAACGGGAAGGGTTCACCCGAAGCTTCGACGAGGCCCTGGCCGAGCATCCCAACAGCATGGAGCTGCGCCGCGACCAGCTCGTGCTGCTGGTCGAAGCCCGGCACTTCGACGACGCCATGGCCCGGGTCGAAGACGGCAAGCGGCGGTTCGGCGACCATGTCCTGTTTGCCTCGCATGAGGCCGCGATCCGGTCGGAAAGCGGCAGACATCGAGGCCGCCGACCGATTGTTCACCGAGCTTGCAGCGCTGGACTTCGCCAATATCGAGATGTGGCATGTGCGCCATCTGCTCCGCTCCGGCCGTGCAGCCGAGGCCAGCGCGCTCATGGACCGCTGGCTCGACACTGCCGACCAGGACCTGTTCTGGCCCTATGCGGCGACGGCCTGGCGGATCACCGGCGATAGCCGGTCGGAATGGCTCGAGGGGGATGACCGATTCGTCGGCGTCTACGACATCGGCGACCGGCTCCCGTCGCTGGACCGGCTCGCCGAGACGTTGCGCAAACTGCACGTCTCGAAGAGCGAGTTCCTGTCGCAGTCGGTGCGCGGCGGCACCCAGACCGACGGCAATCTGTTCCACCGAATCGAGCCGGACATCGTCGCGCTGCGCGAGGCGGTCCGCGCCGCCGCCGCCGAGCATGCGGCGCGGCTGCCGCCGGTCGACGCGGCGCATCCGCTGCTGCGCCACCGGCCCGAGCGGATTCAGTTCACCGGGGCCTGGTCGGTTCGCCTGCTGGCGGGCGGCTTCCACTCGAACCACGTCCATCCCGCCGGTTGGCTGAGCTCGGCCTTTTATGTCGTGCTTCCGCCCGATCTCGGCCGGGACGAAGCGGGGTGGTTGACTCTCGGCGGAGCCCACGCGGAGCTTGGTGTGGATGTTCCGCCGCACCGGCTCATCGAGCCCAGGCCCGGCCGGCTTGCGCTGTTCCCGTCCTGGATGTGGCACGGGACCCGGCCGTTCGGCGAGGGCGAGCGGATGACCGTCGCTTTCGACGTTGCGCGCACCGGCTGACTCTGCCTCGCCATCCCGCGGCGATTGGGCTAAGCGTCGCGCCGATCCATTTGCGGAGGTGACACGGATGAAGATTCTCTCCACCCTGGTCCTGGCGGCGACGGCGATGAGCTCGGCCGCGGCCGCCCAAGTGACCAGCATCGCGACTGCGAACCCGGCTCCGAAGGGCGGAACGCAGGATCTCAACAAGATCGTCTGCGAGGTCGAGGAGACGACCGGGACCCGGCTCGGTGCGCGCAAAGTGTGCAAGACCGTGCTCGAATGGCAGCAGTTCAGATATGAGGTCCACCAGGGCCTTCAGAAGTTCCAGCAACAGGCGACGTCGACGGGAATCCCCGCCAACTGATTCGAACTATCGCCGCTCGAGGCCGGCGATCGGCCACAGTTGCTCGCGGTAGTTGCGCCAGCGTCCCGATGAGCGGGCGTGCAGCGGCTGGCGCACCTGCCACACGCTCGCGGTCCTGACCGGCGCCGCGCCAGCGTGGAAGTCGAGCAGGCCGTCTTCCCAGTCGAGGCCGAGGAAGGCCAGCAGGCGCTCGATCACCGGCCGCGGCTCGCGCACCAGCTGGTCATAGTCGAGATCGAAAATATCGTTCGGATACAGTGATTTCCAGTGCGCCATCAGCCGCTCATACTGGCCGTGCCAATGGGCTGCGTCGGCAAGGTCGAGCGCGTAGGCCATGCCGGGATCGAGGTGCAGGAAATAGAGCGACAGCAGATTGTCGAGCGGGTCGCGGCGGGTGTGGACGATCTTCGCGTCGGGGAACAGCGTCTTGATCAGGCCGAGGTGGAGGAAGTTGTCGGGCCGCTTGTCGGTCAGCAGCGTGCCGTCATGTGGCGGCAGCCCGCTCCGATAGAAGTCGCGCCAATCCTCCAGCGTCCGCGCGTCGGCGGCAGGGACGGCTTCGGGATAGCCGTCGATCCGCGCGACCAGCGCCGGGACCAGGTCGAGCTCGCCGCCAGCGGTCACCCGGCTGTGGGCGCCGAGGATTTGCTCGACCAGCGTCGAGCCGGAGCGGAACAGCCCGCACACGAAGATCGCCGGCGCCGGCTCCGCGCCTGCAGCTGCGTTGCGCGAACGAATCGATCAGCCGCTGGGCGAAGCGCTCGTGTCCGGCGCGGCCATAAGCGGCGCCGGTCGCCGTCCGGCTCGCGGCGTTGGCCGAGCGGGCGGCGTCGAAGGCCTCCTCATGGCGGCCGGCGGCGTCGAGCAGGCCGGCGAGCGCGAAGCCGAGGTCGGCCTGCTCGTCCGGGGCGGCGCCGGCGATCGCGATTTTGAGCCGTTGCGCGAGCGTCCCGTCGAGCTCGGCGGCGTGGGACACGCCGGCGAGCCGGGCCAGCGCCAGGCTGTTGCCCGGCTCGACCGCGAGCGCCCGTTCATAGGCGGCGCGGGCGCCTGGACGGTCGCCCAAATCTTCACGCAGATTGCCGAGATTGAGCAGCGCCGGAACGTAATCGGGATTGTCTTCCAGCGCGGCGTCCAGCTCTTGGGCGGCGTCGGCGGGCCGGTGCAGATAGTCGGACAGGATCACCGCGCGATTGAGCCGCACCTCCTCGGGGTCGCGAACCCCGAGGTCGAGCGCGCGCGCATAGGAATCGAGCGCGGCCTCGAAGCGGCGCACTTTGCGCTGCAGCCAGCCGAGGTTGTACCAGCTGTCAGCGAGGTCGGGCTGGGCGGCGAGCAGCCGCTCATAGGCGGCGATCGCCTCCTCGACTCGGCCGAGCGTGCGCAGCCGCGACGCTTCGCGCAACAGATCCTGCCAATCGTCCACGGAACGCACCTAAACAGCCGCGGGGGCGTGCGTCGAGGTTGACGTGGCGGTTGCGGCGGTCACCATGCGCCGCGATGAGCAACGAAGCGGCGCTTGCGAACCGGCGGGGGATGGAGTCGCTTCGGAGCGGCGACGCTGCAGCGGCCGCGGAACATTTCAACCAGGCGTGCCGCGCCGATCCCGCCGCCGCCGAGCTGTGGATCAACCTCGCCACCGCCTACCGCCTGCTCGGCGATGACGAGCGCGAGCGAAGCGCACTCGAACAGACGCTGGCGATCGATCAGCGCGATCTCATGGCGCTGATCCGTTTGGCGCAGCTGCATGAGCGGCTCGCCGAGGAGGGGCCGGCGACCAGCCGGTGGAGCGCCGTGCTGGCGCTGGCGTCGGCCATCGACCAGCCCGCGCCCGAGCTCACCGCCTTGCTCGGGCGGGCGCGGGCCTACGTCGAGCGGCAGCGTCACCAGCTTGCGGGCCTGCTCGATGCCGCGCTCGAACCGGATCTCGCCGGCGCAGCGGAGCGCGACGGCCGCCAAGTTCGCGCCGCCGCCGAAGTCATGCTCGGCCGCCGCCCGGTCTATGCGAACGACTGCCACGGGCTGCACTACCCGTTCCTCCCGGCCGACGAATTCTTCGACCGTGGGCAGTTCGCGTGGTTCGACGCGCTCGAAGCTGCGACCGAGACGATCCGAGCCGAGCTCCAGGCGATCCTCGCCGGGCGCGATCCGGGACTCGCGCCTTATGTCGAGCAGCCGTCGGGCGTGCCGGAGAACAAATGGACGCCGCTCGACCGCTCGCGCGACTGGAGCGCGCTGCACCTGTGGCGCGACGGTGAGCGGAACGAGGAGGCATGCGCGCGCGCGCCGCAGACGGCGGCGCTGGTCGAGACCCTGCCGCTGTGCCGCATCCCCGGCCGTGCGCCGGCGGTGTTCTTCTCGATCCTCAAAGCCGGCGCGCACATCCCGCCGCACACCGGGGTGACCAACGTTCGCGCGATCGTCCACCTGCCGCTGATCGTGCCCGACGGCTGCACGTTCCGCGTCGGCGGCGAGACCCGCGCCTGGGTCGAAGGCGAAGCGTTCGCGTTCGACGACACGATCGAGCATGAAGCGCGCAATCCGACCGATCGCGACCGGGCGGTTTTGATCCTCGACACCTGGAACCCGCACTTGAGCGAAGCCGAGCGCCGGATGATCTGCACCCTTTACCAGGTCACCGCAGCACAGCACGGGCCGATGCGCGCGGACTAGGCCGCCGCGCGCTCCTCGCCCGCCGGGG
>CAVXYS010000020.1:0-16391 GCA_963765945.1 uncultured Alphaproteobacteria bacterium
GCACCAGCCCGGCGGCCTCGGCGATCGGCACGGGCTGCAACGCCTCGGGCGGATCGAGCTTGAGCTTGGTCTTGGTCTCGGTGGCGGGTTCGGTCGCCATAATGCCTCGTCCTTTCAGCGCCTCGATGAGCGGCTGGCCAATCCGTGAACGGGCGAGCCATGCCGCGCAAGAGGCTTTAGCTGTATTATAGGCGTAAGACAGCGCAGTGCAAGATTGGGACAGGCGATCATGGTCAACGCGGGTTAACCACAGGCCTCAACTCTTCCCTCGCCGTGACTCCCGTAGAGCGACCCTGACTTAGCGCACGCTTTGCCTTGGGGACGCCCGAATGATCGGTTTCATGAAAAAGCTCTGGCGCGACAAACGCGGCAACGCGCTGGTGATCATCGGCGCGGCGTTGCCGCTCGTGATCGGCTCGGCCGGCCTCGCCAGCGACACCATCCAGTGGGCCTTGTGGAAGCGGCAGCTTCAGCGCGCCGCCAATTCCGGAGCGATGGCCGGGGTTTATTCGATCGTCCAGGATGACGGGGTGCGGACCAACGTCGCGACCTCGGTCGATCACGACCTTAGCTACAACAACCACATCGCCTACACCTACACCAAGGTGGTGGGCGCGCCGACCTCGGGGACTTTCGCCGGCGATCCTTACGCGGTTCAGGTTCAGCTGTCGGTGCAGAAGTCGCTCGGCTTCTCCGGAATGTTCCTGAGCAGCACGCCGACGATCACCGCGACCGGCATTGCGACGGTCGTGCCGTCGGGCACTTATTGCGTCATCAGCCTCGAAAACCAGGCGGTGACCGGCATCGACGCGACCGGCAGCACCAACGTCGACCTCGGCTGCGGGATGATCACCAACTCGGTGTCGATGAGCGCCGCCGTGGCGACCGGTTCGTCGAGCGTCGCCGCGAGCCCGATCGCGGCGGTCGGCGGGATCCCGGCGAGCACTCACTGGGGCACCGGAACGGTGCTGCAGCCGTTCACGGTCGAACAGGCCGATCCGTTCGCCAACGTGCCCATTCCGGCGTTCAGCAGCTGCTCGAACTTCCCGAACAACTCGCCCAACAACACCTACAATTCGACGACCAATCCGGAGCTCGCCAACCCGGGCGGCGGCGTCAAATGCTTCAGCGGCGACATCGACATCAAGGGCAAGGTCACGCTCGATCCAGGGATCTACGTGATCAACAAGGGCAGCCTGGGGATGAACAGCAACAATGCCGAGCTGCACTGCACTGGCTGCACGTTCATCCTCACCAGCGACACCGCTGCCACCGATCCGAGCTCCATCGAGGGCGTCGACATGCAGGGCGGGTTGCTCGACCTGACGGCGCCCACCAGTGGGACGTACGCGGGCATGATCTACTATCAGGACCGCCGCGCAACCGCCGACAACGACGTCAAGATCAACGGGAACAGCTCGTCCAAGATCGAGGGCGCGCTCTACTTCCCGCGCGCCGATCTGGAGTTCACGGGCAACACCGGCCAGAACACGAACTGCATGCAGATCGTGACGAAGCGCGTGACCTTCATCGGCAACAGCGCGGTCACCAACAGCTGTCCGGCCGGTTCGGGTGCGCATTCCTTCGTCGGCAAGAAAGTGAGGCTGGTCGGATGACCCGGCGTATCAAATCTCTAGCGCGCGACGAAAACGGCGCCTCGCTGATCGAGATGGGGCTGGCGCTCCCGATCCTCTCGTCGCTGCTGATCGGCATGGTCGACATCAGCCGCGCTTACTCGGCCAAGCTCCAGCTCGAGCAGGCGGCCTATCGCGCGATCGAGAAGGTGCAGCAGTACAATACCACGGCCAGCACCTACGACACGCTGAAGAGCGAGGCGGCGGCGGCGGCGCGGGCGTCGGGATTCACGAGCGCGACCGACAATGACGTCACCATCGACTTCTGGCTGGAGTGCAACGGCGCTCGCGCCGCCGATTACAATTCGGTGTGCCCGGGCAGCCAGACCTATGCCCGCTGGGTGACGATCGACCTCCAGGGGACCTTTACGCCGATGTTTGCCTCGCGACGCTGGCCGGGTGCGAACGGCGACGGCACGTTCACGCTTCACGGCAAGGCTGGATTGAGGACGCAATGAGCGTTTGGAAACTCTTTCGCCGCGATCAGCGCGGCGCCGCCGCGATCGAGTTCGCGATCGCTCTGCCGGTCATGGTCGTGATGATCTACGGCATCTTCCAGGTCGGCCTGATCTACCAGGCCAATGCCGGGATGCAGCACGCGCTGGGCGAGGGCGCGCGGTTCGCGACTCTGTGCACGCCGAGCGGCAACGCCTGCAACTCACCGACCGACGATGCGATCAAGGCCGCGATCAACGCCAAGAAGTTCGGATCGAACATCGGCAGCTTCGGGGTCCCGACGGTGACCACGCCGGCGGCGGCCTCGTGCGTCTACTGCCGCGACCTGCAGATCACCTACACCGTGACGCCCAACTTCCTGTTCTTCAGCGCGCCGGCGATCACGCTCACGCGAAGCAAGCGGGTCTACGTCGCCCACTAAGCTTTGCGTTTCGCGAAGAAGGCAGCGATCGCGTCCTTGACCTCCTGCGAGGCCAGGCGGTCGGCGAACTCGGCGCTCTCCAGCTTCATCCGTTCGAGCGTCTCCTCGCGCATGCCGTGCCGCAGCAGGTGCTGGGTGCGGGCCAGGGCCTCGGCCGGCTTGGCGAGCAGCGCGCTGACCAGTCGGCCCTGCTCGCGCTCGAGCGCGCCGGCTTCGGCGAGATGGCTGACGAGGCCGATGGCGAGCGCCTCCTCGGCTCCGAACGGCTCGCACAGCAGCAGGTAGCGCGCCGCCCGGCGGCGGCCGGCGAGGCGCGGGAAGATCAGCGAGCTGGCCGCTTCGGGAACCAGCGCCAGGTCGACGAACGGCATCGCGAAGCGCGCGCTCGGATCCGCGACGACGAGGTCGCAATGGAGTAGCATGGTGGTCCCGATCCCGACGCAATTGCCGTGGACCGCGGCGACGATCGGCGTCGCGCACTCGGCAAGGGCGCGAAGCAGGCGCCACACCGGGATTTCGCCGCCATCGCGCTGCGGCGCCTCGAGGAAATCGGCGAGGTCGTTGCCCGCGGCGAAATCCTGGCCCTCGCCGCGGATGGTAATCACCCGGATCGCCGGATCGTCCGCGGCGCTCTCGATCGCGTCGGCGAGGGCGGCGTACATGGCGACGGTGATCGCGTTGCGGCGCTCCGGTCGGGCGAGCGTGATCGCCAGCACCGCGCCGCCCCGTTCGACCCTGACATGCTCGGTCATTGCTGCTCCCTCGAATCGGATGACGCGCCCGGCCCCACCGGCTATGCCGCAGGGACACTGCGTCATTGACCATAGCGGGGGCATTAGCAAACCGATGAAGTTCTTCGCCGACACCGCCGAGATTGCCGAGATTCGCGAGCTCGCCGACACCGGGCTGCTCGACGGGGTCACGACCAACCCGTCGCTGGTGCACAAGGCCGGCCGCGACTTCCTCGAGGTCGTGCGCGAGATCGCCGGCGTGGTCAGCGGCCCGGTGTCGGCCGAGGTCGTCGCGCTCGACTATGACGGGATGATGCGCGAGGCCGAAGTGCTGCGGCAGATCGCGGACAATATCGCGATCAAGGTTCCGTTGACCCCGGCCGGGCTCAAGGCGTGCAAGGCGCTCACCGGCGAGAAGACGATGGTCAATGTGACGCTCTGCTTCTCTCCGGCCCAGGCGCTGCTTGCGGCCAAGGCCGGGGCGACCTTCATCTCCCCGTTCATCGGCCGGCTCGACGATGTCGCGACCGATGGCATGGGGCTGATCGCCGACATCCGGCTGATCTACGACAATTACGATTTTCCGACGCAGATTCTCGCGGCCAGCGTTCGCCATCCGCTGCATGTGGTCGAAGCGGCGAAAGTCGGTGCCGACGTGATGACCGCTCCGCCCAAGATCATCTGGCAATTGTTCAAGCATCCGCTGACCGACGCCGGGATCCAGAGCTTTCTCGCCGACTGGCAGAAAACCGGCCAGAAAATCGGCTGATTTCAAAGCGGTCGAAGAAATTCGCGGTTAACGGCCGTCAACCCTCGGGGGTAAGACTTTCCTAACGGCTCAGGGCCTAAACCTGCTCCCATCCTGCCAGTGGACCGCAGGAGGAGGCTTCTGCCTCTTTGGAACCAAGGAGCTAGACCATGAGCAAGTTTCTCAAGCTGATCAAGAACGAGAAGGGTGCGACCGCCATCGAATACGGTCTGATCGCCGCTCTCATCGCCGTTGCGGCGATTGGCGCGATGACCGGCATCGGTTCGAAGCTGGGCACGACCTTCAACAACGTTTCGGCCAAGCTCTAAGCTTCGTCCGAAGTCTGTTGAGTTCTGGCGGCGGCGTCGCAAGGCGCCGCCGCTTTCATTTGTGTCCGGCCGCGCCGCGCTATTTGGTCTAGTGAAACGCGCGAGTGCGTCTTGGACTGAAGGGACCGGCTTGGCCTGCTCGTCCTTCGCTGGCTTTGGCTTGTAGCTCCGCGGAGCGCTCGCACGCGATCGGCACAAGCAGCGGATCGTCGTTGCTTTTCGGCGTTAGCACGGGGCTGTCGGCTGCAGCATCCGACGATCCGTCCCTGCCGCGTCGACGTCAAATTTCAGGCGGACATGTCCCGGCGATTTCACGCCTGCCGAAGCCTCGGACCGCGGCGCGGTCCGTAACGGCGCGCTCGGGGCGGCCGGCCGATGCAGGGCCAGTGACGACTGACGCACGCGATAGACGGCGTAGCTCGCGTCCGGCCGCGCCGAGCCGGCGGGAATCGAGCCCGGCGCTTGGCGAAATCGCAGGTGTAGACATCGACCCCTCATTGCCGCTCGATTAGTTCAGTCTCGCACTTTGGACTCGGCCGTCGGGTCGGAAGTCAGGCGAACGACGCCCCGAACGGTCTCCTGCCGGAAGATCGGCACGGGATGTCATCGTCGCTGAAACGCCAATAAGTGAGGGCAGGGCTGAGCGAATCTGGGAGGGGCAGGCCAGGGCGAAGATCAACATGCATGGTGAAATTGCATTGACTCAACGACTTGTCGAGCGCGCCGAGTCGGTCAGTAGGAAATTAACCGGCCGAGGCGTATCTTCCGCGGCCATGGCTACGGTCATCCCCTTCGAAGAGCGCGCGGTGGCGCATCTGCGCGACCGTCTCGGCGCGGTCGAAGAGGCCAACCAGGATTTGATCGCCTTCGCCCGCGGCCACAGCGGCGCGGTGGCCTCGATCCACTCGGCGGTGCTGGCGGCGATGGAGGCCGACGGGATCGACGCCTTGCTCCACGTCGTCACCCAGGAGTGGCCGCTGATCCTCGGGATCGACGCGGTCGCTTTGGCGCTGATCGTCGGCGACAAGGGCTTCCGGGCCGATGGGAACGGCGTGCAGAGCGTCGAGCCGCGCCTGGTCGAGCGGGCCATCGGCCAGGTCGACGGCGTCGAGATGCGGACCGTCAGGCGTGGCCATCCGTTGTTCGGGCCGGCGTGCGGCCTGATCCGCGCCGAGGCGCTGATCCGGATCGAATGCGAGCCGCCGCTGCCGCGCGGCCTGCTCGCGCTCGGCCAGCGGGCCGAGCTCAGCCTCGACGCCCGCCACGGCTCCGAATTGCTGATGTTCCTCGGGCGCAGCGTTGCGGCTATCATCCGCCGGTGGCTGATCAACCCGAAGCTCCCCTGACGACCCATCCCGCCGCCGCGCTCGCGGCGCGCTGGGCCGGCCACCTGCAGCATGATCGCCGGCGCTCGGCTCACACCGTGCGCGCCTATGTCGCGACCGCCCACCGCTTCATCCAGTTCCTCGGCGGCTATCGCGGCGAGGCAATCGGCGCCGGATGCGCTGCTCAGCCTGGGGGCCGCCGACCTGCGCGCCTTCCTCGCCCAGCGGCGCGGCGAAGGGCTTGGCCCGTCGTCGGCCGCGCGCGAGCTGTCGGGGGTCCGCGCCTTCCTCAAATATGCGGCGGAGCAGGCCGGGACGCCGGCGCAGCTGCCGCGCACGCGCGCGCCGAAGCGCCCGCGGACCCTGCCGCGGCCGGCCGCGCCGGACGAGGCGATGGGCCTCGCCGAGGACGCCGCCGCGGCCGCCAGCGCGCCGTGGCTCGGGGCGCGCGACCTCGCCATCCTGTTGCTGCTCTACGGCGCCGGGCTGCGCGTCGCCGAGGCGCTGTCCTTGACGGCCCGGGCACTGCCGATCGGCACCACGCTGCGCGTGATCGGCAAACGGTCGAAGACACGCGTCGTGCCGATCGTTCCGGCGGTTCGCGAGGCAATCGAGGACTATGTCCGGCAATGCCCCTGGCCGCGGGCGAGCGATGCGCCGCTGTTCGTCGGCGCGCGCGGCGGTCCGCTCAATCCAGATCTGGTGCGGCGCTCCGTCGCGGCGGCGCGGCGGCGGCTCGGGCTGCCCGACAGCCTGACGCCGCACGCGCTGCGCCACAGCTTCGCGACCCACCTGCTGGCGCGGGGAGCGGACTTGCGGGCGCTGCAGGAATTGCTCGGCCATGCGAGCCTGTCGTCGACCCAGATCTATACGGCGGTGGACGCGGCGCGCCTGCTCGACGTCTACCGCCACGCCCACCCCCGCGCTTGAACTCGACACGCTGACCGGAGGTTTGTCGCGGCGGCGCCCGACACGTGGGGTAGCCGGCCACCGCCGCGACCCGATCGCGGTATCCGGAAGTGGTAAATCGGAAGCTAAATAACCGTTCCGGATGAAATGCTTAGCGACGTGCGCGCGAGATTTGCGCCGATTGCCGGCCCGATTCGGAGTGAATTATTCCTCGGGGTCGAGCTTGTGGGTCAGCAGGCGCCAGACATAAGCGATCACCAGCGCGCCCAGGATCAGGTTCGACGCCGGGCCGATCACCTTGCCGATGTCGCGGAAATTCTCCTGCAGCTTGTAGC
This sequence comes from uncultured Alphaproteobacteria bacterium, assembly GCA_963765945.1. Lineage (GTDB taxonomy): Bacteria > Pseudomonadota > Alphaproteobacteria > Sphingomonadales > Sphingomonadaceae > Sphingomicrobium. Next base: position 6,889 of record CAVXYS010000020.1, read on the forward strand.
CGGCGCCGGCGAGGACCGCGGTCCACACCGCCGTCCCGATCGTCGAGGCGATGACGAAATTGCGAAAACGCATGTCGAGCAGCCCGGCGGGGATCGACACGATCGAGCGGATGGTCGGGATCAGCCGGCCGATGAACACCAGCGCAATGCCGTGGCGGTCGAACCAGCGATGCGCTTTTTCGACGTCGTTCCAGTCGAGCGTCAGCCACTTGCCGTAGCGCCGGATGATCGGCTTCAGGCGATCGTGGCCGAGCGCCCGGGCGGCGAGGTACCAGACGATGTTGCCGAGCATCGCGCCGGCCGTCCCCGCGACGACGCACAACGTGAAGCCGAGCTTGCCCTGGGCGGCGGCGACGCCCGCGACCGGCATGATCACCTCCGACGGGATCGGCGGGAAAATAGTCTCGAGGAACATCAGGAAGGCAACCCCGAGATAGCCTGATTGCTCGATCAGGCGAACGACCCAGTCGCTCATCGGCTCAGCTTCCGGCGCTCGGCCAGGCGGCGGTCGATCGCGTCCCAGATCAGTCCCGGCGTGTCGCTTCCGTTGAATGAGTCGATCGCGACGATGCCGGTCGGGGAGGTGACGTTGATTTCGGTCAGCCAGCGGCCGCCGATGACGTCGATGCCGACGAACAGCAGGCCGCGCTTGCGGCACTCGGGCCCGAGGACGGCGCAAATCTCCTGCTCGCGGTCGGTAAGCTCGGTCTTTGCGGCCTTGCCGCCGACCGCGAGGTTCGAGCGAATCTCGCCTTCGCCGGGAACGCGGTTGACCGCGCCCGCGACCGCGCCGTCGACCAGCACGATGCGCTTGTCGCCCGCGGCGATCTCCGGGATGAATTTCTGCAGGACATGCGGCTCGCGGTAGCTGCGGTTGAACAGCTCGATCAGCGAGGCGAGGTTGCGGCCGTCGGGGCCGATCCGGAACACCGACCCGCCGGCGAAACCGTGCACCGGCTTGACGACGATGTCGCCATGCTCGGCGAGGAACTTGCGCGCGACCCCGAGCGAGCGGGTGATCGCCGTCGGCGGCATGAACTCGGCGAAGTCGAGCACCCACAATTTCTCCGGCGCGTCGCGCACGGCCGCCGGGTCGTTGACCACCAAAGTCTCGCCCTGGATGCGCTCGAGCAGGTGGGTGGCGGTGATGTAGCCGAGGTCGAACGGCGGATCCTGGCGCATCAGCACGACGTCGACGTCGCGGCCGAGGTCGAGGATGGTGAAGTCGCCCAAGCGGAAATGGTCGCCGGAAATCGCCTGGACGCTGACCGCGTGCGCGCCGGCGTACAGGCGGCCGTCCTGCCAGGTCAGCGCGTCGGCGCGATAATGATAGAGCTGGTGGCCGCGCGCCTGCGCGCCGAGCATCACGGCGAAGGTCGAAATCGCCCGAAATGTTGATCCCCTCGAGGGGGTCCATCTGCACGGCAACGCGGAGCGACATGCGGCGCGCCTAGGCGACGCCGTTGAGCCTTTGTCACCCTTGCCAGACGTTGGGCAAATGCTTCGGCCAGCGGAACGGGACGATGAAGATTGCGTCGATCCGCACTTCGTCGACGCCGTCCATGTAGCGCGGCATCAGTCGCTCGGCGGCGACCGCGACGCGCCGCAGCCGCCACTCGTCGAGCGCGAAGGCGGCGGACTCCTCGGTCCCGCGCGCCTTGACCTCGACGAAGGCGAGGGTCCGGCCGCGCCGGGCGACGATGTCGACCTCGCCGCCGGGGACCCGCGCGCGCCGGGCGAGGATTCGCCAGCCGTGCATGCGCAAATACATGGCTGCGATGGTCTCGGCGCCGCGGCCGCGTTTTTCGGCCCGCTGCCGGGTCATTCGCGAGAAAGGTCCAGGGCCCGGGCGTAAACGCGCTTGCGCGGGATCCCGAGCTGCTGCGCGACCTCGGCCGCGGCGCGCGACGGCGACAGGCGTGCCATCGCCGTTTCGAGCAGGCGATCGAGGTCGCGATCGCTGACCGCCTCGGCCTCCGCCGGCGGACCGACGACAATGACGATCTCGCCCCTGGGGACGACAGAGGCGTAACGTTCGGTCAGCTCGGCCAGAGTGCCGGTCACGCATTCCTCGTGAAGTTTGGTAAGCTCGCGCGCGACCGCGGCATCGCGCGGGCCGAGCTGCTTCCTGAGGGCTCCGAGCGTTTCGCCGAGACGCGCCCCGCTCTCATAGAGGACCAGCGTCGCCCGAACCGACGCGATTTCGCCGATCGCGTCGGACCGCGCCTTGGCCTTGGCAGGCAGGAAGCCAAGGAACAGGAAGCGATCGGTCGGCAATCCCGACACTGTCAGCCCGGCGATCGCGGCGCACGGTCCCGGCACGGTCACGACCAAATGGCCCGCCCCGCGAGCCTGTCGGACGAGCTTGTAGCCGGGGTCGGAGATCAGCGGGGTTCCGGCATCGCTGACCAGCGCGACCGCCTCCGCGCCGAGGCGTTCGACAATTCTCCGTCGCTCGGGCTCGGTCGAATGGTCGTCGTACCGGCTCATCGGCACCCTGGACCCGATGTGCGCCAGCAGCTTGGCGGTGACCCGCGTGTCCTCGGCGAGGATGCGGTCGGCGCGCCGGAGCGTCTCGGCGGCGCGCGCGCCGAGGTCCCCGAGGTTCCCGATCGGGGTGGCGACAAGGTACAGTCCGGGGGGCAGTGCGTCGGTCATCGGGCGCATGCGATAAGCACTTCCACTCGCTCGCAAAAGAAGTCATGCTCCGGTCATTCGTCGTCAGTGCCTGGGAGAGGTACGATGATTGTACTGATTGCCGCCTCGGCGGTGTCCATGCTTGCGTCGCAGGCCGCCGTTGCCGCTCCGACTATCGCCTATAAGGACTGCCTCAAGCAGACCAGCACCCAGGCCAAGAAGGAGAAGGTCGGGGGCGACGCCTATGAAGCCTATGTGCGCAATGCCTGCAGCGCTCAGATCACGGCGCTGCGGGACGCGCTGGTCGCCTTCGAGGTCAAGAACGGCACCAAACGCAAGGACGCGGCCCAGGACGCCGACATGACCGTCGACGACTATCTCGCGAGCTCGGTCGACAACTATAAGTTCCTGGCCGGAGTCGCGGCCGACAACGCCAAGGCGGAGGCCGACGCCAAGTCGAAAGCTGCCGCCGCTACGCCGACACCGGCAGCAACGCCGGCAGCGGCGCCCCAGCCGCCGAAATAGGCGCGGCGGCGATTTCGCCGAGGATCGCGTCGAGCACCAGCCGCCCGCGAGACGTCAGCGCGATTCGGCTGCCGGTGCGGTCGAGGTGACCGGACGCGACGAGACGATCGACTCTCGCCCAATCGACGATCAAGTCGAGGCCGAAGCGACGGGCGATGGCGCCGGCATCGATCCCGTCGCGCAGGCGCAGGCCCATGACGAGCGCCTCGTCCGCCGCTTCGATCGGTGACAGGGTCGCTTCCTCGGCGAGGCCGTGGCCGTTGCGCGCCACTGCCGACAGGAAGTTCTCGGGCTTGCGGTGGCGCATCGTGCGCATCCCGAGGCGGCGCCCGTGCGCGCCCGGCCCGATCCCCGCATAGTCGCCGTAGCGCCAGTACGTGAGGTTATGGCGGCTCTCCTGCCCGGGCCGCGCATGGTTGCTGATCTCGTAGGCCGGCATTCCGGCCGCCGACGTCATGGCGTCGGTCAGCTCGAACAAAGTCGCCGCCGAGTCGGGCTCGAGCGGCGCGAACTCGCGCTTCGCGACCATCGTGGCGAAGCGCGTCCCCGGCTCGATCGTCAGCTGGTAAAGCGACAGGTGAGAGGTGCCGAGGCTGAGCGCTTGCGCCAACGTCGTCGACCAGCCGTCGACGGTGTCGCCGGGCAGCGCGTAGATCAGGTCGAAACTGACCCGCCGGAAATTGCGCTGCGCCGTCTCGAGCGCGGCGAAGCCCTCGCGCGCGGAATGGGCGCGGCCGAGGAAGCGAAGCGCGGCATCGTCAAAGCTCTGCAAGCCGAGCGACAGGCGGTTGACGCCCGCGGCCGCGAGGTCGCGAAAGCGCGCCGCTTCGACCGAGTTCGGATTGGCCTCGAGCGTGATCTCGAGGTTGGCGCCGGACGCCCAGTGCTCGCGCGCCGCGGCGATGACTGCTGCGACGGTCGCCGGCTCCATCAGCGACGGCGTGCCGCCGCCGAAGAAGATCGCGGTCAGCGTTCGCCCGGGCAGGAGCCGCGCCTCATGCGCGAGGTCGGCAAGCAGCGCCGCACGCCACGCCTCCTGATCGATGGTCGGGCGGACGTGGCTGTTGAAATCGCAATAGGGGCATTTGCTGACGCAGAATGGCCAATGGACGTAGAGGGCAATACCCTCTCCCCCTGCGGGAGAGGGAAGCGCCGCGTCAGCGGCGCAGGGAGAGGGGGAGCCGACTATTCCACGCCCCCTCACCCCGACCCCTCACCCGCAAGGGGAGAGGGGCTTTCCTGAAGCGCCTCGACGAACTTGGCGAACGCTTCCGCGCGGTGGCTCATCTTGTGCTTCGCCAGCGGCTCCATCTCGCCGAACGTCTGGTCGTGGCCGACCGGAACGAACATCGGGTCGTAGCCGAACCCCTTGTTGCCCCGCGGCGGCCAAACCAACGTGCCGTCGACCCGGCCGTCGAACGTCTCGACCTGGCCGTCATTGGGCCAGGCGATCGCCAGCGCGCAGGCGAAATGCGCGGCCGGCGCCGCGTCGGGCTCGGTCGCTTCGACCTCGCGCCAGACCTTGTCCATCGCCCGCGTCCAGTCGCGGTTGCCGTCCTCGTCCTCGGCCCACCGGGCCGAGAAGATGCCGGGGCGGCCGTGCAGCGCGTCGACGCACAGGCCGCTGTCGTCGGCCAGGGCGGGGAGGCCGCTCAAGTCGGCTGCCTCGCGCGCCTTCAAATCGGCGTTGTCGGCGAAGGTGTTGCCGATCTCCTCGGGCTCGGGGAGGTCGAGCTCGGCCGCGCCGACGCAGGCGATGCCGAGCGGCGCGACCAGCTCGGCGATTTCGCGCAATTTGCCCGGGTTGTGGGTTGCGATGACCAGTTTCTCGCCAATCGGCCTCACGCCTTTATTTTTTTGGCCGGCCGCCTTCAGCTGGGCTGCAAAAATCTCGCCGCAGCCGATGCGCGCGAGGCGCAGCAGGCGCAGCAGCCCCTCCTCGTCGAACGTCTCGCCCTCGGCGGTCAATTGTGCCTCGACGATCGCGCCATCGGCGGTCAGCACGAAATTGCCGTCGCTGCCGGCGGTCGAATCCTCCTCATAATCGAGGTCGAGCACGGCATTTCCGCCATGGATTCCGCAGCTCACCGCAGCCACTTGGGTGCGGATCGGGTCGATCGATAACGCCTTCGATTCAGCAGCTTGTCGATCGCGATGCGCAGCGCGACCCAGCCGCCCGAGATCGCCGCCGTGCGCGTCCCGCCGTCGGCCTGGATCACGTCGCAGTCGACGATCACCTGGCGCTCGCCGAGCGCCTTGAGGTCGGCGACCGCGCGGAGCGAGCGGCCGATCAGCCGCTGGATCTCCTGCGTCCGGCCCGACTGCTTGCCCTTGGCCGCCTCGCGATTGCCGCGGGTGTGCGTCGCGCGCGGCAGCATGCCGTATTCGGCCGTGACCCACCCCTGGCCCTTGCCGCGCAGGAACGGCGGGACGCGATCCTCGACGCTGGCGGTGCAGAGCACGCGCGTGTCGCCGAAGCTGACCAGGCACGAGCCTTCGGCATGGCGGGTGAAGCCGGGCTCGAATTTCAATTCACGCATCTGGTCGGGGGCGCGTCCGGACGGGCGCATAGGGGCAGGTCTCCTGATACTGGTGCGCGGGCTCCCTAGACCGGCAATCGCTGCAATCCTAGATGCGTACGCATGACCCAGCCGATCGGCGAGCTCACCGACCGCATGCGCGACATCTTTGGCCAGGTGGTCGAGGCCTATCTCGAGCGCGGCCTCCCAGTCGGGTCGAAGGTCCTCGCGGGAAGCATCAACCTGTCGCCGGCTTCGATCCGCGGGGTGATGCAGGAACTCGAGGAGCGGGGGTTGCTGACCCATCCGCACACCTCGGCGGGGCGAATCCCGACCGATAGTGGGCTGCGCCTGTTCGTTGACGGGATCATGCAGGCCTCGGCGCCCGATCCGCGCGAGCGGGCCGAAATCGAGCGCCAGATCGTCCGCGACCAGCCGATCGAGGATGCGCTGGCGGCGGCCTCGGCAGCGCTGTCGGGCCTGTCCCAGGCCGCCGGCGTGGTCCTCGCGCCGAAGCAGGAAATGCGCCTCAAGCAGCTCAATTTCGTGCCGTTGAGCGACACCCGCGCGCTGGCCGTGCTGGTCGGTGCCGACGGCAGCGTCGAGAACCGGATCGTCTCGCTCGAATTGGGCACGACGGCGGCGGCGCTGAGCGAGGTCAGCAACTTCATCAACGCCCGCCTGTCGGGCCTGACGCTGGCCGAGGCCGAAGCGCGGCTGCGGGCCGAGATCCGCGACCGCAAGGAAGCGATCGACGCGGCGGCGGCGGAGCTGGTCGCCTCGGGCCTCGCCGCCTGGACCCAGGACCATGCGCGCCGCCCGGTGCTGATCGTGCGCGGGCACGCCAACCTGATCGACGTCACCGCCGCCGCGGACCTCGACCGCGTGCGGCGGCTGCTCGACGAGCTCGAGGAAGCGCAGGAGATCGCCCGCCTGCTCGAGGGCGCGCGCGACGCCCCCGGCTGCCGGATCTTCATCGGGTCGGAGAACCGGATGTTCGCGCTGTCGGGCTCGTCGGTGATCGCCGCGCCCTATCGCGGGAGCCAGGGCGAGGTGGTCGGCGTTGTCGGAGTGATCGGACCGACTCGGTTGAACTATGCGCGCGTGGTCCCCATGGTGGATTTCACGGCGAAAGCACTCACGAGATTGATGGCATGATGGACGCGAAGGACGAAGAGCAGCTGCACGACGAGGCCGAGGCGCTGCGCCGGCAGACCGCCGACGGCGCGCCCGAGCTCGCCGAGCACGACCGAGTCGCCGAGCTCGAGCGCCAGCTCGAGGAGGCGAACAGCAAGGCGCTCTACGCGGCGGCCGAGATCCAGAATGTGCGCCGGCGGCTCGAGCAGGAGAAGCAGCAGGCGTCGGCCTATGCGACGACCCAGTTCGCCAAGGACGTGCTGGCGATCAAGGATCATCTCGAACGGGCGCTGGTCGCGGTCAACGACGAGCTGCGCGACGACAAGGTCGCGAGCCAGTTCCTGGCCGGGATCGAAGCGACCGCGCGCGAGCTCGAGCAGGTGTTCGCCCGGCACGGCATCAGCCGCATCCAGTCGGTCGGCGAGCCGCTTGACCCGCATCGCCACCAGGCGATGATGGAAATCCCGACCGGCGACGCCGCGCCCGGCACGATCGTCGAGGAAATGCAGGCCGGCTACATGCTCAAGGACCGGCTGCTCCGCCCCGCGCTGGTCGGCGTGGCGAAAAAGCCGGAGTGAAATGCACTCTTGTGCGTTTTCGCTCTTCGTGGGCGAGGCTCAAGCGCGGTTCCGGCTGGCGACTGACCCCATCAACCGCCCCCGCGGCATAACGCCACCTCCGGGCCATGCTTGAAGCCGTGGCCGAACCCGCCGCCGAGCAGGAGGACGTTCCCCCAGCCGCGGGTGGAGGTCGATCAGGAAATCGCCGTTCGAGCTGTTCTCGATACGGCAGACCTCGGCGCCGGGGTCAGTGGGGCGCCGCGCAGGGGACGGAAAGCGGCGGTCGCGGTAGGCGATGATTTCGTCGAGCGCCGCCTGCAGTCGGGCGGCGGTCCCGGGTGTCGGGATCGACCGCGGCGCCGTGCTGGTCGTGCGCGACTTGGCCGCGGCCCTCGAGGTCGGGGAAGCCGTAGAAGATGTCGCCGCCGTTGAAATCGGCCCAGCCCGGCATCGCCTTGGGGCAGGAACCGGCGGTCACCCGTCGGGGTGGCGAAATAGAACACCTCCTGCCGGGTGGACAGGATGCGCTCGCCGAGAAGTCGGGAAACAGCTTGGGAAGCCACGGGCCGAGCCGCGAATACGAAGCGGTCGGAGCCCAGGCGACTCGACCGTTCGCCAGCCGGACTTGAGCTTGCGTCGGGCCTGTCGGCGGCTGACGCCGCGCCCTTCGGATAGGCGCCGCCGGCGCTGCACGAAGCTCGACCAAGTCTGCACCCAGCGGCGGGCCATCAGGGCGCCAAGTCAGGCTCGTAGAGGCCGAGGTCGAATGCCGTCAAGTCGATCATCGGGAAACCGCTTCGCCATTTCCCGCCCGGTCGAGAACCTGCAACGGCAAGCCCGAATGTCTTGTGCGCCGCGATGCTGTCGCCGACGTAGGGTTCCTCGCGTCGGGAAGAAGAACAGGATGCCGCATCGGTGCAGGATCGGCAGGCCCGAGACCGCGCTCAGCGCCTTCCACTGCGGCAGCGAATCGCGCGCCATCCGCGTGTAGATCGCGTCCTTGCCGTAGGCGGCGCGCGTGAGCCGCGATTCACCGCCGGACGAGGCCCGGCTGTGCGCCGGTCCCCGGCGTCGACCAGGTGACCGGCGGCCCCGCCTGCTGCAAATGACGGGCGGTCCAGGCGCCGAACACGCCGGCCCCACCACGACGACATGCTCCTGTCATGGACGCGCTTGTAGGGTGTCGCGACCGCCGGTGAAAGGGCTGCGCCGCCCGCCCCGAGGAGGAGCGAGCGGCGCGTTACCTTCGGTACCTTCACCGCGTCCTTAGTTGCCGCGCTCGCCCTGGGGTCGGCGGGGGCGGCGGCGGCGGCGGCGGCGGCCGGCGGGCGGGGCGGGGCTCGGCAGCCGGAAGGCGGCGGAGGAGGCGGCGGCTTCGACCGGCGACTTCGGCGGCGGCGCATAGCGCCGACCGCCGAAGTTCTGACCACTGTCAGCCCGATCGTCCCCGTCCGCCCGACATTATAGCCGATGCGTGCGCGCAGACCGCGTTCGCGGTCAGCGACAGCTTCGGATTCGCGTCGAAGATGTTCTTCACATAGCCGACCATCTCGAGCCCGCTGCCCGACTTCAGGCCGAGCGATGCGTTGACCAGCGTGTAGGGCGGCAGCTTGAGCGATCCGAAAGTTGTTACCACGCCAGAACCGAAATTGCCCGTGACCAACTCATAGAAGATCGCATTGCTCACAAGTCCGGTGTTCGGTTCCTGGTCTCCGGGCTGGGTATAGCGATTGCCAATGCGCTGAACGCTGCCAGTTGGCGTGCGATTCGCCGGTCGAGCTGAAGTGCGTGCCATAGGTCGCGGTCGCTGCGATCTGATATCGGCACCGTCGGGAGGCGATTGCCGTCACGGATTCCGGCGCTCCGAACTGCTGGATCGGGATCGCCGTGCTGGGCGTCGTCAGGACGCTGGAGTCGAATTTGGCGTCAAGCAAAGATCCGGCGAGGGACAGGCCGAGCTTTCCCATCACGCGCTGAGAACTCGGCCTCGACGCCTTGCGAAAGCGCCTTGGAAGATTTCAACACCACGCGCGACGAACAGCCGCCGGCATCCGCGGTCACTTGCAGGTTCTCGATGTCGTTATAGAACGCCGCCGCGTTGAACGTGATCTCCATGGCGCGAGTA
>CAVXYS010000021.1:0-5533 GCA_963765945.1 uncultured Alphaproteobacteria bacterium
GCGGCACTCCGGTCTCGCCGCGACAGCTCGGTCGCACTCAGGCGCGCGCCCGCGTCGCGGCGGGCGGCGGCGGTCATCAACACGACCGCATAATCGGCAAGGTGGCTCGGCGCATCGGTAATTCGGACCTTTACAGTCCGATTTAGGCTCTCGTGAGGGAAAACTCAACCTTGCGACTCGTCATCCTGAACCCGTTTCAGGATCCATTCGCGACACCCGCTCCTCGTTTCGCAGCAATGGATGCTGAAACAAGTTCAGCATGACGGTATGCGGGCTCGTGCATCTTTACCCATTCCTCCGCCCGCTCGCTTTCGCGCTTGATGCAGAGACCGCGCATCGGGCGACGATCGCGGCGCTGAAATGGGTGCCGCCGCATCGGCCGCCGGATCTCCCCGCCTCGCTTCGCACGCGGATGGCGGGGATCGACTTTCCGTCGCCGGTCGGGCTTGCCGCCGGGTTCGACAAGGACGCCGAAGTGCCCGAGCAGATGCTGGCGCTCGGCTTCGGCTTCGTCGAGGTCGGGACCGTCACGCCGCGCCCGCAGGCGGGAAAACCGACAAGCCGCGCCTGTTCCGGCTGGCCGAGGACCAGGCGGTGATCAACCGCCTGGGGTTCAACAACCAGGGCCAGCCCGCCGCCTTCCGGCGGCTGATCGAATGCGGTCCGAGCCGCGGCATCGTCGGGGTCAATATCGGCGCCAACAAGGACAGCGTGGACCGGATCGCCGATTATGTGAGCGGCGTGCGGGCGATGAGCCGGGTCGCCAGATATCTGACGATCAACATCAGCTCGCCCAACACGCCCGGGCTGCGCCAGCTGCAGGACGAGGGGGCGCTGCGTGCGCTGCTCTCGGCGGTGGCCGAGGCCCGCGACCCGAACGGGCCGCCGATCTTCCTCAAGGTCGCGCCCGACCTCGGCGCGGGTGAGCCGGACCAGATCGTGCGGGTCGCGATCCACCATGGCATCGACGCGATCATCGTTGCCAACACGACGGTCTCTCGCCCTGCGTTGAAGTCGCGCTTCGCAGCCGAGCCGGGTGGGCTTTCGGGCGAACCGCTCAAGTCGCCGGCGCTTAAGGCGCTGCGCGACTTCCGCGCGGCTGCGGGCGGCGAGATGCCGCTGATCGGGGTCGGCGGGATCGCCGATGCCGACGACGCGTGGGACCGGATCCGAGCCGGCGCGAGCCTCGTCCAGCTCTACACCGCGATGGTCTATGACGGGCCCGGCATCGCCCGCCGGATCGCCGCGGGTCTCGCCGAACGTCTGAAACGCGAAGGCTTCGCCAGCATCGGCGACGCGGTCGGTTCCGAACAGCCCTAGCGGAGAATCAGGATCACGCCCTCGCGGCGGGGGTCGGCTGCGCCGTCGATGCGGCCGCCGCGCAGGAGCACGCCGGTCAGTCCCAAATCCTCGCCCTGGCCGGGCTTGAGGTCGATCCCGCGCCGGCGCAGGCCGGTGAGAATGCCGGGTGAGAATTTGGTCACCTCGCCCTGGAAATTGGGCCCGCGCGCGACGAGGTTGGGCGCGGCGAGCGCGTCGGCCATGCCCATGTTCCAGTAAGTCGAGGCGACGAGAGAATGGGCGACGTAGGCGAGGATCGCATTACCGCCCGCCGAGCCGATCGCGCCGGCGAAGCGGCCGTCCCGCGTGAGCAGGATCGAGGGGACCATCGACGAGCGCGGGCGCTTGCCGGGCGCGACCGCATTGGCGACCGGGCGACCCTGCGCGTCCCTCGGGCTGAACGAGAAGTCGGTCAGCTGGTTGTTGAGGAAGAAGCCGTCGACCATTCGCCCGGTGCCGAAGATGCTCTCGACCGTGGTGGTCATCGACACGACATTGCCGGCGGCGTCGCGGACGATGAAATGCGACGTGCCGGTCGGCTCGAGCGTGTTGTCCCTGCCGGCGACCAGCGCGCCCGCGGGCACTCCGGCGGCTGGCGGCGGGCCGGCGGTCGCGCCGATGCGCCTGGCGCGCTCGGCGACATAGGCCGGGTCGATCAGGCCCGCGACCGGCACTTTCACGAACGCCGGGTCGCCGACATATTTGTCGCGGTCGGCGTACATCAGCCGGCTCGCCTCGGCGAACAGGAACCAGGCCTGCGGGTCGCGCGCATTGCGCGACGCAATGTCGGTGCGGTCGAGGATCATCATCAGCTCGATCAGCCCGACCCCGCTGGACGGCGGCGGCGGCGCGCACAGGAGATAGATTCGGACCGGCCCGCACACCGGCTCGCGCTTGACCGGCTGGTAGGCCGCAAGATCGGTCATGGTCATGGTGCCGGCGAGCGGACCCTGGCGAGTCCGGGCGACGATCTTCGCGGCCGTGCTCCCCTTGTAGAGCGCATCGGGACCCTGCGCGGCGAGCCGCCGCAGGAAATCGGCGTAGCGCTTGTTGACCAGCCGATCGCCGGCGTTGAGCAGGGTCCCGTCGGGCTTGGAGAAATAGGCGATCACGTCGCGGCTGGTGGTTCTCGGCGTAATCGGCGTGGATCATCCGCTCGAGCCGGGGCGAAACGATGAAGCCCTGGTCGGCCGTGCGTTCGGCATCGCCGAACAGGCTGCGCCACGGCAGCTTGCCGTGCTCGGCATGCGCGACGCCGAGCATCTTGACCGCACCGGGTACGCCGGTGGCGCGGCCGCTGACGACCGCAGTGTTGAACGGCAGCGGCTGGCCGCCATTGCCGAGGAACATGCCCGGAGTCGCCTGCGCCGGAGCGACCTCGCGGCCGTCGTAGATGGTGATCTTGCCGGTCCGGCCATCATAATAATTCAAGAACGCGCCGCCGCCGACGCCCGAGCTCTGCGGCTCGACCAGCGACAGCATCGCCTGGACCGCGATCGCCGCGTCGACTGCGCTGCCGCCGCGCTTGAGGACGTTGAGCCCGGCCCGCGCGGCGAGCGGATTGGCGGCGATCACGAATGGAGTGGCGTGCTGGGCAGTGCGCGTGCGGGCCGGCGGCGCCGCCGCCGGGACGACTGCGCCCGACCCCAGGCCGACGAGGGCCAACGCCACGATGAGCTTGCGGACCATGATCATCGCCTAGCAGGACGAGTGGCGCTCGCAATCGTTTCCGCTAAGAAGCGCGCCGGGGAGTAGGGACGAATGGCGCGCCAGCTCGAGCATTTCGACAATCTCGTTTCGATGTTCCTGACGCGCGCCGCCGAAAAGGGTGACGCGCCGTTCCTGTGGGCCAAGCGCGACGGTGAATGGCGGCCGATCAGCTGGGCCGACGCGGCCCGCCAGGTCGCGGCGCTCGCCGCCAGCCTCAAGCGCATCGGGCTCCAGCCCGGTGACCGCGTATGCCTGGTCAGCGAGAACCGGCCCGAGTGGCTGATCTCCGACCTTGGCATCATGGCTGCGGGCTGCGTCACCGTCCCGACCTACACCACCAACACCGTTCGCGATCACTCGCACATCCTCGAGAACAGCGGTGCGCGGGCGGTGATCGTATCCAGCCAGAAGCTGGCCAAGAACTCATTCCGGCGGTGCTGACCCGAAACGAGTGCCACCATGTGATCGGCATGGAGCCGCTGCGCTCGGGCCAGGCGCCGGATTGGGTGACCTGCCACGACTGGCGCAAGCTGGTGGCGGGTGAAGCCCAAGTCGAAGACCTGCGACGGCAGCGTCGTCCGTCGGCCGCAACGACCTCGCCTGCATCATTTACACCAGCGGGACGGGCGGCGCGCCGCGCGGCGTGCGGCTCCATCACGGCGCCCTGCTCCACAATTGCGAGGGTGCGACGGACGTCATCTCGACCGATTTCGGCTGGGACGACGAAGTGTTCCTGTCCTTCCTGCCGGCCAGTCACGCCTATGAGCATACCGGCGGGCAGATGTTCCCGATCGCGCTCGGGGCGCAGATTTATTACGCCGAGAGCCTCGAGAAGCTCGCCGCCAATATCGAGGAGGTGCAGCCGACGATCATGATCGTCGTGCCGCGGCTGTTCGAGATGCTCCGGGCGCGGATCATGAAGACGATCGAGGGGCAGGGCGGGCTGTCGCAATATCTGATGATGCGCGCGCTCAAGATCGGCGCGGACAAGGCCAAGGGCGGAGTGAAGCCGTGGGATTGGCCGATGCACGGGCTCCTGTCGCTGACGTTGCGCAAGAAGATCCGGGCGAAGGTCGGCAGTCGGCAGAAGGCCTGGGTATCCGGCGGCGCACCGCTCAATCCCGAAGTCGGACTGTTCTTCGAAGCGCTCGGGATCACGTTCCTTCAGGGCTATGGACAGACCGAGACGGGGCCGGTGCTCGCTTGTAACCGGCCGAGCGCGGGCATCCGCCTCGATACCGTCGGCCCGCCGGTCAAGAACACCGAGGTCCGCATCGCCGACGACGGCGAGATCATGGTCCGCGGCGAGCTCGTCATGCACGGCTATTGGCACAATGAGGAAGAGACGGCGCGAGTGCTGGGCAAGGACGGGTGGCTGGCGACGGGGGACGTCGGGCATTTCGACGACAAGGGCCGGATCAAGATCACCGATCGCAAGAAGGACATCCTCGTCAACGACAAGGGCGACAACGTGTCGCCGCAACGGATCGAGGGGATGCTGACCCTCCAGCCTGAAATCCCCCAGGCGATGGTCTACGGCGACCGCCGGCCGCACATCGTCGCCTTGCTGGTGCCCGATCCGGAATTCGCCAAGGCCGCCAACCGGCAGCAGGGGCTGCAGGCCGCGGTCGATCGGGTGAACGCCGACCTTTCGGTGGTCGAACGGGTGCGCCGCTTAATCGTGGCCGACGAGCCGTTCACGATCGAAAACGAGCAGCTGACGCCGTCCCTCAAGATCCGCCGCCACATCATCGGCAAGGTCTACGGCGAACGCCTCGCCGCGCTCTATCGCAAGTAGCTCCGGCTTCTGGTAGACGGTGAAACTCCCGAGCTCGCAGGCCCCGACCGCCTCGGTCGGATCATGCATATCGACAATTCCAACAACCGCGCCGGTGCAGATACGCCCCGCCGTCAACGCCGCCGACGACACCAGCGAATAGGGCTTGCCGACCTTCGCGCAGTTGGTGCTTCGCCGCAGGTCGTTGCGCCAGATCCGCGGGCCGTCGCGGAACAGCATGGTGTGGTCGTCCACCCCGATCGGGTTGTTGGTCTTCGCCATCGGCAGGCACGTGCGCGTCTCCCCCGCGACGCGGCCGCCGAGCCACTTGTCGAGGATGGCCTGAGCCTCCGGAGTTCGCGGCGGCTCGGCCGACTGGCCGGCTCCGATGAGAATCAAACCCGTGGCTGCGATCATCAAGCGACGCATGCTGTCCCCCCAATGTCGGGGACAGTTATGGCGGTCAGCCGCCGCTTGGCAACAGGTCAGGCGCGCGGCCGGGTGTAAGGAACGAAATCGCCGAACACGCAGCTGCCGACGGTGAAGTGGTTGGTGAGGTCGACCACCTGGCCGATGTCGCCGCGGCACAGCTGGGCGCTGCCGAACTGCTTCGTCACCAGCGCGTAGGAACCGCCGAGGTTGCTGCAGCCGCCTTGCATGTGATTGACGTAGACCGAGAAATAGGACCGTAACCAGTAGAGACAC
>CAVXYS010000022.1:0-16475 GCA_963765945.1 uncultured Alphaproteobacteria bacterium
GCTAAGCGGCGGCGGCGCATCGGCGCGCAGCTTGAACCGCGGCGTCAGCTGCGGTCAGCCGGCGCACATAGGCGTCGGTGAACACCCCCGCGCATCTGCGGCCGAGGTGCGACCATTCGGGCATGATCAGGCCCTGCACGCAGGCCGGCAGGTCGTCGATGTGGATGCCGACGCTCGTGTATTGCGCAGCAGCACGTCCCAGCCCTTGGCCTTGGGCACCTGCGCTTCCTCGTTGACCCGCAGCTGCGGCGCCGACGGCGGCCGAACGAAGACGACGTCGCCGCCGCGCGCGCGGATCTTGTCGACCGCCGCCTTGGCCCGCGCCTGGCCCTTGGCGATCAGCTGCGGCGTGAACGGGAATTTCTCCTTGAAGCCCTTCCACGCCCAGCGCGAACGGGCGCGCGACGCCGGGTCATGTTCGACCCGGTCCCACATCCACGTCTGGCGGTGCTCGCCGACCTCCTGCAATTTCCAGATGTCGTCGGCGGGCCCCTCGACCCCCGGCGCGGAAATCGCGATCGAGCCGCTGGGCGAGGACGCTCAGCCGATAGTTGGAATCGAGGAACGCCAGCCGGCGCTGGAGGACATGGTCGATCTCGTCCGAGGCGATCCGCGTAGGGCGCGCGAAACTCGTCGCGTTTGTGGACGTAGCCGCCGTAGCCGTCGAACGGCTGGAAGAACATCGTGTCGGCCATGCCCGACGATCAGCAGCCCTTGAAGTCCTGGTCGTCGGCCATGTCCTCGAGCAGGGTCAGCGCGCTGGTGCCGTGGATCGCCAGCTGGATCGGGCGCACCCCGGTCAGCGCCTCGAACCGGTCGAGGTCGGTGTCGAACAGGATCCGGGAATCGCCGACGATCGCGGCCGGCGCGCCGGCCGCGCGCACGCTGCTCATTGCTCCAGTCGACCTCGCTGTTGTCGAGGTCGCCGGCGTGAAGGCCGATTCGCGCCGCGCGTTCACCTCCAGCGCGGCGACGCCGAGCGAGCAGCGCGACGGCGACGCCAAGCGGATCCGGCCCCACGGCTGCGTTGGGAATGTCGCGGGTCGGCACCGGCTGCGCCTGGCCCGGCCGATCGGACGCGGTCAGCCGCAGCCCGGCGGGAAGCGCGCCTTCGCGCTCGACGAGCACGCCGCGCGGGCGGTTCAGAACTGGAAGTAGATGAAGGCACTGCCTTTCCCCTGTTCTGCGACGACCGCCACCGCCATCGACCGCCAAGCAGCGCGCCGACCAGCCAGGCCGGCGTCCGCTCGACCGCGATCTCCAGCGTCTTGTCGCGCATCGCCCAATGGGTGCCGACGATCCCGCCGACGATCGACCAGCGCGTAGATCATCGGCAGCAGCGCGATCATCGGGACCGGCTTGTCGGCCAGCGCCGGCCATCGACGGTCAGCATGGTCGCCGCGCCGGTGAAGGTCTTGGCGCGGAAGAACACCCAGGTGATGTTGATCGAGCAAGTAGGTGAGCAGCGCCGAGCGCGAGGATCGCGCGCCGGGCCGGGCGTCCAGCCGGCGAAGCGGCCGCGCAGCCAGCGCTCGACCGCAGATAGGTGCCGTGCAGCCCGCCCCACACGACGAACGTCCAGGCGGCGCCGTGCCACAGGCCGCCGAGCAGCATCGTCCCCATCAGCGCGCGTATAGGTCCGCGCCTGGCCCGTGGCGGTTGCCGCCGAGCGGGATGTAGAGATAGTCGCGCAGCCAGCTCGACAAGGTGATGTGCCAGCGCCGCCAGAAATCGGAAAAGCCGACCGCCGCATAAGGGAAGCGGAAATTGTCGGGCATGGCGAAGCCGAGGCACATGCGCGACCCCGATCGCGGTCGTCGAATAGCCGGCGAAGTCGCAGAAGATCTGGCCGCTGAACGCCAGCGTCGCGACCCACGCGTCGAGCGCCATCGGGACGCCCTCGTGCGCGTCGTAGACCTTCTCGACCACCGGCGCGAGGAAGCCGTCGGCCAGCACCACCTTCTGGAACAGGCCGAGCGATGATCAGCGCCAGGCCGAAATAGCATCTGGTGCGCGGTCGCGCGGCGCGGCTCGGCGAACTGCGGCACCAGCTCGGTCGGGCGCATGATCGGGCCCGCGACAAGGTGCGGGAAGAAGGTCACGAACAGCGCGTAATCGAGGAAATGCTTCGGCCGGCTTCGCCCGCCGCAGATAGACGTCGAGCGTGTAGGACAGGGTCGCGAAGGTATAGAAGCTGATCCCGACCGGCAGCACGATGTCCCACTTCGGCGGCTGGTAGGCGACGCCCAGCGAGCGCCGCGAGCGCGACGAAATTGTCGAGCAGGAACCCGCCATATTTGAAGTAGCCGAGCATGCCCAGGTTCACGACCACGGAGATCAGCATCCACGCGCTTGCGCGTGCGCTCGCGCTTGGCCCGCACCATCCATTGCGCCGCCCACCAGTCGACCACGGTCGAGACCCACAGCAGGATGACGAACGGCGGGTTCCACGCCGCGTAGAACAGATAGGAGGCGAGCAGCAGGTTGATCTTCTTCTGGTGCCAGCCGAAGAACGGCGCATTGTGCAGCGCCAGCACCGCTCCGAAGAACACCAGGAAGGTCAGCGAATTGAAGATCATCGGGCGCCACCCCGGCGCCCGCCAGTCGCATGTTTCGGCACAGCTTAGCCCCCCGAGCTGTACGCGACGGCATCCGCGAGACTCGGCGGCCCGTCCCGGCCGACGTGGCATGGCCGAGGGTTCGGCGCAAGCGGTTGCGCCTTCAGGCCGAATGTCCGCTTTGGGTGGAAAGCGGACATTGCCGGCTTTGCGAAGCTGATTGGACCTCCGCTGCCAACTCGGCGCAAATTCGGTTGGCGGCGGATCGTTACGGGGCGAAGCTGCGTTGATACGCAACCAGAAGTTGCGGGAGCCAATGAGTGACTGAGACGAGAGACAAAG
Organism: uncultured Alphaproteobacteria bacterium; assembly: GCA_963765945.1. GTDB lineage: Bacteria > Pseudomonadota > Alphaproteobacteria > Sphingomonadales > Sphingomonadaceae > Sphingomicrobium. The sequence goes on from CAVXYS010000022.1 coordinate 2,901, forward strand.
CCAATTTGGGTGTTGACGGCCTTGACGATATTACCGTCGGCGGGCTGGCCCGCGGGCGGTTGTTCCTGCTCGAAGGAAGCCCGGGGACGGGCAAGACGACCATCGCCACCCAGTTCCTGATGGCCGGGGCGGCGGCGGGCGAGCGGTCGCTCTACATCACCTTGTCGGAAACCGAGGACGAGCTGCGGTCGGGCGCGGCGTCGCACGGCTGGTCGCTCGACGGCATCGACATCTTCGAGCTGGTTCCGCCCGAAAGCCTGCTCGACGACGAGCAGCAGCAGAGCCTGCTCTATTCCTCCGACCTGGAGCTCGGCGAAACGACCAAGCGCATTTTCGAGGCGTTCGAGAAGGTCAAGCCGACGCGCGTCGTGCTCGACAGCCTGTCGGAGATCCGGCTGCTCGCCCAATCCTCGCTTCGCTATCGGCGCCAGATCCTCGCGCTGAAGCATTATTTCGCGCGCAGCGGAGCGACCGTGCTGATGCTCGACGATCTGTCGAGCGAGGCCAACGACCGGACCATGCACAGCGTCGCGCACGGCGTGATCCGGCTTGAGGAACTGTCGCCCGAATATGGCGCCGAGCGGCGCCGGCTGCGGGTCATCAAATATCGCGGCCAGCGCTATCGCGGCGGCTATCACGACTTCGTCATCGCCACGGGCGGCGTGCGCGTGTTCCCGCGGCTGGTCGCGGCCGAGCACCGGCACGACGTTCAAGCGCGAGGTGCTGGCGACCGAATCGGCCGAGCTCAACGCGCTGCTCGGCGGCGGCGTCGAGCGCGGCTCGAGCATGCTGATCCTGGGCCCGGCCGGAACCGGCAAGTCGCTGCTCGCCCTGACCTTCGTCGCCGGCGCGATCAAGCGCGGCGAGAAGGCCGCGATGTTCATCTTCGACGAGGAGCTGGGGCTGCTGTTCGAGCGCGCCAAGGGGCTCGGCATCGACCTCCAGGCGATGGTCGACGGCGGCAATCTGACGATCGAGCAGATCGACGCCGCCGAGCTCACGCCGGGCGAGCTTTCGGCGCGGGTCCGGCGCTGCGTCGAGGAGCAGCAGGCGCAGACCGTCGTGATCGACAGCCTCAACGGTTACCAGGCGTCGATGCCGGAGGAGCAGGCGCTGATCCTCCACATGCACGAGCTGCTGCAATATCTGAACCGCCAGGGCGCCTCGACCTTCCTCACCGTCGCCCAGCACGGCCTGGTCGGCGACATGAAGGCGCCGGTCGACGTCACCTACCTCGCCGACACGGTCATCCTGCTCCGCTATTTCGAGGCGCTCGGGCGGGTTCGCCGGGCGATGTCGGTGATCAAGAAGCGGACCGGCGCGCACGAGGACACGATCCGCGAATATCGCATCGACGGGCGCGGGATCACGCTCGGCGAGCCGCTGATGGGCTTCCAGGGCGTGCTTCGCGGCGTGCCCGAACTGGTCGAAGAGCGCCCGACAGTTGCTCGAGCCCGCCGCCGAATGACGATCGCAGTTTCCGAACGGGCGCTGATCCTCGCGCCCCAGGGCCGCGACGGGGCCGTGGCCCGCGGCATGCTGGGCGAGGCCGGGCTGCGCGGCGACGTCGTTGAGGACGTTGCGCAACTGGTCGACGGCCTGAGCGCCGGCGCGGGCTTTGCGGTGGTCACCGAGGAGGCGATCACCGGAAGCCGATCTGCATGCTCTGTCGGAATGGCTCGACGCGCAGCCCGAATGGTCCGACTTCCCGTTCGTGCTGCTGACCCAGCGCGGCGGCGGGCTGGAGCGCAACCCCGAGGCCGGCGCGCTAGCTCGAGGTGCTCGGCAACGTCACCTTCCTCGAGCGACCGTTCCATCCGACCACTTTCGTCAGCCTGGCCCAATCGGCGCTGCGCGGCCGCCGCCGGCAATATGAAGCGCGCGCCAGGCTGGAGGAACTCAACCAGCTCGCCGCCGACCTCGAGCAACGGGTCGAGGAGCGCACCGCCGAGCGCGAGGCGGCGATGGCCCAGCTGCACGAAGCCCAGAAGCTCGAGACGCTCGGCCAGCTGACCGGCGGCGTGGCGCACGACTTCAACAATCTGCTGACTCCGATCACCGGCGCGCTCGACGTCGCTGCAGCAGCGAATACGGCGATCCAGCCGATGAGCGCTCGGCCCGGCTGTTGTCCAACGCGCTTCAGGCAGCCGATCGGGCCAAGACGCTGCTCCAGCGTCTGCTCGGCTTCGCCCGCCGCCAGGCGCTGCGCACCCAGCCGGTCGACATCGGCGCCTTGCTGTCAGGGATGCGCGATCTGATCTCGAGCTCGGTCGGACCGACAGTAGAAGTGCAGCTTCGGCACGACCCCGACCTGCCCTCCGCTCTGGTCGATCCCAACCAGCTCGAGCTCGCGATCCTCAACCTCACGGTCAATGCGCGCGACGCCATGCCGGCACGGTGGACCGCTGACCATCCTTGCCGAGGAAGTCGCGATCGGGCCGCAGCTCGAAGCCGAAGATGAACCCCGGCCTCTACGTCCGCCTGTCGGTGATCGACGCCGGCTGCGGAATGGCGCCCGACGACGCGGCCCGCGCGATCGAGCCCTTTTATTCGACCAAGGAATTCGGCCGCGGCACCGGACTTGGCCTGTCGATGGTCCATGGCCTGGCGGCGCAGCTCGGCGGCGGCTTCGCGCTGACCAGCGAGCCGGGCGAAGGCACGCGCGTCGATCTCTATCTGCCCGTCGCCGGGCAGGCCGCACCAGCCGAGCGTCAGCCGGTCCGCCGAGTCGATCCGATCGATCGGGCGCCGGCTTTCCGTCCTGCTGATCGACGATGAGGAATTGGTGCGCGCCGCGACTGCCGAGATGATCCGCGAGCTCGGCCATCACGTCGAGGAAGCGCGCGGCGCGATCGACGGCTTGGCGCGCATCGCCGAAGGGCTGGCGGTCGACGTGGTCGTCACTGATTATATGATGCCCGGAATGAATGGCGGCGCGCTCGCCCGGCGGATCGCCAAATCCCACCCGCACATCCCGATCCTGCTGATTACCGGCTACACCGGCCCGACCGACGACGTGCTTCACCTGCCCCGCCTGGCCAAGCCGTTCGGGCAGGCAGAAATGGCGGCGGCTCTGGCGGGCTTGTTCGCGGGCGATGAAAATGTGGTGCCCTTCCCCCGGCGGAAGCCGCGCAAATAGGAAGTGAGCAGCCTCCTGATGTCCGCAATGGGTGGAAAGCGGACGTTCGGACTAGGTCACGCTCTCCTCTTTGCGGTTGCATTCGCAACCTTGGTGTTCGAGCGTCAGCTCCTCCATGGCCACATCATTGCCGTCGGCATTGAACTCCGGTCCCACAAATTTCGAGATCCAGCCGCCACGCACCGTGTAACCAGCGGCAACATGTCCCGCCCCATCGTAGAGCTCGATAGTCAGGTCCTTGCGCAAGTTCTCGGGCGTCACGTCGGCCACGCTGCGTCGGATGAACCCCTTCACCCACTGCTGGAACTCCGCGTCGCGGGTCACTCCGCGCTCCAGCGTGATCGGCTCATATTTGGTTCGGCCCGGCGATTTGCCGGCGGAACTCGGATCGCCACCCGCGCGGCGTTCGACCATTTCAGTGGTGCGCTTGAGGCCTGAGACCTTGCTCACTCCTGCAACATAGCGGCCATCCCATTTAACCAGGAACCGGAAGTTCCTGTAAGGGTCGCCGCGCGGTGCCTTGGCGGTGAGCTGGGCCATGTCATATCTCCCACCGTTGTTATCGGACTAACGGCTAAGTCCGTCGACCCGAACGGCCGGAAAGTAGTGTCCGCAATGGGTGGAAAGCGGACACAAGCTGCCAAGGAAAGCGGTTGCGGTTTCAGGCTCGCGCCGCGGCAAGCGCGTCGCGTGGGTCGTCGAGGTCGCGTTGGGCGGTCTCCGGCGTCACGAACGTGGCGGCGATGGTGATCAGGGTGAGAATGATGAGATAGAGGGCGATCCACAGCCATGCGCTCAGCCCGGCACCCGGCACGCCCGGACCGCCGTCGGCGGCAACTACCGTTGCAATGATCCAGGCTCCGATTAGCGGGGCGATCCCGCCAGACAGCACGGCCGAGACCTCGCGGGTTACACACACCCCAAGATAGCGGTGCCGCGCGCCGAACAGCTCGCTCATGAACGCGCTTTGCGAGCCGAACATCCCCCAAGTACCGATGCCAAGGCCGAGTGAGATCACCATAATCGTTACGACGACGTTGCCCTGGCTGAGCGCCCACCAGATCGGGAAGGCCGCGACCAGCTGGAAGATCGCGAAACCTCGGTAGGTGCGGACTCGCCCGAAGCGGTCCGAAACCAGGCCGGCGACGGGTACGGTGATCGAGCCCAGGGCGGCAGCGAAGACCAACGACAGCGCCCCGATGGGACCTTTAGATTCCTACCGCCGCGCTGGTGACGTAGGCGATGGCCAAAGCCTGGTACATTGAGGAGGAGCCGTTCTCGGCCAACCGGAATCCGATACCACGCCACAGAGTGGGGCGGGCGGAACGCAACAGCTCGTAAAGTGGTCGTTCCGCGATCTGATCGTGGGCTTCGAGTTTCCGGAAGGTCGGGGACTCCTTGAGCCGCACGCGCAGGTAGAAGGCGACACCGATGATGACGATGCTGGCCAGGAACGGCACCCGCCACAGCCAGAATTCGGTGATCGCTTCCTTACCGGCGCCGTCGAGTAAGGAAATAGATCAGCGCGGCAGCGACCGTGCCGACCTGCACACCCATGAATGGAAGGGATGCGTAGTAGCCGCGTCGCTGACGTGGCGCGTACTCGGTCATTAGGATCGACGCTCCGGCCATTCAGCGCCCGCCCCCAGCCCCTGCATGACGCGCAGCAGGAGTAGCAGGATTGGCGCGAGCAATCCGACGCCACCGCCGTACCAGTCACCAGGGCTGCCATTGTAGGTAGGGAGAACGCCGATAAGGAAGCTGGCCGCGCCCATCATAGCGATGGTCGTCATGAGCACGAACTTGCGGCCGAGCCGGTCGCCGAGACGACCGAACAGCACGCCGCCAAGCGGACGGACGGCGAAGCCCACAAAGTAAGTACCGAAGCTAGGATAAGCCCCGTGGATGGGTTAGAGGTGGGAAAAAACAGTGGCGCGAAGATCAGCGCCGAGGCCAGACTGTAGAGGGCGAAGTCGTAGTACTCCAGGGCGCTGCCGATGGAACTGGCCCACGCGGCGCGACGGAGGTCCGCGCGCGTTACTGCAGGGATATGAAGAGCAGTCTCAGGCATTTGGTGAGCCCCCCGAGGAGATCTTACCGCAGGAAGATAGCGTTCGCTAATGTCCGCAATGGGTGGAAAGCGGACACCAGCGCGCGCCGCTTGGTCTTGCTTCTAAGTTGGGCTGCGTGTCATGCGCCACGCATGATTTTCCGCAAGTTCGCGTTGGTTGCCGCTGCAGTTCTTGGCGGTTCCGGGGCCGCCTGCTCAGCCGAACCCTCTCCTCCAGCCGCCAAGCCCGCCGCTCCGCAATTCCCGGCGGCGCTGCGCGGCTGCTGGGAGGAGCGCGAGCCGCCGAGCGACGAGTTTCCCGACGGCCTGTCGAGCACCCTCGTGGTCCACGCCGATCGCATCGTCCTGGAAAGCAAGGGCGTGACGCGGCGTGTCGGGACGATCGAAACGTTCAAGCGCCTGACCCCGAAGGGAATTGAAGCGCTCATCTCGGCCCGCGAGGATGGCCGGCCGGTGACGCTCGCCACCGCGCTCGAGCTCGACCCGGAGGGTTCGCCACCCGGCACCCTGCTGCTGCGTGAAGGCGATGCCGGCTCCTACGATTACACGCGCTGCGGTGCCGCCAAGGCGGCCGCAACGCAGCGCTACTCGCTGGTGATCGCGACCACCGCCCGCCAGGACGATCCCCGGCCTGCGCCCTGCGGGCCGACCGGGCGCTGCAATGACTTCCTCTACCGCGCCGAATGGCACGACTCGCGGGTCGTGGCCGGGGCCGACCTGCCGCAGGCGTTCGACGCGCGGCTGACGCTGCACACGCCCTACATCAGCACTTACAGGCTGGCGCTGATCGTCGAGCGGCAGAAGGACGGTGCGCTGCTGGTGCGGCGCACGGCCGGATTCAACGGCCGCACCGGCGTCGCCTGTTTCTATCGGGATGACGAATGGCCCGTCGCATGGCAGCCGGAACAGGTGGTCCCGTTACGCTACGAACACGGCGATCTGTGCGTCTTCGACGAACGCCAGATCGACCCGACCGCGCCGAAAGACTAAGCGGCGACCAGACAGTACGGATTTGCAATAAGCGACGAGTGCCTACAGCCTCGGGTCGACCGGCTCGCTCTCCATCGCCAACACTCCGAACACGCACTGGTGAACCCGGGTCAGCGGGGCGTGCTCGACGAAGCGGTGCAGCGCTTCCAGGCCCAACGCGAATTCGCGCAACGCCATCGACCGTTTGTGGCCTAAGCCGCGCTTTTTGAGTCGGGACAGATTCTCCGGTCGCTCATAGTCAGGGCCGTAAATGATCCTAAGGTACTCGCGGCCGCGGCATTTGACCGCCGGCTGGAGCAACCCGCGCTGGCCGCGGCCGATAAACTCGAGTGGCTTCACCACCATCCCTTCGCCACCGGTTTCGGTCATCGTTTCCCACCAGCCGATCGCCTCGGCGACCTGTGCCGGATCGTCGAGCTCGATCCTCCGGAACTCGGTCGCCCGGAACAATTTCGGGTCGGAAGCCGCGAGCCGGTGCGCGGCGCCGATATGCCACAGATGGTCATTGTCAGCGTGGACCGCGCCTTCGCTCGCCAGCAGGTGGAAGGGCGCGATGATCAGATCGTCGACTTGATTCGAAGGGCGCAACATAGCGGTTGTAGGCGTCGCGATAACGCCGCGCGTCCTCCAGCCTCACCGCAGTCGCAGCGCACAGCTCGGGAAGGGGGATGCCGCGCGCCTGCGCCCTTCTGACGGCGTCGTCGAGCGCCGCGAGCCCGGCCGTGGCAGCCGCGCCGACCGCGGCATATTGCCCGCGCACCAGCGCTCCGGCCTTCATGCTCCACGGCAGGATCTCCGGCATCCCAAAGCACCCAGTCGGTATCGAGCTCGGACCAAGTCCTGCCGCCTCCATCGCATGGTCGGCCCGATGAAGCGCGGCTGCCTCCAGCGCCGCGTCCTTGAAGAAACGACGGCCGGTGCGCGTGACGATTACACCGCGTGAGCCGTCGTGCACCCCGAACCGTTGGGCCGCTGTTTCCTGGGTGCGTGCCAGCAGGACAAGTCCACGCGAGCCCATGTGCTTTTCTTGGGCCACCAAGGTCCGCACGCCCTTTGAGCCATAGTAGTCGAACGCCTCTTCGGGGCGCTCCAACCAGCCGTCCAGGGCACTCGTTTCGGCGGGCGACATCGTCGGCGGCAGGTAGATCAGCCAACGCGGATCGACGGCGTATCGGCTCATGACTTCGAGCGCCGCAGCCGCATTGTCCTCTTTGACCGTGATGAAACCGTAGAGGCGCGTCTCGATCGTCTGCTTGCCCAGCACATCGGAGATGTTGAGCTGATGCAGGTCCCGCTCCCCGCTGTCCGCAGCCGGGGAGTGAAGGGGCCGGATCGGCTCATAGTAGGTCTTCGCAGCCGGGACGGAGACCAGGTCGAGCTCTGGATATTTGAGGGCCGTCAGTTTCCCACCGAACACGCATCCGGTGTCGATGCAGATCGTGCCGTTGATCCAGTTCGCTTCCAGGACGGGCGTGTGGCCATAGATCACCTTGGCCTTGCCGCGATACTCGGAAGCCCAGTCCCAACGAACGGGCAGACCGAACTCGTCGATCTCCCCAGTCGTCTCGCCATACATGCAGAAGGTCCGCACGGCTCCCGACGCCCTGCCTTGCATCTCCTCCTTGAGGCCGGCGTGAGCGACCACGAGCTTGCCGCCGTCGAGGACATAATGGCTGATGAGGCCGTCCAGCCATTCGCGCATTTCCGCGGCGAACGCAGGCGGCTCGCTGGCGAACTGCTCAATGGTCTCGGCCAGGCCGTGGCTGACCTTGACCTGCCGCCCAGCAAGGTGCCGCTTGAGCTTGTCGTCGTGGTTGCCGACCACCGCCAGCGCCGTGCCGCTTTCGACCATGTGCTTGGCGATCCGCAGCACATCGGGCGATCGGGGCCCACGGTCCACCAAATCACCGACGAACAGGGCGCGCCGACCTTCAGGCGGCGTGACCTTCACTTCCTCGCCGTTCCACTCGACGCTGTAGCCGAGCTCGGCCAACAGAGTTTCGAGCTCATCGGCACAACCATGGACATCGCCGATTATGTCGAACGGTCCGCAGTCTTCCCGGCGGTCGTTCCACAGTTTCGTGCGACCGATCTCAACAGCGTCCACTTCTTCGACTGAACGCAGGCGATGGACATAACGGATGCCTTCGCGATTCATTCCGCCCACCGATCGGCGGAGGCTTTGCATGTGCCGGCGAACCGGACCCGCGCCAAACTGTCGATCCGGCCGCTCGGCATTGCGCGCAACCGCAAGCGCCTCGGGAAGCTCGAAGGTGATGGCGACCACCAGCGTATGCCACTTGCGCGCTAGAGCGATGAGCGGCTTGCGCGCTTCCGGCTGCACATTGGTAGCGTCGATCACCGTCAGGCGCCGAGCCTTCAGGCGCTTCTCGAGGACGTAGTGAAGCACATCAAATGCATCGGTCGTCGCGCCCTGATCCGTTTCGTCATCGGCCACCCAGCCGCGCATGCGATCGGAGGACAGCACCTCGGTCGGCAGGAAATGCTTCGCCGCGAAGTTCGACTTGCCGGTGCCCGAAGCGCCGACCAGCAGAACCAGCGCAGAATTCCGGTATCTCGATCTTCATGCCGCCGCCTTCACTTCATCGCTGCGGCTGAAGATGGCGACCTGCGTCGGATGGCCGTGCGTCGAGTCCTCGATGCCAATGCCATCGAACCGGACAGAATAGCCATGCGCCAACGCGACGCTCTCTGCCCAATGCCGGAACTCTGCGCGAGTCCACTCGAACCGATGGTCGGGGTGACGCATGGCGCCAGGTTTCATGCCCTCGAACAGAGCGTTGAACTCGCGGTTTGGTGTCGTGATCATCGCCGCCCTCGGCCTGGCTCGGCCGAACAGTGCCTGCTCGAACGCAGGGAGCCGCTCGGCATCCATGTGCTCGATGACCTCGACGACTACGGCAGCGTCGTAACCCATGAGCCGGTCGTCGCGATAAACCAATGAGCCCTGGAGGAGTTCGATACGCCTCCGTTTGATGTCGGGCATGAAGTCCAGCTTGAGGCGGTCGGACGCGCCGGCAAGCACGCGGGGAGCAACCTCGACCCCAGTAATTTTTTGCAGGCCCTGAACCTTCAGTAGCTCGCGCAATAGTCGTCCCTCGCCGCAGCCGAGATCAAGCACGGTGGTTGGGCCCAGCTCACGCACCCAGTTGGCCACATAGGTCATCCGCTGGTCGTTTAGTCGGATCGGCTTTTCCAGCGCTTCTTCCTGGGCATCTCGTGCCGCATGCTCCTCAGGTTCCTCGGCCTCGACCCGCTCGTCGAGTTGCGCGGTCGCCTCGCGCACCAGGGATTTGAACCCTCCGAGATAGCGCCGCACGATCAGCTCGCGCTCAGGATAGGTCTCGAGCCAGCCCTCGCCCTTGCGCAGCAGCTTCTCCACCTCGTCCTTGCCAATGTAGTAATGCTTCTGATTGTCGAGCACCGGGATCAGTACGTTGAGGTGCGTGAGCAGCGCCGCGAGCCGGACCTCGCCGCGGAGGGTAAGCGTGACGTAGGGGCTGTCTCCCCATTCGGGATGCCTCGGATCGAGCACGATCGGCGTCGTGTCGACCGCATAGCCGAGCGGCTCGAACATTCGCGCGAGCAGGTCGGGGCCGCCGCGCGCGGGCAGCGGCGTGACCGTCGCCTCGAGCGGGATCGCGCGATCGGCAAGTTCCTGACGGTGCTTGGACCGGCCGCCCATCGCTGTCCCAAGCAGCCGCCCCATCGCCACCGCGAACAGCGAAGAGACTGCATAGGGGCGGTCGCTCACATATTGGTCTTCGATCTTGCCCTTGCCCCGCACCATCTCGACCGGATCGATCTCGAGCGTCATCGCCGCCGTGCACCGCTCATCGCCCGCAACCGGATAGAACAGCGTCGCCTGGCCGAACGGCAGGCTGACTGAATGCACGGTGGCCGGATTCTTCATCAGGAGGAATCCGAGATCGGTCGCCGGTTGTTGGGTGTTCGTAATTGTTAGAAGCATGGCCCGACCCGTTTACGAATTATCCGGCCCATGCCAAGGCGCCGCTCCGGGAGAGTCATATGCGCCTGAGAAAGTTCGCGTTCCTTATCGCCGCGCTCATCGGCCTGACCGCCCCCCTCACCGCCGCGACCGACGTCCAACCGGCGGTCCAGCCCGGCGGCGACATCCCGCCCAACTTCCAGCCGGCGCTGCCCTTCCCCAAGGCGGGCGACATCCCGCCGGCGTTCCGCCCGCCGCGCGGCGGGTTCCAGTACATCCGGCGCGAGGCGATGATTCCGATGCGCGACGGGGTGAAGCTCTATGCGGTGCTGATCATCCCCCGCGACCCGGGCAACCTGCCCTCGCCGGCCGGGCCCGAGCGCTATCCGATCATGCTCGACCGCACCCCTTATTCGGCCGAGAAAGCGACGTCCCGCGGCGGCCAGCTCGGCCCGTGGCCCGAGAACATCTTGTCGCCGCTCGAAGCCGAGCTGGTCCGCGCCGGCTATATCGTCGCGGTCGAGGACGTCCGCGGCAAATATAAGTCCGAGGGCGACTATGTGATGAACCGGCCGCTGCGCGGGCCCTTGAACCCGACGCAGGTCGACCATTCGACCGACGCTTAGGACACGATCGACTGGCTGGTCAGGCACGTCCCCGAGTCCAACGGCCGCGTCGGCACCATCGGCACCAGCTACAACGGCTTCACCGCGCTGATGAGCCTGGTCAACCCGCACCCGGCGCTCAAGGCGAGCGTCCCGATCAACCCGATGGTCGACGTGTGGAAGGGCGACGACTGGTTCCACAACGGCGCCTTCCGCCAGGAGATGATCAGCTACGTCTACGGCCAGACCGCGTCGAAGAAGTCGGACGAGGACTGGTTCACCGGCGGCTACGACGATTATCTGACCTACCTACGTCACGGCTCGGCCGGCGCCTACGGCCGCGCCATGGGGATGGAGCAATTGCCGTTCTGGAACCGGCTGGTCCAGCATCCGGCCTATGACGAATTCTGGCAGGGCCAGGCGGTCGACAAGATCCTCGCCCGGGCGCCGCTCGCGGTCCCGACCCTGCTGGTCGACAGCCTGTGGGACCAGGAGGACATCTACGGCGCGCCGGCGGCGTTCAACGCGGTCAAGGCCAGCCCCAACGCCCATCTCGTGCTCGGCCCGTGGCACCACGGCCAGGCCAACAGCTCGGCCGCCAGCCTCGGCCCGCTCGAGTTCGGCGGCGACACCGGCAAATGGTTCCGGACCCACGTCATGCTCCCGTTCCTCGACCAGTATCTCAAGGACGGGCCGCCGGCGAACATCGCCAGGGTCACCGCCTTCGCGGCCGGCGCCAACCAGTGGCAGCGCCTCGCCGACTGGCCGAGCGCCTGCGCGGCGGGCTGCCCGGCCAACCTCACCCCGCTCTACCTCGCGCCGAGCGAGCGCCTGAGCTTCACCGCGCCGGCCGCCAAAGCATTCGATTCCTACGTCTCCGACCCGGCCAAGCCGGTCACCTACCGCGCCCGCCCCAACCTCTCGCCCTGGGCGCAGGGCTCGACCTGGCGCACCTGGCTGGTCGACGACCAGCGCTTCGCCGACGGCCGCCCCGACGTCCTCGCCTACACCTCCGAGCCGCTGACCCAGCCGCTGAGGCTCGCCGGCACCCCGCTCGTCCACCTCGTCGCGAGCACCTCCGGCACCGACAGCGACTGGGTCGTCAAATTGATCGACGTCTATCCCGACCAGATGCCCGACCAGCCGGCGCTCGGCGGCTACCAGCTGGCGATCGCGATGGACGTGATCCGCGGCCGCTACCGCACCGACCCGGCGACGCCGCGGCCGCTCACCCCCAACGCCGCGCTGACCTACGAATTCGCGCTGCCGGCCACGAACTACACCGTCCAGCCGGGCCACCGGCTGATGGTCCAGGTCCAGTCGAGCTGGTTCCCCTTGTACGACCGCAACCCGCAGACCTTCGTCCCCAACATCTTCTTCGCCCAGGCCGGCGACTATCGCGCCGCGACCCAGCGCGTGTTCACCGGCCCCCAGGGCACGTGGCTCGGCCTGCCGGTCGTCAAATAGCCAGTCCCTCTCCCCTCGCGGGAGAGGGCGACTCAAGCGAAGCTTGAGCGGGCGGAGCGGACCTACTCCGTCGATCCGTCCGGATCGATGGAATGTCCGCGGAGGGTGAGGGGGGCGATGTTGGAAATAGCCGGAGCGACGAGCGCGGCGGCTTACTTTACTCGCTCGACCTGCTCGAACTCGAGTTCGACCGGGGTCGCGCGGCCGAAGATCGAGACGCTGACCTTGACCCGGCCGCGGTCGAAGTCGAGCTCCTCGACGACGCCGTTGAAGCTGGCGAACGGGCCGTCGAGCACCTTCACCGCATCGCCGATCTCATAATCGACGCTGATCTTCTGCTTGGGCGCGAGCGCGGCCTGCTCCTCCTTGGTCGAGAGCATGCGCGCGGCCTGGGCGTCGGGGATCGGCTGGGGCTTGCCGTTGGGGCCCAAAAAGCCGGTCACCTTGGGGGTGTTCTTGACCAGGTGATAGACCTCGTCGTTCATGTCGAGCTTGGCGAGCACGTAGCCGGGCATGAACTTGCGCTCGGCTTCGACGCGCTTGCCGCGCTTGATCTCGGTCACGGTCTCGGTCGGGACCTCGATCTGCTCGACGAACGGGGTCAGGCCCATGCGCGTCGCCTCGCTCATGATCGCGTCGCGGACCTTGTTCTCGAACCCGGAATAAGCGTGGATGATGTACCAGCGGGACATGTCGTTATTACCTGTTTGCCTATGCGTTCAAACCATTCCCCCTCCCCGGCCCTCCCCCGCGAGCGGGAGAGGGAGGAAGCGGATCACCTGGCCAGCAGGCCGAGCAGCCATTTGACCAGCGTCGAGAAGAAAGCGTCGACGCCGAAGAAGAACACCGCGAGCAGGCTGGTCATGATCATCACCATGACCGCGGTCACCCAGGTTTCCTTGCATGGTCGGCCAGTGGACCCGGCTGATCGCCTCGAGGCGGACCTGCCGGACGAATTCGCCGGGGGAGACTTTGGCCATGTTCCTGCTTTGCTCGTTCGCGTTGCGGATAGAAAAGCGCCCCGCGGACCTGTGCGGGCCGGCGGGGCTGCGGGTCACTTAGCGAGGTGGGCGCGAGTCTTCAAGGCACGCGGCGCTTCGCGTGCGCGCTTCTCGCCCTGCCTCCGGCATGGCCGCGCGCGCAGGAGTGGAGGGACTCGAACCCACGACCCTCGGTTTTGGAGACCGATGCTCTACCAACTGAGCTACACTCCTATGAGCGCGCCGGGGGCAGGTAGCTAGCGCCGAAAGCTAGCGCAAGGTTCGAAGCGGTTCTCGGATCTCCCCCGGGCATCCTGCGCTCCCCCTGATCGCCGCCGTCATGGCTACGCCAA
>CAVXYS010000023.1:0-8027 GCA_963765945.1 uncultured Alphaproteobacteria bacterium
AGATCACCCTAGATCGTCCAATATCCCTTTCGGGATGGCCACGGCGCATTCTTAGCACTATTGCGACAGCATGAGCATCGTTATTCGCGTTGTGAGCGCTGTAACTTCGTTCCGCTATAAGCGCGCCTGATTGCAGAGCTTGCGCAAACGCCTCTTCGTCAATTTGAAAGTAATTCTCGTTCTTCTTTGCCTGAAAGTTATACTCGAACGGAAATATATTCAGCGTCGCTAGTCTAGCCTCATAGGTGGCAGCGAAGTCGCGAATTTCTCCTATCGATATCTCACCATTCAAGAGGGCATCAGCAGTTTCGTGGTATATCTCCAAACCTCTTTCATAGGCCCCGGCCACGGTACTAAGTATGTTTTCCACCTCGGTTGACGTGCTTCCCAAGAAATACGTCTTCGCTCCGAGAGCTTGGAGCGAATGATGCATCTCGAGAGTGGCATCACGATGGAGACTGCCGGAAGTCCCCAGCATGCGCAGTAGGATAGCTGTGTCATAGAATACAGTAAGATTCTTGAAATTTACTGATCTCTGCAATGTTTGAATATTACTTATGAAGTCTTCTATTTGAACACCTGTATAAATTCTAACCACATGTTCGAACTGCGTCGGATCGTCCGCAGCCAGTTTTGAAAGAAATGATGCTACAATGAACTCCTGCCTCTCAGGGCATTTGCAAGAATGGTGTCTTCGAATTTGAATGCCTTGATGTTCTTGCCCTTATAGGTGTTCTTCAAAAAAGATATCAGAGCGTCTGACCAATTCTCTGCGGCCGGCGGCTCGTCCACACCAAGTTTATTGGCATAGATAGCGAGCAAAGGTTCAATCTGTGCGAATCATTCGGGTAGCTCTGCGAATTGGGTTTTCTTGGCACTTATCCCAGCGACTGGAATATAGCTGTGTGCGACGGCATTCCATTCGATCACGCCCCGGTTTGCCAGTCGGGGCAGGATTTGCTGCAGGGCATACATCGGAATTTCGATTCCAATGGATTTTAAATCGTCTGCAATTTTATCGATTGAAACGGCTTCGTCTGGCCGGTTGGCGATTAAGTCCGTTAGGAATGGTAGCAAGCAGTCGTAAATATCGGCGACCGATGCGTCAGTGCGCAGCGATGCTGTCAAATATGCGTAGGTTCTAAGTGCCTTCTCGGAATTGTCCGACACGCAACCCCCCAAACTGGACGACCGAGCAATCGGCTCGTGCAGTTAATCTGCAATCTTGTAAAGCACTTGTGCTGACGTCCATCTTGCCTACTTCGCCGCAATCAAGTCCGGTTCGTCCTCGTCCACCGTCACCTTCCGTGACCGCTTCGGCCGCACCGGCTTCGTCTCGACCACCTTCGGCTTCACGCTCGCCCGCTCCAGGATCGGCCGCAGATACTGCCCCGTCGCCGACTTCGGCTCCGCCGCCACCGTCTCCGGCACGCCCTCGGCGATGATCCGCCCGCCGTTGACCCCGCCGCCCGGCCCCAGGTCGATCACCCAGTCGGCGGTCTTGATGACGTCGAGGTTGTGCTCGATCACGACCACGGTGTTGCCCTGCTCGACCAAGCGCGTGGAGCACTTCGAGCAGTTTGCGGACGTCCTCGAAGTGGAGGCCGGTGGTCGGCTCGTCGAGGATGTACAGCGTCTTGCCGGTGGCTCGGCGCGACAGCTCCTTGGACAGCTTCACGCGCTGGGCCTCGCCGCCGCTGAGCGTGGTCGCGCTCTGGCCGACCTTGATGTAGCCGAGGCCGACCTCCTGCAGCATGCGCATCTTGTCGCGGATCGCGGGGACCGCCTTGAACAGCTCGGCCGCTTCCTCGACGTTCATGTCGAGCACGTCGGCGATCGAGCGGCCCTTGAACTTCACCTCGAGCGTCTCGCGGTTGTAGCGGGCGCCGTGGCACACGTCGCAGGTGACGTAGACGTCGGGCAGGAAGTGCATCTCGATCTTGATCAGGCCGTCGCCCTGGCACGCCTCGCACCGCCCGCCCTTGACGTTGAAGCTGAAGCGGCCGGGCTTGTAGCCGCGCGCCTTGCTCTCGGGCAGGCCGGCGAACCAGTCGCGGATCTGGGTGAAGGCGCCGGTGTAGGTCGCGGGGTTGCAGCGCGGGCGTGCGGCCGATCGGCGACTGGTCGATGTCGATCACCTTGTCGAGCTGCTCGAGCCCGCGTGACCTTGTCGTGCGGGCCGGCGACGATCCGCGCGGCGTTCAAGGCGCGGGCGGCGGCGGGGTAGAGCGTGTCGACGACCAGGCTCGACTTGCCGCTGCCCGAGACGCCGGTGACGCAGGTGAAGGTGGCGAGCGGGAAAGCGGCGGTGATGTCCTGCAAATTGTTGGCGCGGGCGCCGGTGACGGTGACGTACTTGCCGCTGCCCTTGCGGCGGGTCGCGCGCATCGGGATCTCGCGGCGGCCGGAGAGGTAGTCGGCGGTGAGGCTGCCCTTGCAGGCGAGGAGGTCGTCGAGCGTGCCCTCGCACACCACCTCGCCGCCATGGACCCCGGCGCCGGGGCCCATGTCGATCACATGGTCGGCGGTGCGGATCGCTTCCTCGTCATGCTCGACCACCAGCACGGTGTTGCCGAGGCCGCGCAGGCGCTTGAGCGTCTCGAGCAGGCGGTCGTTGTCCTTCTGGTGGAGGCCGATCGACGGCTCGTCGAGCACGTAGAGCACGCCCGACAGGCCGCTGCCGATCTGGCTGGCGAGGCGGATGCGCTGGCTCTCGCCGCCCGACAGGGTGCCGCTGGTGCGGTCGAGGTGGAGGTAGTCGAGCCCGACATTGTGGAGGAAGCCGAGGCGCTCGTTGATCTCCTTGAGGATCGACGCCCGGCGATCTCGTTCTGCTGTCGCAGTCAGCTTCGCGTGGAGCGCAGCCGAACCAGGCCGAGCGCGTCGGCGACGCTGCGGCGGCGAGGAGAGCGAAATGTCCTCGCCGGCGATCTTCACCGCCAGCGCCTCGGGCTTGAGGCGCGCGCCGTGGCACACTTCGCACGGGCGGCTCGCCTGGTAGCGCGACAGCTCCTCGCGCATCCACGCGGACTCGGTCTGCGCCATGCGGCGGTTGAGGTTGCCGATCACGCCCTCGAACGCTTTCCTGACCTCGTAGCTGCGCTTGCCGTCGATGAAGCGCAGGGTGACGGCGCGGCCGTCGGTGCCGTGGAGGATCACGCGCTGCGCCTCGTCGGGCAGCCTGGCCCACGGCGTGTCGAGGTCGAAGTCGTAGGCGCGGCCGAGGCTCGCCAGCACCTGCATGTAGTAAGGCGAGGGCGGCTGCGACCTCGCCCAGGGGGCGACCGCGCCGCGCTTGAGGCTGAGGCTCTCGTTGGGGACGACGAGCTCCTCGTCGAACACCAATTTCTCGCCGAGGCCGTCGCACGCCGGGCAGGCGCCCTGCGGCGCGTTGAAGCTGAACAGCCGCGGCTCGATCTCGGCGATGGTGAAGCCGGAGACGGGGCAGGCGAATTTCTCGGAAAAGAGGATCCGGCCGGGCGGGGCGTAGTCGAGCTTGAAGCCCTCGGCCCCTCCACCACGCTGCGCGTGGTCAGGGTGCCCAGCGAGCTGTCGGAGGATTGTCGCCACCGAGCTCCTCCCCGAGCTTGTCCGGCGGGTGACCGCCGGAGGCGGGGGAGGGGCTGTCGGCGGGGTCGAGATAGGCGAGGCCGTCGGCGAGCTTGAGCGCCTGCTCGAAGCTGTCGGCGAGGCGCGGCTCGATGCCTGGCGCGGACGACGATGCGGTCGACCACCACCTCGATGTCGTGCTTGTACTTCTTGTCGAGCGCCGGCGCGTCCTCGATCGCATAATGGACGCCGTCGATGCGGACCCGCTGGAAGCCGGCCTTCTGCCACTCGGCGAGCTCCTTCCGGTACTCGCCCTTGCGGCCGCGGACGACCGGCGCGAGCAGGTAATGGCGGCTGCCCTCGGGCAGGGCCATCACCCGGTCGACCATCTGGCTGACCTGCTGCGCCTCGATCGGCAGGCCGGTGGCGGGCGAGTAGGGCACGCCGACGCGGGCCCACAGCAGGCGCATGTAGTCGTAGATTTCGGTGACGGTGGCGACGGTCGAGCGCGGGTTGCGGCTGGTCGTCTTCTGCTCGATCGAGATGGCCGGCGAGAGGCCGTCGATATGCTCGACGTCGGGCTTCTGCATCATCTCGAGGAACTGGCGGGCGTAGGCGCTCAAGGACTCTCGACGTAGCGGCGCTGCCCCTCGGCATAGATGGTGTCGAAGGCGAGCGAGGATTTGCCCGATCCCGACAGGCCGGTGATCACCGTCAGGCTCTCGCGCGGGATATCGACGTCGATCCCCTTGAGGTTGTGCTCGCGCGCCCCGCGAACGCTGATGTGGGTCAGCATTCGCTTCCGCTCTGCTTCGGAATGTGAGTCAGCATCGGGCCTGTTCGTTCCGCTTCTGTTCTAGTCTAGCGTGAGGGGCTGCGGCCGGTCAACGCCGCTTCGCCAATATGGGTGCGGCGTCTCCCCCCGCAACCCGTCGATACCAGGAGGACGTTGGTCGATGCGGGGTGGCTGGATTTGCCGGCGGCGGCGAAGTAGCGTCGGCAAATCAATCGCTTGGGGGTCATCATGATTCTTCGTTCGTCTCGCCGCGCGGCGCGTCTCGCCGCCGTCCTTCTCGCCTGCACCGCGCTTCAGGCGATTCCGGCTTCGGCCCAGCAGCAGGCCGGCACGAACACGCCGTCCGAGCCGCAGGTCGTCCGTTTCGGCACGTGGGGCGTCGACACTTCGACCCGCGACACCTCGGTCAAGCCGGGCGACGACTTCCAGCGCTATGCCAACGGCAAGTGGATGGACACCCACGAGATCCCCGCCGACAAGTCGCAGAACGGCGTCGGCTCCGAGCTCGCCGACCGCAACCAGGAGCAGCTCCGGGCGATCGTCATGGGCGCGCCCAAGGACAGCCAGCTCGGCGCTTTCTACGCCAGCTACATGGACGAGGCGCGGGTCGAGCAGCTCGACGCGGCGCCGCTCAAGGCCGACCTCGACCGGGTCGACGCGATCAAGTCCAAGGCCGAGTTCGCCCGGTTCATGGCCGACACCCACGCCGATTTCGGGGCGGCGCTGTTCGGTCTCGGCACGATCCCCGATCCGGCCAATCCGGCGATCACCATCGCGTTCGTCGGCAGCGGCGGGATGGGGCTGCCCGACCGCGATTATTACCTGGTCGCCAAGTACAAGCCGCAGCGCGACGCCTACCGGGCCTACGTCCAGCGCACGCTCGAGCTGACCGGGACTGCCGAACGCTGCGGCAGCGGCGGACTCGATCCTCGCGTTCGAGACCGAGATCGCCAAGGTGTCGTGGCCGGTCGCCGACCTGCGCGACATCGACAAGATCAACAATCCGATGACCCTGGCGCAGCTCCAGGCCTATGCCCCGCAGCTCGACTGGAACGACTATATCAGCCGGATCCACGCCACGTCGCCGAAATATGATCGTCGCCGACAACACGTGCGATCAAGGCGATCGCCGAGCTCTACGACGCGACTCCGCTCGAGACGCTGAAGACCTGGCAGCGGTTCAAGGTCGCCGACCAGGCCTCCAATTATCCTGTCCAAGCGCTTCGTCGACAGCAAGTTCGAGTTCACCAAGACTCTGAGCGGCGCGAAGGAGCTGCGGCCGCGCTGGCGCCGCGGCATCGACCAGGTCGACGGCCGCCTCGGCGAGCTGCTCGGCAAGACCTATGTCGACCGCTACTTCCCGGCCTCAGTCGAAGACGCAGATGGAAGAGCTGGTCGGCAACCTCAAGAAGGCGGCCGCGGCAGCGCATCGAGGGCAACAGCTGGATGGGCGCGGCGACCAAGCAAGCGGCGCTGACCAAGCTCGCCAAGATGGACGTGATGGTCGGCTATCCGGACAAGTTCCGCGACTATTCCAAGCTGGTGATGAAGCCGGACGACCTCTACGGCAACGTCAAGCGCAGCAACGCTTTCGAGTGGGATTATGCAGCTCGAGGACCTCAACAAGCCGGTCGACCGCAAGAAGTGGGCGATGAGCCCGGCGACGGTCAACGCCTATAACGGCGGGCTCGAGAACAAGATCGTGTTCCCGGCCGGGATCCTGCAGCCGCCGTTCTTCGACCCGAAGGCCGACGCGGCGGTCAATTACGGCGCCGCCGGCGCGGTCATCGGCCACGAGATCATGCACGGGTTCGACGACCAGGGCCGCAAGATCGACGAGACCGGCGCGGTGCGCGACTGGTGGACCGCGGACGACGCCAAGCGCTTCAAGGCGCTGACCGACGCGCTCGGCAAGCAATATTCGTCCTACGAGGCGGCGCCGGGCGTGTTCATCAACGGCGAAGCTGACGATGGGCGAGAATATCGGCGACATGTCGGGCCTGGAGGTCGCCTACGACGCCTACAAGATGTCGCTGGACGGCAAGCCAGCCGCCGGTGATCGACGGCCTGACCGGCGACCAGCGCTTCTTCCTCGCCTTCGCCCAGGCGTGGCGCGGCAAGCAGCGGCCGGATGCGATCAAGACGCAGGTCGCAGTCGGACCCGCACAGCCCGCGGCGGTTCCGGGTGATCGGCCCGCTGCGCAACCTCGACGCCTGGTACGACGCGTTCAAGATCGGGCCGGAGTTCGAAATTCTACATTCCGCCGGAGCAAGCGCGTCCGCATCTGGTAAGCCGCACGAGCCTTGCGCTCGGGAAGGGGAGCCGCACCCGTTCGGCTCCCCTTTTTTGCGCGGGGCATTGGACTTTGCCGCCGCCAAATCCCTGTTATGATCATCGCCGCTCGGTCTGTGCGCTGGGGGGAAGCGCCATGGCGTCACGTACTATTCCAACGTCGTCAGACGTCGAACGCAGAGCGGTCAACGCCGAGGATGCTCGCCTCGCTTTCGAGCGTGAAAAGTGGGAGGCGGAACGCAAGCTGCGCGAGCAGGAAATGGCCTTCCGCGAAGCGGACCGGCCTTCCCCATGGCGCAGTCCCCTGACGATCGCCGTGGTTCCGCAGCCATGGCCGGTGCTGGCAACGCTGTGGTCTCGCAACTCAACGGCAGCGCACAGCTAGAGTGAAGGGAGCAAGGGAAGGCCGGCGCCGATATCGAGAAGATCAAGGCCAGAGCAAAATCTGATGGTCGAGGCAATCAAAACCGGCGGTGACGTCGACAAGGCCGCGGCCAACCTCGAGTTCCTCGTCAATACCGGTCTGGTGACCGACAAGCAGCGGGCGAACCAGATTCGGCACTATATCGCCGTGAACCGGCTCAATCCGGAACGGCTGCCGTCGCTGCCGTCGGTTGGACAAACCCCTCCTTCGGTGGCCCGCAAGGCCTTACCGGCGTCGGCGCCGGTTTTTGTCGCCGCGCGACAATCGGCGCTGAAGGTGACCAATCGCGCCAGCGCGATATGTCCCGGCCGATCCTGTCGCGCCGGAACCAGGGCTATTGCGTGGCGAATGACGTGCTGGTCGATTCGGCAGGCAAGACCGTGGCGGTCGCCGACGCAACCTATAACGGGGATCGGCTGGGGCCGCCGAAGCTTATAGTATTCCACAGCACTTACGGCGCGGACGGCGGAGGCGTGCGGTCATGACAGCAAACGCGGAGGAGGAAGCACCCATGTCATCATCGACCTCGATGGAACGGTCACCAACTCGTGCCCTTCGACGTCACTGCGTATCATGTCAGCAATGACACGGGCTGGAACGGCATCACGGATATCAACCACCAAAGCATTGCCATCGAATTCTCGAATTACGGTGAAATCGAGGGAGCCCCGGGGGCATGGACTTGCGCCGAGGCGAAATTTCCCGACGAGGCAGTCTTCGCCACTTCAGCCCGACGTGAAAGGACGAGTGCACGGATCGGGAGATTTAGCCGACGCCCAGCTGGCCGCCGCCGAGAGGATCGAGCTGCGCTGATCACCAAATATCCGTCGATCGAGGCAATCGTCGGTCATGCGGACCTGACCAAGTCTACGCACACCGATCCCGGGCCCGCATTGTCATTGGTCCGCTTCAGGGCGCTCCTTCGCAAGTAGCGCCAGCCACCGCTTAGTGGTTCGCGCCGCAAA
>CAVXYS010000024.1:0-15084 GCA_963765945.1 uncultured Alphaproteobacteria bacterium
CTGATCGCCAGTGGCGACGACCGCGGGGAAGCGATCGGCGCCCTGGCGTCGATCCTCGACGAGGCGGAAGTCTGGCCGGTCCGTACCAATGCCGGTTTCCTGTTCAATGCCGTGCTCCATCCCGATTTCGGGACAGGCAAGATCGACACCGGCTTCATCGAGCGCAACATCGATGAGCTCGTACCCGAGCCCGAGCCGGATGACGCGATCTGGCGCGGCGCCGCGTCTGTTGCGACGGCAATCCCGGAAGATGAAGAGCGGGTGGCCGACCTCGCAGGCTTTCGCCTGAATGCAATGGCTCGCCACTCGGTTGCGCTCGGGCGTTCGGGGGTGTTTCGCACCGTCGATCTGGACGACGAGCAGCCGATGGCGGCGGTATCCGGTTTCCGCGATGAGGAACGGGTTGTCGCCTTCTACGAAGGCCAGGCTTACGCGTTCGAGCTGGCGTCGCGCGGGACCGGCACGACGCACGGCGTCCACGACGGCGAGATCGAGGCGCCGATGCCGGGGCGGGTGACGGCGGTCGAAGTTTCGAGGGCGAAAAGGTTGCCAAGGGGCAACGCTTGCTCACGCTGGAGGCGATGAAGATGGAGCATGCGCTGACCGCGCCGTTCGATGGCATTGTCGCCGAGCTGTCCGCCGCGGCCGGGCAGCAGGTCAGCGAGGGCACGATGCTGGTGAAGGTCGAGGCTGACCGTTCCCCGGCGGAGGCCGGGGCCCAGGACGGCGCGTGAGTGCCGTTTCACGGCGCCCTGGACCCGGCCTGCGCCGGGGAACAGGTGAATTGCCAGTCCGTTTGTCCCGTATGCGTCCGACGATCTTCGTGAGCCTCGCTTTCGCCGCGGCGGCCGCCGCGCCGCTGACCGGCTGCGTCACCGACGAGCCGCAGGGCGGGGCGGCGATGGCGCTGGTCAATTCGGCCGGCCAGTCGATCGGCACCGTGCGCGCCTGGCAGACGCCCGGCGGAGTCAGCTTCCGCGTCACCGCGTCGGGCCTGCCGCACGGCATCCACGGCATCCACGTCCACTCCGTCGGCCGCTGCGACCCGCCCGACTTCGCCAGCGCGGGCCCGCACTGGAACCCGGCCGGCCGCAAGCACGGCCTCAACAACCCCGCCGGCCCGCACGCCGGCGACCTGCCCAACGTCGAGGTCGCCGCCAACGGCGTGCTCGGCGCAACGGTCGTCGTGTCCGGCGCCAGCATGGCGAGCCTGCTCGACGCCGACGGCGCCGCGCTGGTGATCCACGCCGCGGCGGACGACAATATGACCGACCCGAGCGGCAACAGCGGCGCGCGCATCGCCTGCGCGGTAATCAGCGGCGCGCCCGAGCTGCGCTGACTATTCTTCCTTCTTCTTCGAGATCCCAGCCGCGCACCTTGACGGTGCCGTAGACGAAGGTGATTTCCTCTTTTGGGCCTGCGGCGGTCGGGCAGTTGCTGATCACCACGTCCTTGAGCTCGTAGCGCTGGTTGCCGGAGGCGAACTGCATGCCGCCGTAGCGCCTGCCCACGGCGCAGCCGGGAAGGCTGCCCGCCACGACCAGCTCGCCCGGTCCGCCGCCCTGCGGCTGGTCGTAATAGATCCGGGCGCGCAGCGGCATGTGCTGGCGCTTGCCGGTCGCCTGACCGGATTCGGTCCGGGCGCCGCTAACGGTCACCTTGTCCGACGCGCCGAGCATGCTGTGGCCGCGAACGTTGGGCTCCGCCGGATCGGTCGCGATGGCGGTCACGCGGCCGCTCGTCGGGGCCTCCGACCGCGGACTCCATTTGACGGACCGGACCTGAAGCCGCTGGTCCGTCGCCCTGGAGCCGAGCAGCGAGTGGCTGAAGATAGGCATAGCCTTCATTGTCGATCAGGGGTGGCGCCGCGGCGAGCAGCGATGGGACGCACAGCGAAACGGCGGCGATCAACGTGCGGCGCATCGGACCTTCCTTTCGGACGGGGTGCCGGCGAGGATAGAATTTCTGAGCCGAAGCCGCCAGCAGCGCCGCGATTAAACCGCCCTTAGGAATGCAGCGGCTAGGGACGGCGGCCATGTTGAAGAAGCTTCTGATCGGCCCGTTGCTCACCGCCGGCGGATGGCTCGCGGGGAGCTATTACGGCGCCAGCGCCGAGCAGCTGGTCCACAAGGACCCGGCGACGACCTACGCCGCGATCGAGCGGGCGATCTCGAACGCTCCCCAGGGCGGGACGCTCAAGCTCGAAGGCGGCCGCCCGGTGCCGTACGAAATCCGGGTCGAGCGCAGCGACGGCGAGCGGCTCGCCGTCCACCTGCTGTTCGACGGCCGCGAGGGCGCGGAGACCGAGCTGCGCTTCGCGCCGCACGGCGGCGATGCGAGGAGACCATGATCACCGCCCGGGTCCATGGCGACCGGGCTGTCCTCGGGGCGGCGCTCGCCGGCACCGACAAGGCGCGGCTCGCCTGGGCGCCCGACTGGATGCTCAACCTTAGCGCCAAGCCTTTGCTGCGCCAGCTGGCGGAGCAGATCGACCGGGGCGACGCGGTCGACGCGGCGCCCGGCTTCCTGTCGCAGGCCGACTGGGAAGCGCAGCTTCCGGCCGACCAGCAGCAGCAGGTCCAGCAATGGCGGCAATATGAGGCGAGCCGGCCGATGGTCGACCCCGACCAGTCGGCCAACGCTTTCCTCGGCAACGGCGAGTAGCGAGGCCGACCCACGCCCGGTTGGATTTGTGCCGCGGTTTTCCATACAAGTTGCAGCGCCGAATCGACTTGCTCAGCCCGGGGGACGAGCAATGCGGCCAATCATCATGAAAATTAGGGGGAGCTGATGTTCACTTCGCTCGTGCGGGGTCTCCCGCGCATGCTCGCGCTTCTGGCGCTGGGGCTGTTCTTCATCATCATTTCGGTTCCGGTCGCGCGAGCGATCAACATGGCCGAGATCGCGCCGTCGATCTGGTACATCGGCTGGGCCTTCCTGGTCGCGCTGATCGTCGACGTCGTTCGGCGGATCATCATGCCGCGTCTCGACTTCCAGGAGACGGCGTGGGCCGCGATCAAAAGCGGCAATGTCGCCGCCGGGCTGGTCGTGCTCGGCATCTCGATCTTCCTCGGGGCGTTCGTGATCGCCTCGGCGGGCCTGCTGAGCCAATGAGGCGCGGCGCGCGGCTGGTCGCCGTGGCCGCGATCGCCGGCTGCCTGACGGCGGCCGGCGAACCGCAAATCCCGCCGCAGGCGCTGCAATATTTCCCGCACATCAGCGAGGACGCGGCGGACACGCTGCGTCACGACTTTCGCCCGGAGATGCTGGCCTCGCAGGTCGAGCAGGAAAGTTGCATCACCCTTACCCATTCGCGCTGCTGGAACCCGGAAGTCGAATTCAAGACCGCGCGCGAATATGGTTTCGGCCTTGGCCAGATCACCATCACCTACAAGGACGGCCGGGAAGTCTCTAACCGCTTCAAGGAGCTGCAGAAGGACCACGACCCGATGCTCGCCCAATGGCGGTGGGACGACCGCTTCAACCCGCGTTACCAGCTGCGCGCCCTCGCCGTGGTCGACCGCGACTGCCTGCCCTATGCGCTGGGCGCGACCGGGGAGGACAAAACGGCGATGGCGCTGGCCTGCTACAACGGCGGCCCGGGCAAGAAGAGCAAGTCGGGCGCCGGCCTGCAGGCCGACCGGATCATCTGCCGCGCGACCGCGAACTGCGACCCCAATCGCTGGTGGGGCAACGTCGAGAACACGTCGAACAAGGCCAAGGTGCCCAAGGTCGGCTACAAGCAGTCGTTCTTCGCGATCAACCGCGAATATCCGCGGCGGATCCTGCGCGAGCGCATCGCCAAGTACCGTGCCTACGACTGGAACTCGATGCCCTGGTCGGTGGGGTGAGACGCAGCCAGCGTTAAAGCGCCGTTTACGCGATTGAGCTAAGGCGGATTTGCGAGAAAACGGGGTAATTTGCGATGGACGCCGCCGGCGGTTCCGCCTTTTCGAACCTCGATTCCGCTCCGCCCGACCGGAGCGAGCGCCGACCCGTAAGCCTGCGCGGCTATGCCATCCTCGCCGACGGCAGCCATCATTCGATCACCGTCCTCGACCTTAGCTACGAGGGCTGCGGGATCGAGGCCGCGACTCCGCTCGAGCCGGGCCAGCCGCTCAAGCTCTCGGTCCTGCGCCGCGGCGCCATCGACGCGGTCGTGCGCTGGAGCCGGGACGGCAAGGCCGGGCTGGTCTTCACCGCGCTCGCAGCCGGGGCGCGGGCGCACGGGCCGAGGCGCAGCGCGCGCATCGAACTCGTCGCCGACATCGTCCTGCGCCGGATCGGCCGGTCGAGCTTCCGGGTCGCTGCAACCGATGCCTCGCCCGACGGCTGCCGGGTCGAGCTGGTCGAGCGCCCGTCCGAGGGCGAGCGCGTCCTCGTCAAGTTCGACGGGCTCGAGCCGCTCGAGGCCGAGGCGCGCTGGATCGACGGTTTCACTGCCGGCCTGCGCTATGTTCGGCCGATGCACCCGGCCGTGTTCGAGCTGCTGGTCGAGCGCCTCAAGGGCTGATTTCCTCAATTCGTCATCCCGAACTTGTTTCAGGGTCGATCTTAGTGAAGGTTGATCCGGTCTCCGGAATGGATGCTGAAACGAGTTCAGCATGACGGGGAGGGGGCCCACATGGCGATAGCGGAGATTCTGATCACGGCGGGGGTGGTCGCGGTGCTGGCGGCGATCGCCGGCGGCGGGCTCAAGGGTTTCGGGGTCGAGGTTCCGCTGCTCGCCTCGCTCCGGCGGCAGGTCGCGCTGCTGCTGGTCGGCGCGGCGCTGCTCGGGCTGGGGCTCTACAAGTCGCAGGAAGGCGGTCCGGCCATGGCGGCAGCGGAGCCGCCGCTCGCCAACGCGGCGGGCCAGGCCGCGAACAACGTCGCGACTGCGCCGCCGCCGGCCGCGCCTGCGGCGACCGCCGCCGCCCGTCCCGAGATGCCGAATATCGTCGACCTGCCGTTCCCAACCGCGCGCCAGTTTCTGATCCAGAACAGCTGGTCGCCGATCAACTCGGCCAGCGGTCCGCTGGCGAACGCGGACCGGCTCGGCCTGCGGTCGCAGGAAATGTGGGACGCCGGCTACCGCGAAGCGGTCGCCTGCTCGGGCACCGGGGCCGCGCCCTGCACCTTCCGCTATCGCCATCCGAGCGGCGCCATCCTCGAGGTGGTCGCGGTCGGCGAGAACATCAAGACGGCAATCGTCAACGACGCCCGGATCCTCGACTGCAAGGCCGATCCCAAGCCGGACGGCTGCGCCTGGTAAGCCCGACGCGGCGGAGCTAGCTAGCTCTTGGGGCCGAGCCCCGCGGCTAGCTCTTCGGGCCGAGCCCCGCGCCGCCCTTCTTCTTGCCCGCATCCTTCTTCGGCTTGCGGACTTCCTTGTTCGATTTCTTCTGACCCTTGGCCATGATTGCCTCCCGCGGCGATTTGGAACTGCGCGACCGCCATAGCCGCGCAGCCCGGCGCGTGGAACTAGTAGCGGCGGTAGGCCGAATTGTTGCGGCCGATCCGCACGTTGGACACGTAGCCGCGATAGTCGACGTTGCAGCGGAAGGTCAGGTCGCCCGCCGCATAGCCCTGGTTCTGATAGCCGTATTGGCCGCCGTATTGGCCGCCGTTGCCGATGTAGCGCTGGCCGCCGTACGGACCGCCGTAGCCCGAGCTTAGCAGGCCGCTCACCCGCAGCCCGTTGGAGCGGCGCTCGACGTTGGTGATGGCGGTCACGCGCATCGCCGGGGCGGCGATGCCCTGCTGGTAGCCGTAGCCCTGCTGGTACCCGTAGCCTTGCTGATAGCCCTGCTGGGCGTAGCCGCGATATTGGTTCTGCGCCTGGACCATCGCCGCGCTGGCGCAGCGGCTGACCGCGCTGCGGTCATTGACGTTGTAGCGGTTGCCGAGGAGCTGGCCGACGATCTGGTCGATCGCGTTGCCGCCGTAGCCGTACTGTTGCTGCGGATAATAGCCGGGCGGATAGGCCTGCGGCGGATAGGGCTGCTGCGGATAATATTGCGCCGCGGCCGGAACCGCGAGCGCGGCGATCGCGGCGGCGAGATAGCGGGTGACGTTGGTCATCGGGAATTCCTTCGGTCTCCGCTGGGAAACGCCGCGGAGTTCAACAGCAGTAACGCGCCGCAGCCGAAATCGCCGCATGGGCGCTCGAAACTCGGCAAATGCAGCAGTCCCGCGCGCGGCGGCTTCGTCAGAGCCTGGCAGGCGGAAGGGCCGAGAATCGCGGCGGCGCTGACCGTCTCCTTGCTGCTGTTCCTGATCCCGACGGCGTTCGCCTCGGTACGCAACTGGCTGTGGCCGCCGCCGGTCACCTATCCGGTCGTGTGTACCGCCGAGCCGGTATGGCGCGGCGGCAATCAGCGTCTGGTCGAGATCGATTTCGTCAACACCACGAATGTCGAACTGAGCGCCGAGCGGCTCAACACGCAGCTGACCGCCGCGCTCGGCGACGACTCCAGGAGCGCGAGCACGGCGGTGCTCTTCCCCTACCAGCAGGGCGAGCCCAAGGCCGCGAGCGCCGTCGCCGATGCCGCGTTCAACAAGGGCAAGGGGGAACTCGCCGTGCAGCTCACCGACCGGGGCGTCCGCGTCCAGCCGGTGTGGATGGCCACCTTCGCGATCCTGCGCGCCAACGTCGTCTTCCCGGTCGAGGACGACAGCATCGAGTTCGATCGCGGAGCGAAGATTACCGCGGGCGCGGACAGGACGGCAGCGTCGTGCGTTGGGCCGCCGGACGAAGGGAAACAGCGCATGCGCAAGGTGATCTACGGCGGCGCGACCAGCCTCGACGGCTTCCTCGCCGGGCCGGGCGAGAGCCTCGACTGGCTCAAGTGGAGCCAGGACGCGGCGGCGATCTCGCGGGCCAGCTTCGAGGGCGTCGACGCGATGCTGATGGGCCGCAAGACGTTCGAGCTCGCCTGGGCCAA
The DNA here is from genome assembly GCA_963765945.1 of uncultured Alphaproteobacteria bacterium. Classification (GTDB taxonomy): domain Bacteria; phylum Pseudomonadota; class Alphaproteobacteria; order Sphingomonadales; family Sphingomonadaceae; genus Sphingomicrobium. The sequence goes on from CAVXYS010000024.1 coordinate 6,927, forward strand.
GGGCGGCGGCCCGCCGGTGACGGCGATCACCACCTACGTCTTCTCGCGGACCCTCGAGCACCTGCCCGAGGGCGCGACCGGCGAGCTGGTGCGCAGCGACGCGGTCGCGTTCGTGCGGCAGATGAAGGCGGCTAAGGGTGGCAATATCCTGGTGATGGGCGGCGGCGAGCTCGGCACCGCCCTGGTCGAGGCCGGGCTGGTCGACGAGCTCGGCTTCTCGGTCCACCCGGTGCTGCTCGGCGGCGGGGTGCCGGCGCTGTGCCCGATGACCCGCCGGGTCGAGCTCGAGCTGCTCGAAGCGCGGGCGATCGCGCAGGGGTGCGTACTGGTGCGCTATCGGGTGGTGAACGGGGACAGCACGTCCGCCGCATGATATGAGGCCGGCCCACGCCAGCAGCGAAGGGGCAGGGCCATGACCGCGTTCAACGCCGTGCGTTTCCAGGTGAAGCCGGGCCGCAACCAGGAGTTCCTCGACGCTCACCAGCGAGTCGACCGCGACTGGCCCGGCCTGCGGCACGTCAATCTCATACAGACCGGCGAGCAGAGCTACTGCATCATCGGCGAGTGGGACGAGATGGACGCGATGGCCGCGGCGCGGCCCAACATGGTCGCGACCCTCGACACGTTCCGCGACTGCCTCGACGGCGACACCGACCCGGTGTCGGGACCGGTGGTGCTGGCGCTCAAATAGCGCCGTCCGCGCGGAGGGGCGTCGGTGAGCAACTTCGAATTCGTCTTTTCGCTGTTCGGGCTGCTGCTCGGCCTCGCCCTGGCGGAGGTGCTGGGCGGCCTTAGCGACGCGCTGCAGGAGCGGCGCAAGCTCAAGGTCGGCTGGCTGACGCCGCTGCTCGGCCTGCTCCTGGTACTCGACATCAGCTCCTTCTGGACGGTCGCGTGGAGCATCCGGGACGCGTTCCGGCCCGATTATTTCCACCTGCTGTGCGGCGTGCTGATCACCGGCACTTATTATTTCGCCGCCTGCCTGGTCTTCCCCAAGGATCCCGCCGAGTGGCCCGACTTCGACGTCTATTACTTCCGCCACAAGCGCGTGGTGCTCGGCGGGGTCACCTTCTGCAATGTGCTGGCCTATGCGGCGCAGCAGGCGCTCGGCGCCGAGCCGCTGGCGGCGCCGCTCGACAAGCTGGTCGCGGGGTTGTTCTTCCCCGGGCTGCTGGCCGCGATCTGGGCGCCGGGCAGGCGGCTCAACCTCGCGCTCCTCGCCTTCCTGGTGGTGCAATATCCGGTGTTCGCGAGCCTCTACATGCTCGGCTACGGGCCGGGGTCGTTCTAACGCTTGGGATCGACCCGCGGCTCGCACTGCGGCGCGGTCCAATGGCAGCATCTGCCGCCTGACCGGCGCGCCGGTTTATTAGCCCGACGACGCAGCGGGCGGGTGACCGGGGGCACCGCCTCCTATATCGGGGGAACCGGATGATCGCTTTTTTCCTCTGCCCGCGGTTCCCGCTGTTCGACCGCCGACCGAGCGCAGTGCAGGCCTTCGACAATGCTGCGACCTAGGGGCCCGGCGACCCGGCCGGTCCTGTTCATCCAGGGCGGCGGGGCGGGCGCCCACGACCAGTGGGACGACAAGCTCGTCGCCAGCTTGAGCGGCGCGCTCGGCAAGGGCTGGCGGGTGCGCTACCCGCGGCTGCCCGGCGAGGCCGACCCGAGCTATGCCGGCTGGGCGCCGGCGATCCGCGCCGAGATCCTCGCGTCGCGCGAGGCGATCAAGCGGGACACGCGGCTGCTGACCGGCTCGCCGCTGCCGCGCGGCGACAAGCCGCTGGTCCTCGTCGGTCATTCGCTCGGCGGAACGATCCTCGCCGCCGCGCTGGCCGAGGAGGCGCCCACGGTCGCGCTCGCCGCGATCGTGCTGGTCAGCGCGCCGTTCGTCGGCGAAGGCGGCTGGCCGGAAGACGGGTTCGCGCTTCCGGCGGACCTCGGCGCGAAGCTGCCGCCGCGGGTGCCGGTGCACATCTTCCACGGCCTCGCCGACGACACCGCCCCGCCGGCCCACGCCGACCTGTGGGCGCGGGCGATCCCGCAGGCGGTTGTGCACAAGCTGCCGGGTCGCGACCACCAGCTGAACGACGATTTGAGCGAGGTGGCGGCGGTGGTGCGGGGAGTGCGCCGCTAGGGCGCCTGGCCGGCGTCGGCGCGGGCCCGGGCCAGCTCGAGCTCGAGCTGCGCGACCCGGAGCCGCGATTCCGCCGCCTGCCGCCGCTCGCTGCGCCAGCCGAGGATCACGCTCGAAATGGTGCCGAGCCCGGTGAAGCACAGAGCGGCGAGGCCGAGCAGCAGGCCGGCATTGCTCTGCGTCGTCAGGCAGCCTTCGCAGCCCTGCGGCGCGTTCGTCTGCAGCGCGAGGTACGCGAGGCAGGCCAGCACGAGGAGGGACGCCACAGCGAACCATTTCGCGGCCCGGAACCAACGGCTTCTGCCCGGCTTCGCCATCGGCGGAGACTAGCATGCCCGCCGTGTCTTGTCCTGCGCGGGGCGCGTCCCTCAGCCCAACCGGGTGGTGCTGACCTTCGCCAGGCAGTCGAAATGCAGCGGCAGGGTCTGCTCGTCGAATTCGGGTCTTTTCACGGGTCCGACCGGCTTCTGGACGCGGAGGCGGACGAGGGCGGCGGGAGCGATCGCCTGGCCGCACATCGCGCAGGGCCGGCCGTCGACGTCGGCGTCGTCGTCGGGCAGCGGCGCGCGGCCGGCCCAATGGCGGTGGAAGGTGAGCTCCACGTCGGGGCGCAGCACCTGGCGCAGGCATTCGGTGTGGCACGCACTTTCGTTGAGCATGAAGCCGGGCGTGTCGGGGTCGACGCGGATCAGCCGCAGGATCGTCCCCCACGGCACCAGCTCGCCGCACAAGCGGCAGAGATGGCCGGTGGTGAAGGTCGGATCGCGGCGGCGGGGCATTCGTCAGCTGGTCTCGGCTTCGGCCCGCCACTGCCACGCGCGCCAGGCTGATCGCGACCGTGGCGACGATCTCGACCGCCGCGCAGAAGCTGTAATAGTTGAGCGGGGGCAGCCGCCCGCGCATGAGCGGGGCGAGCAGGATGACCGCCATCGCCAGCGTGAACAGGATCCCGGCGAAGATGTTCGCCGGCCGCGCGATGCGCCGGCTCGCCAGCCACGTGACCGGCAGCATCAGGAAGGCGATTTCCATGAACATCGCGCCGGCGAGGAAATACAGGTCGGTGTTGCCGCCGCTGGTGAGGCCCTGCCGCAGCCGCGCGAGCAGCGCCGGGTCGACGGTCAGCTGGAACAGCATGCCGATGTCGCCGTAGACGTAGTTCATCAGCGTGAAGAGCCACAGGACGATCAAGGTCAGGCGCTGGTCGCGGTCGGTCATGCGCGGTCCCCCTCGCGGCGACGGTAGCATTGCGGCGGCGCCGGCGACAGCGCCGGGCGCGACGCGGTGGTCGGGGCGCGGCGGGGCGTCAGGGCAGGCTGGCGCGGTCGCGGGGGAAGAGGTCGAGGGCCAGGCGGATCAGGATGACCAGCATCAGGACGAAGGTCAGCGGCCCGCCGATCGAGTCCGGCAGCCAGACGTGCGCGAAGCCGAGGAAATAGAGGGCGATGAGGACGATGGCGAGCAGGAACACCAGCCACGACCGGCGGTTCGGCGCCGTGCGCGCCCGGGCCAGCCACGGCCCCAGGACCACGAAGGTGATGATGAGATAGAAGCCGACGTCGGTCATTGTGTCTCCGCTTCGGGCGCGAGGCTAACGTCGGGCCAAAGCGCGCGCAAACCCGCCTGGCGCGAAAACAGCCCCGGGGGAGGGGGTGTGTCAGCTTTGTCAGGTTCGTCACCCGCGGCCGCGGAAGTTGCGAAAGTTGTGCCCTCAACGCGCGCGCGTGAGTCCCGGCGGCGAAAGGCAGCAAACGCAGCGCTGACACGCGCGTGCGTTGAGGGTGCTCGCGAGGGTTGCGGTGCGGAGGCGAAGGAAGGGCGCGATTCGGCTGCGGCTCCATCGGCGAGCTTAAGGCACAAATGGGGTGAAATAGGACAGCATTTTCTTTTCACGCGAAGGCGCGAAGGCGCGAAGGCGCGAAGCGGATTGCACGCAGAGAGCGCCGAGATCGCGGAGCCGGCCCCGCGATCCATGTCGAGGACGGCAGGCCGGCGGCAGGCCTACTGAAGCTCGCGGCGATGAACGCCGGTTGGCGGGCGCCGCCCTAAACGGAACCCGGCGGCCGTGCGGGAAGTTCGGACAGCATGCCGAACCACGACAAGACTTATGGCGAGCCGAGCCAGGTCGAGGCGAAGGAGGGCGGTCCGCGTCCAGGGACCGGACGAGGTCGATGTCGACCTGGCCCGAGAAGCGGCCGAGGAAACCGGCGATCGACTGACCGACGAAGCGGTCAGGGCCCGCGGGAGCGGCGGGCCAAGCGGCTGGTCCATCGCGCGAAGGACTTGAGCGGCGGGCGCGGAGCGGGGCGCGTGCTGGCGCGCTACCGGGCGGCGGACCGGCGCAGTAGGATCCATGACGGATCGGCGCTGTCCGCCGGGTATGCCTGCGGGTTTAATGCGAAGGCGCGAAGGCGCGAAAAGCCCGCCGGGATCGCTACCGGCCGGCGCCTACGCAACGCGACTGTTATTAGGCGGTCTGCAGGTTCAGCGCGCGGACCTGGTCGTTGGTCTTGCCCGCTTCATAGGACAGGCGCTGGCCGACCGTCGGGGGCGTAGCCTTGTCCCACGCGATCGCGCTCTTGTCGAAGCGGATGAGGTCGCCGCCGGCTTCCGGAGTGATCTGGCCGTGGCCCTGGACGCTGTCGAACGACTTCACGGTGCCGAATAATTTCATGGTGAGTTCCTTTCCTGGGCACGCGCCGGAATTGGCGCCGCGCCGGCTAGGAGACGCCAAAGATGGAAGAAGGAGCGACTTAGCGCCAAAGACCGTCGATACCGACTGGTAGCAGGCTGGAGGTGGGGACGGGGGTGCGGATTGTAAGCGGGCGGGGCGAAACGACCGTGGCTAAGTGGCTGGCCTGGGGCGTTTGTTTATTTTGCGGGGCGATCCGGCGCGGGGCGCGCGCGCCGAACTCGAGTTGCGGTTCTTCGACAATGCGGGAGGGAGGAAACCTGTCCGCTAGACATTTCCAACAGCTGGGCGCAGCTAATCGCAGCCGGATCGACATGGGTTTAGCGGGGGTCGAGTATGAGGCGTGTCATCTTGGGCGCGAGTGCTCTCGCGTTACTCGCTGCTCCTGGTTTTGCTGCAGCGAACGGTCGCGCCGTACTCATCATCAAGACGTCCGCCGGTTACCAATTCGCTCACTTCTCCTCGATGCAGCGCTGCGAAGCAGCGCGGCTTGCAATCATAGCCGAGCGAGACGCCAAGAGCGCTGCAGATGGATCGTAAGGGCTATCGCATCGTCGTCGGCAAAATTCTCAGCCAGGTGCGTGCCGGGATGAGAGGGACGAATCGAGCGCATGCAGTAAGCTCATCGCGCTGATCAACAAGCCGGTCCTGCTGATCGCGATCCTGTTCGTCGGGGCGCTGATTGGCATCCAGGTGGAGCGGTACGTCAGCAGGCAGCGGCGCGCTGAATGGCGGCGCCGACGCGGCGGGAAGGTGCTGCCGTTCCAGCAAACGCAGGACCGCGTACCCGACGCGGCGGACCAGTTGCGCACCGTGATGAAGGCCGAGTTCAAGGACAGCCGCTGCTCAACAGGAGCGAGGCGCGGCTGTTCAAGGCGATGGACAAGATGGTGATCGAGCTTGCGCCGCGCGGCTGGCAGGTGATGGCGCAGGTCAGCCTCGGCGAAATCCTGCGGTGCGAGGATAAGCGGCCTACGCCTGCATCAACGCCAAGCGTGTCGACCTGCTGATCGTCGACGCCGACTTCAAGCCGCTGCACGCGATTGAGTACCAGGGCGGAGCGCATTTCAAGGGTGCCCACGCCACTGCCGCGCGCGACGCGGTCAAGAAGGAAGCGCTGCGGCGAGCCGGCATTGGCTATGTCGAGGTAGTGGCCGGCGACACGCCGGCCGAGCTTCGGCGGGTGGTGGAGCGGTTGGTGGCTAGGATCGAGTAGGTTATTCAAGACGCGCGGACATCAACAGTCTCGCTAAGTCACTTTCGCGTCCATGCTCGGCGGGCGTGAAAGAGCTATGTCTAGTAACAAGGTACGCCGATGCATTCTCCAAAATTTCAACAGAAAGCTGCCGAGTTCAAACGGATCGTTGCTGCTTCGGTATTGGCAACTTTGTGGAAGAAGAAGCGTGGCGTTCGTGATCACATGCGTAAGCAAATTGTGCCCGATGCATAGAGTTCCTCGACTTCCATATGCAACATCGACAGCGATGTGCTGCACTCGAGGCGCTGATCTGTAGCGGCGATTACATCCCGTCGCCGATACTGCGCATGAAGGTCGAGAAAGGGAAAGGCCTATGCCGGCAGATCGCACTGCCGGTTCCTAGCGAAGCATTGGTTCTTCAAGCGCTCTCCGATTTTCTTTGGCGGGAAATCAAGCAAAAAGCCCCCTCTCCGACAGCCTTCTTCGCTCCGCAAGATCAGCCGTTTAGCAAGCTCAATCCGTTGCACGACGAGGAGGAATTCGGATATGGACCGATAAAATCTTGGTTGGACTTCCAACAAGAAGTTTTAAAGTTTTCTCAAGTTCGTAACTACGTCAGTCACCGATATAGCTAACTACTATGACGGTATACTGCATTCTTTTCTCAGGGCGATACTTTCTGATTACGGGCTCGAGCGAGAATATGCCCTTGATCTCTTTCGTTTATCCTCGAAGCCATGCTCTGGCGTCCGGATTACATGCCTAATTTCGGCATCGGACTCCCTCAGAATGGATTTGGATGCTCCTCGGCTGCTCGCGCACACGCATCTTTTCGAAGTGGATGAGCTGTTCGAGAAAGATCCAGACGTCGACTTTGCCCGATACATGGATGACATGGATTTCGGCGTCGACACGGTTGCAAAGGCGAAATCAGTCCTCCGCGACCTAGATCTAACGCTTCACACAAGAAACATCAGGCTTAACAGCGGCAAGACCAAGTCATGGCGGGCGCAGAGGCGCTCACGTACCTTTCGAGTACGAGAAAATCTTGCGCTGCTGAAACTAGTTGAGGTATTATGAACGGAGCTTCTTCGCCTAAAGGGCCGTCCTGTATGCTCGCCTTGTACGACGAATGATCCCTCGGAATTGTGAAGAAGCAGTTCGACGAGGGGAGCGGAGGGAAGATCTGAAGCGTCTCTTGGGCATTGCCTACAGAAACGGATTTGCGATCGACGATTTGTCTTTCAGGGATATCATCTACAATGTCCGGCACTCTCGCAATTATTTGTTTCGTGGGGTGCGATTCGGTATCTCCGAGCTACGGGGCTACGAGTGAGCATTGTCACGGGATATTTCGACAGGGCAGTAAAGGGACAGGCGATCAATGATTATAGTCCGGTCCTGATAACCCACATCGATACCTTCGGCAATTCATTTGGTCGCGCTGCCTTCAGGCAATTATTAAGCTGTTTTTCAATTAAAGGGAATGAACCCGTTTGCCCTATCTGGCCCGCACTGCTGCCTGGTTGAGCGACTTTTGACGACGGTCCATTTCGCCAAAATTGTTCAGCTGAAATCAGAGCGCAGCATGGTCACGGCGCGCGTTCCTGTCCAGGTTGGTCGCGAGCTTCTACGGAACTCTCTGGGATTGCGACTGTATTGTTCCGCAACTTGAAATCCGTCATTCCTATGGCAACTGATTGATTAAGACTGACGAAGGTGCTCGCAACCGACCAAGAGCTTGCACAACAAGGCATCAGTCAACAAATTACAACCATTCCAACCAAATCCACCACACAAAATCACGTGTTGCCAGCGCAATCTGGAACCCGACTGTCTTGAAGGGGGATGAATAACGAAGCTCTTGGGGCAGCACGCGATGTCAGGCAATGACAATTTCGTCTATAGGCAAATGCTGTCATTGATAATCTCAGCAGCTCCTTAAGAGCCAAATCACTCTCACCGCAATCCAGTGAGCCTCGTCCTCTTCCGCACTGATGCGGCGTGTGCGCTTTGGCCGTGACGGCTTCGTTTCCACCACCCTCGGCTTCACGCTCGCCCGCTCCAAAATCGGCCGCAGGTACTGCCCCGTCAGCAGAGGCCGCGACTCCCGCCACCGTCTAGCAGATGCGTT
>CAVXYS010000025.1:0-10023 GCA_963765945.1 uncultured Alphaproteobacteria bacterium
CGTTATTTGTTGGATGGAGCCGATATAGTCATTTGCGAGCGCCGCGCAAGAGGGCGGCGCAGGGCATCAATCGCTAGAATTGCGAAACGAACGCCTGCGCCCGCGCGTCGGCCTCGGCGACGATCGGCAGGACGGGGGCGATCAGATGCTCGAGCCGGCGCCATTTCTCGGAGTCGGGGCGCGACACCGTATAAGCGGACAGCGGCAGGGCGCCGCCGAGCGGCCGGTCCCAGCCGAGCCCGACGGAGCTTGTCAGCGCGGCCATCCGCGCGTCCGGGTCGGCCACGAAATCGGCGTGGCGAAGCGCCCGCACCCGGCCCCGTGGCAACGCCTCCAGATCGTCGAGCAGGATCTGCGTGGTGATCGCCCATTGGTGGGCGACGACGACCGGGAGCGGCTTGCCCGTCAGCGCCTGCCACCCCGGGACCAGCAGCAGCGACCAGCGATAGCCGGTCCAGCCGGGCAGATGGGGGTAGGTGATGAAGCGGCCGGACGCCCAGGCCTCCATCATGCTGGCCAGCGTCTGGCGGACGTCGCGATAGAGATAGATGAAGGCCGAATCCGGCCACAGCGCGGCGAAGAACGGGATGCGCAGCGCGTTCTTCGGGGTCTTCTCGATCATTCGCACCGGACCGTCGGGGCGGTGGCCGTCGCGGTCGCGCAGCTCGCTGTAGAAGCCATCGGCAAGCCGGCGCGCCGCCGGCGTCGCGGCCTCCGCGGCGGTGAGGCGGTTCGAGTGCCACATCCGGTTGCCGGGATGGAAGGCAGGGATGCTCTCGATCGCGATGTGGCTCTCGGTCCCGATGCTGAAGAGGCCCGGCGCCTGCTCCATCGTTTCGAACAGCAGGGTCGAGCCCGAGCGCGGCGGGCTGACGATGAGCAGCGGCCGGTCGAACCGCTCGTCGATTATGCTGCCGCCTTCGCCAACCGCCGGTTCGCTCATGAAGCCAGGCGCGGGCGCGGGGCGGACGCGGTGACGGTGCCGCTCGCCAGCGCGGGCGCGAGGGCCGGGGCGAAGATCAGCGAATCGAGCACGTTCATGAGCAGCGACTCGTTCTTGAGCAGCAGTCTCTCGCCGGCGATCGGGGCGATCGCGGCGCGGCATTCGCCCAGCAGCCGGCGATAGGCGGGCGCCCCGTGGAAGTTCGGTCCGAACTGCGCCCATACTGCCGCCCAGTCCTCGACGAACCGCTCCAGCCGGTCGCGGATCTCGGGAATTTGCGGATCGTCGGCCGCCTCGCCGAAAATGAACTCGACGTGGCAGCGGATTTCCCACGGCGACATGATCGGGGCGACGTTGATCTGCTCGAACTTGAGCTCGGCCCGCGGCCCGTGCCCCGGGGTCAGGGTGCGGGGCTCGCCGCCGGCGCCGCTCTGCGCGGCGTCGACCAGGTCGCGCAGCGCCGGGGTCATGACCGTGTCGAGGACCAAATGGACGCGCCGCTCGGTCCAGCCATTCTCCACCCGGTGCCAGCGGAAGCTGTCGAACAGCCAGCACTCGCCGGCGGCCATGTGCACGGTCTCGTCGCCGCAGGTGAAGCGCACCTTGGGATCGGTGATCACCGGGATGTGGATCCGCAAATGGGTCCGCCAGTGATAGTGCGAGTTGACGTGGAGCGGGACCTCCGCGCCCGGCCCGAGGCCCATCAGGCGGCTGCGCGACCAGAACTCCGTCGAGTGCGGCCATCACCTCGCGGATGTAGGCGCAGCGGGCGAGGTTCTCGGTCGGCCGCATCGGCCCTTCGAACGCATCGGTCGGTTGCCCGCCGACGGTGACCAGTCGCACCGCGTCGTTGCCCGGGAAGCCGGTCGGATGCGGCACCCAGGACGACGGCGGAAGCGCCCGCACCTCGCGCTCGAGCGTCGCGGCGTCGAACCGGATGGGGAGCTTGATGAACGGGCGATCGAATTGCATGAGCGGCTTCTAGCGCATTGGGTCGGCGAAGAAAAAGGGGCGGCGTGGAACCGCTCGGCGATGCGCCTGGACTGTCCGGGCGCGGCGTATTGCGCCAAACCAGCCAGCAGCCTAGCATTTCGTTTCGCAGGCGGCTTTGACCGCTGCATCCGCGTCGGGGGGACGCCAGATGAGTGTCTCGTCACCAGCCGCCGCCCGCTCCTGGACCTATGCCGGACTGGCCATTGCGCTGTTTGCGGCGCCGGCCGTCGTGATCCTGTTCAAGCTCGCCGGATTCACCCGGGCCGACTTCGGGGCCACGGTCGCTCGCGAGCTGATCATTCTGGCCTTGGTCGGGTTCCTGTTGTGGATCATCCGCGCCCGCGAGAAGCTGCCGTTGTCGTCAATCGGCCTGCAACGGCAAAAAATCCTTCCGGCGCTTGGGTGGAGCATCGCAGTGATGCTGCTGTTCGGGGTCGGAATCGCCGCCTGCCTCGTCGTTTTTCCGCTGGTCGGGCTTAGTTACGGATCGTCCTCGGGACCTGCCGTGCCGCTTGGCGTCAGCCTGCTGCTCTACGCCCGGGCCGGGATTGCCGAGGAAGTCTTCTACCGCGGTTACGCGATCGAACGGATCGAGGCTCTGACCGGCAGCCGTGCCGCCGCCGCCGCCGTGCCGCTGCTGATCTTCGCCGGCAGCCATTTTAGCCAGGGTGTCGCGGGCGTCCTCATCACCTTCGTGATCGGCGCGATCGCCACTGCGGTCTACCTGTGGAAGCGCAACCTGCTGATCCTGATCGTCGCCCATTTCATGGTCGATTTCATTCCGAACGTCCTGCTGCCACTGATCTTCCGGGACTGACGCGGCGGAATTCATTTCGGACATTAGCCGCCAGGAAAAAGGGCGACCCGTTGCCGGGCCGCCCTTTCCTTCCGCGAATGCTTCAAGACACCCGCAAAACTCTAGATCTGGATCCCCGCCTTCGCGGGGATAACTCTACGCGGCCCTTGCGGGCTGCTCGGTTACTTGAGCTCGACGGTGCCGCCGGCGTCCTCGATCTGCTTCTTGATCTTCTCGGCCTCTTCCTTGTTGACGCCTTCCTTGACGGCCTTGGGCGCGCCCTCGACCAGCGCCTTGGCCTCGCCGAGGCCGAGGCCGGTGATCGCGCGGACCTCCTTGATCACGTTGATCTTCTTGCCGCCGTCGCCGGTGAGGATGACGTCGAACTCGGTCTTCTCTTCGGCGACCGGGCCGGCAGCCACGGCGGCAGCCGGAGCGGCGGCGACCGCGGCCGCGGCCGAGACGCCCCACTTCTCCTCGAGCGCCTTGGCGAGATCCGCGGCCTCGAGAACGGTCAGTTCGGACAGCTGGTCGACCAGCTTGGTGATGTCAGCCATTTGATACTCCTTTGCGGGGCAGCAGCCCCAGATTGTCGTGCGTTGATGAAAAGCGAAAAACGTCAGGCAGCCTGGGCTGCATAAGCCCCGAAGACCCGTGCCAGCTGGGCGCCGGGCTCGCTGACGGTCCGCGCGATCTTGGTCGCGGGCGCCTGGATCAGGCCCACGATCCTGGCGCGCAGCTCGTCGAGCGACGGGAGGGCGGCCAGCGCCTTGATCCCGTTCACGTCGAGCACGGTGTCGCCCATTGCTCCGCCGACGATCTCGAACTTGTCGTGAGTCTTGGCGAAGTCCACCGCGACCTTGGCGGCCGCGACGGGATCGCTCGAGGTGGCAAGCGCAGTCGGGCCTTTCAGCAGGTCGCCGATCGGCTTGTATTGCGTGTCCTCGAGCGCAATCAGGGCAAGGCGGTTCTTCGCAACTTTATACTGGGCGCCGGCGTCGCGCATCTTCATGCGCAGGTCCGAGGACTGCGCCACCGACAGGCCATGGTTGCGGGTCACCACCACCACGGTCGTATCGGTGAAGACTTGCTTCAGCTCGGCGACGAGATCGGCTTTTTGCGAACGATCCATGCCAACTCCAAAGTTTCGACCGGGCGGGCCCGATCGAGCTTCAACAAATGCCCGGCCGCTCGCGCGGATGGGCGATGATTGTCCGTGGGGAGTTGGATCGGCGGCGCCGCGCTAGGCAACGCACGACGGAGCGGTGTCACGCCCCGAATGATTCCTGTCCCCGTCTAGGCCGCAAATTAAGCCACCGACTGGATCGGAGGCAGCGACTGTCTCGGACGGTTGCACCGGACGAGCCGGTGCGAGCGGGGGCCTATAGCGGAATTGGCTCGCCGATCAAGTCGCCGGTCGTTCCAATGAAAAATCCCGGGCCAGGCTGGTGCCTGACCCGGGACCTTTCGCTCCCCTTAGCCGGGGTAGACGGACTTAGCGTCCGCGCTCGCCGCGCTCGACCGGCGGCGGGGGCGGCGGGGGCGGCGGCGCCGGGCAGACGCTCGTCGCCAGGATCACCGACCCGTCCGGGCAGGTCTGGGTCGCCGGTGCAGCCGGAGGCGGCGGCGGCGGAGGAGGAGGCGGCGGGGGCGGCGGCTCGGCCGCGCCGCCGAAGTTGTAGACCAGGCTCGCGAGCAGGCTGTGCGAGGTGAAGTGGTCGTCGATGCCGAACGTCGCGGTTCCGCCGCTGCACGGCGACGGCGCGCCGACCGGGCCGCACGGGCCTGCGCCCGGCGTAAAGGCCGCATCGAAGCTCTGGTTGAAGTTGCCGCTGCGGAAGTAGCGATACTTCAGGCCGACATCGATGTTGTCGCTGACCGGCGCATAGACGCCGGCGAGCAGCTGCCACGCGAGGCCGCTGTCGCTTTCGCCGAATTCCTTGACCCGGGCGTAGCCGATGCCGCCGCCGGCATAGCCGCCGACGCCGCCGTTGCCGCCGAAGTCGACCAGCGCGTTGATCATGCCCGACAGCACGCTGACGTGGCCGCCGAGATCGAAATCGTCCGAGGTCAGCAGGGTGCCGGCGCCGGAGTTGAAGGCGACGACGAAGTCATCGTCGAGCCGGACGTCCTTGGCCTTGGCGCGCTTGTAGCCGAGCTCGCCTTCGAGCCGGAACATGCCGAAGTCGTAGCCGCCGATGAGGTCGACGTCATAGCCGGTCTTCCACCGGACCCGACCGATGTCGGACGACGCGAAGTCGGTGACTCCGACGGGCGGAGTGGTGAAGTCGATCGCTCCCGTGACGTCCTGGTTCCGCGGGAACATGATGCCGCCCTCGAGACCGACATAGCCGGAATTGTCCTTGGCGACCGCCGGTGTGGCCACCGCCGCCGCGGCAACTGCGGCGAGAAGATATTTGCGCATGACTGAAGAGCCCCTTTCTCGAGCTATTGCTTGTTCCCGCCCAACCCGTGGCGGGAACCGAGGTTTCATATCAACAACGGCTTTGGGGAGACTAGCCGCAACCTGTTGCATGAGGGCCACAGTCGAATTCGCGCCACGATCCGGCAAGCCGCTGAAGCGCAAGGAAAAAGGGCCGGAAAACGCCGTTTTCGGACGCCTTCCGACCCTCGAAATTTCCCTCGGGGCTTGACGGACTCCGCGTCAGGCGCCCGCAATCTCCTCGAGCGCGACCTTGACGCCCGGGCCCATGGTCGAGCTGACCGAGACCTTCTTGCACGAACTTGCCCTTGGCGCCCGACGGCTTGTTCTTGATGATCGCGTCCATGAAGGCGCGGAAGTTCTCGCCCAAATCGGCTTCGGAGAAGCTGGCCTTGCCGATGCCGGCGTGGACGATGCCCGCTTTCTCGACGCGGAACTCGACCTGGCCGCCCTTGGCGTCGGTCACCGCCTTGGTGACGTCCATGGTCACCGTGCCGAGCTTGGGGTTGGGCATCAGCCCCTTGGGGCCGAGCACTTTGCCGAGGCGGCCGACGACGCCCATCATGTCGGGGGTCGCGATCACCCGGTCGAAGTCGATCGTGCCGCCCTGGACGGTCTCCATCAGATCCTCGGCGCCGACCACGTCCGCGCCCGCGGCCTTGGCCTCGTCGGCCTTGGCGCCCTTGGCGAACACGGCGACGCGGACGGTCTTGCCGGTGCCCTTGGGGAGGTTGACGACGCCGCGGACCATCTGGTCGGCGTGGCGCGGATCGACGCCGAGATTGAGCGCGACCTCGATCGTCTCGTCGAACTTGGCGGTGGCGTTGCCCTTGACCACGCGCGATGGCCTCGTCGACGCCGTAGAATTTCTCGCGGTCGACTTGCGGTCAGGGCCTGCTGGCGCTTGCTTGGCTTGGTCATCGCGTCAGCCCTCCCGCACTTCGAGGCCCATCGCCCGGGCGCTGCCTTCGATGATCCGCGTCGCCGACTCGAGGTCGTTGGCGTTGAGGTCCTTCATCTTCGCTTCCGCGATGTCGCGCAGCTGCGAGCGGCGGATCGTCCCCGCGGACGCCTTGGACGGCTCCTGCGAGCCCTTCTGGATCCGCGCCGCTTTCTTCAGGAGGAAGGTCGCGGTCGGGGTCTTGGTCACGAACGAGAAGCGAGCGGTCGGCATAGACCGTGATCACCGTCGGGATCGGCGCGCCCTTCTCGAGCTCCTGCGTCGCGGCGTTGAACGCCTTGCAGAATTCCATGATGTTGACGCCGCGCTGGCCGAGGGCGGGCCCGATCGGCGGCGCGGGGTTGGCGGTGCCGGCCGGCACCTGCAGCTTGATATAGCCGGTGATTTTCTTGGCCATGGTCTCACTCTGTAGTTCGGCCGAAAGTGGTACTTTCGGCCGGGTTCAAGATTAGCGGTACGAACGAACGCGCGAACGCGCTCTCCCGCGGTGGCTCCAGATATGCTTGGAAGGCGGCGCCCTTAGCCGAAGGCTGTCGGAAAGGGAAGGGGAGGGTTTCGCGCGGAGACGCGGAGACGCGGAGGCGCATCGCTAACGCATGTACAGTCGAAGGATCTCGGCGGCTGATTCTGACGTGAAGGCGCGAAGCAGTTCTTATTGGCTTTTCTACCCTCTGCCTGAGCGGCGACAAATGCTGGGTGGTGGGGGCCCGCTCGGGGAAGGGGTTTTGCGTGTCTTCCGGCGGTTCCGTCGACAATCGATGCGTTAGCTTTTCCGAGCGAAGGTCTGCGGCTGGACATTAAGGTCGATGATGTGGCGGATGAGTTTAAGGTGCCTGAGGACATCGCCCGCGGCTTGGGCAATGACGGTCGTGTACACGCGCCTGAACACATCGGGCGTACGCTGGACCTGCTCGCGCGGCATCGCACCGGTGAGATCGCTGCGCCGAAGACAAAGAAGGCAGGCTTCAAGGCTTGAAACCTCGCCAACCCGAGTTCGCGGCAACACGAGACGAGGCCTCGTCTTCGGGCCTAAGAGCCTGATCAAGTCGAAAAAGCGCGTCGCCGATCATGGCGAGGTGTTCACGCCGGACTGGGCTTGTCGAGAAGATGCTCGATTTGTCAAAGGTGAGGAGCGAGCGCATCGATTTGCGTTTTCTCGAGCCGGCATGCGGCAGTGGCAACTTCCTCGTCGCCGATCCTCAGCGGAAGCTGGCGAGCGTCGAGGCGAAGTACGGCAAGCAGCTGTTCAACAAGAGGCTATATGCGCTCCAGGCGCTGGCCTGCTGCTACGGCATGAACTGCTGGCCGACAACATCGCCGAGTGCCGCGCGAATATGCTGGCGGTGTTCGCCGCATATCTGGCATCGACGAGGGCAACGATTACTACCGTGCGGCGAGTCATGTCCTTTCGATCAACTCGTCCATGGCGATGCGATGACGATGAAGGCGGCTCACGGTGGGCCGATCATGATCGTCGAATGGACCTATCTCGGAAAGGGGGAAAGTTCAATCGGCGGGATTTCCGGCTCAGGTCCTCATGCAATGCGGGGCTTCAACAAGCGTTGGGCGACGCCTGAACGGCGACGCAGAAGAAATCCTGTTCAGCGAGCCGCGGCCGGCGTTCCACCAGCGCGGGCGCGATCCGATCTTCCATCCCGTCGGCAGCTATCCGCCGATGACAGTGCCGGAACTGGCAGCGAAGGACTGGGCGACAGCATGACCGAACCGGCGCCCTTCACCCTCAAGGGCCGCAACCCGGACGCGCTAGCTGCATCGCCAACCTCTCGAACGACGAGGTATTCACCCCGCCCGAATTCGCCAACCGGATGCTCGATACGCTGGCACGAGGCTGGGCGGCGGACAACGACGGCGCGACATCTGGCGGACAGCAAGGTCACGTTCCTCGATCCCTGCACTAAGTCGGGCGTGTTTCTTCGCGAGATCGCGAAGCGGCTCATCGCGGGGCTGGAGACGGAGATTCCCGACCTTCAGGCGCGGGTCGATCATATCCTGACCGGCAGGTGTTCGGGCATCGGCATCACCCAATGACAGCGCTGCTGGCGCGGCGAAGCTCTATTGCTCGAAACACGCCATGGGCGAGCACTCGATGGCGAGGAGCTTCGACAACGACGACGGCAATATCTGGTTCGAACGAACCGAGCACAGTTGGGATGAGGCAAGTGCGGCTTCTGCGGCGCCAGCAGGACGCGCTCTTGACCGGGGGAAGGCGTGGAGAACCACGCCTACGCATTCATCCACACCGACGATATCAAGGCTCGCCTTGGCGAGCTGTTCGGAGGCGACATGCAATTCGATGTGATTATCGGCAACCCGCCATACCAGCTGGACGACGGCGGCTTCGGAACCAGCGCCTCACCCATCTATCAGTTGTTCGTGGAGCAGGCATCGAGCTTGACCCGCGTTACGCAGTGTTTGTAACCCCGTCAGTTGGATGGCCGGCGGAAAAGGGCTCGACAATTTCGCGGCAAATGCTGTCCGACAAGCGACTCGCCGACATCGTTGATTATCCTAAGCTTTATAAGAGTCTTTCCCGGCGTGAAGGTGCGGGGCTGGCATCTCGATATTTTCCTGTGGGACCGGGACGACAATGAGCGACCTGTCAGATACAGACGATGTGGACGGTAAGCCCACCGGCCGGCGGTCGCGCATATCTCGATGCTTACGACGTCTTGTGCGTCGACCCACGAAGCTGTAGAAATATTGGAAAAGGTGCGCGCCAAGGTGAGACCACCATCGACGAGATGTACGGGCGGCAACCTTTTGGGATTGCCACGAACTTTGACGACTATCGAACGCAGGCAAGCGAGGTGATTCTGAGCATAGCCGATCCGGTGAAGCTGGTCGGAGCGCAAAGGTGGGCTGGATGCGATGAAGCTCGACATTCGGGTGAACCGGGCTGGGTCGACAAATGGAAGATGCTTCTCCGAAAGCGGGGTCGGAAGGTGGACAAAAGATTCCTCGGACGAAGTATCTGGGCAAACCCATCATCGCTGGGCCAGGCTCTGTTTGCACGCGAGACGTACCTCGTCGCGGGCTCAGTTGCGACGACGGGGAAGTTGGCGAAAAACCTTTACTCATGATTACGGCTACCAAGTATTCGGTTTGTCTTTTCCTAGTCTCGCTTCGCAAAGTCACCAGCACGCCACCGCGAGATGTACTACGGTGTCGTTCCGCACTTGCCATGGATCGACTTGGACGGACTCCGCACTCTACAAGCAGATATGAGCTGACGCAGGACAAGTCGCCTATCATCGAAGCGGTCACAAATCCCAGAGCACCTGACGCGTGGCGCGGCGAGTGAACAAACCCACCATCGACGAAGTCCTGACACCAAAACCCGAAGCCCGGCTGCGCATCTATACCTGGACTCCAAACGATCCGCCGGCCGCCTACGTCGGGCTGATCAAGGTCGGACAGACCACGCAGGCGAACGTCAACGACCGCATCCGCCAGTCGCAAGGGCAGATGCAGCAGGCTATACGCTGCATACCGACGTCGACACTTGGCCGAGCGTGAGGACGGAACGATCTTCCGCGACAGCGACGTGCGCCAGCGGCTGATCGACAAGGGATTCGAGAACGTCATGATAGGGTCGTCGCGCAAGTGGATGCGCTGCTCGCCGCCGATGTCAAGACCGCCATCGCCGAGCTGCAAAAGGGTCTGCGGCTCGCGGCACGCATCACGACAACTTCCCGATGCGGCGCGAGCAAGCGAGAAGCGGTCGACCAGACCTTCGCCTACTACCAGTCGCGCTGGGCCGAAGATGCCAAGGCCGTTCCGCGTTCTGTGGAACGCCAAGATGCGCTTCGGCAAGACGTTCACGAGCTATCAACTGGCGAAGAAGCTGAACGCCAAGCGCGTGCTCG
>CAVXYS010000026.1:0-11736 GCA_963765945.1 uncultured Alphaproteobacteria bacterium
CGCGAACAGCCTGCAGATCATCGCCAGCATTCTGTTACTGAAAGCTGGCTCGGTCTCATCCGAGGAAACCAAGAATGAGCTGCGCGCGGCGCACCAGCGGGTGATGTCCGTTGCTGCCGTTCAAGGCCATTTGAGCGCTTCCGACGGCATCGAGCAGATCGAGATGGGCCCCTACTTGACGAAGCTGAGCGCGGGGCTCGCCTCTTCCATGGTGGGTCCCACGCAGCATGTCGGCATTGTGGTCGCGACGAGTGAAGGCGCCCTTCCCACCAGCCACGCGGTCAGCATCGGGCTGATAGTGACCGAGTTGATCATGAACGCGATCAAATACGCCTTTCCAAAGCACCGCGCATCGGCGCGCATCCGCGTGACGTTTGAGATGGCCAAGTCGGACTGGAAGCTCGCGGTCGCGGACAATGGGGTTGGACGGAGGGGTAAGGAAGAATTGAAAAACTCGACCGGTCTCGGCACTGCGCTGATCGGTGCGTTGGCGAAGCAGCTCAATGCTCAAATCACTGCAGACTTCGTCGCCGAAGGGACTGACGGTGGAAATCACCCGCTCAACGTTTCAGTCCGTTTTGCCCGTGGCGGCCTAAGGCGGCACCGGTTTATGCAACGTCCGCATTCCACCCGGTTCGGCCGAGCAAGCCGAGCGAACGCTAGCCGATCAGGCCGTTTCGGAAACCATCAGATCAATTCACTTGGACATGGCGGGGCGATTCCGAGAGCTTGCCGGGCAACTCGAAATCGGGGCGGTTCCGCAGTCGCAACGGAGCGGAGCCGGGTCCAGCCCAAATTGAAATTGAGACACTACGGCGTCAGTCACTTGTCGGGCTGCGAAGGCTCGTCCGGCTCTTGCTCGATAGCTCGGAAGCAGTCGGCAATTCCGCTTCCGGGTTCGTCGTCCGGCGTACGCGTAGGCGGCAACTCGCCTGCCTTCGGGGGGATAGGCGGCGACATTGGGATATCCTGCGGCTTCGGATCTCAACGATCGGCAGCTGCTTAGGTTACAATCGCCAAAGTTGTTGGGTCGGACGCAATGTCCGGTTTCCACCCAAAACGGACTGTAGCTGAGAGCATCGCCGGCCAGAGGAATAGCCCTTAATGAAAGAATGTCCGCTTTCGACCCATTGCGGACGTTCGAACATTCCACCCTATTGCCGTTGCTGCGATCAGCCGCGAAGCTCGGGCGCGATAATTCCGGTGCCCACCAACCCGGCCGCGCATTATGCCGGCGACCTCCTCGCGTGGGTCGCCGCGGCGCTGGCGGCGCGATGGCAGCATCAGCGCTGGCCCGAGCAGGCGGCGGCGCTGTCGAAGGTGGTGAGCCCGAGCTATTTCATCGCGCTCGCGCTCGGCGCGCTGGCGGGCGCGTGGCTGCTCGGATCGGCCAATTCGCTGCGCAGCCTGGTCGCGGCGCCGTCGCACAGCATCGCCGGGGCGCTGGCCGGCGGGATCGTCGCGGTCGAGCTGTGGAAGCGTCGTGCACGGCGTCCGCGGTTCGACCGGCGGCGCGCTGGTGCTGCCGCTCGCGATCGGGATCGCCGTCGGGCGCCTCGGCTGCTTCTTCGCCGGCCTGCCCGATTACACCTACGGCAGTCCCGACCGCCCTGCCGTGGGCGGTGGACCTCGGCGACGGCATCGGCCGCCATCCCGTCCAGCTCTACGAATCGCTGGCCATGGCCGGTGTTCGCCGCAGTGTATGTCCACGCGCGCCTGGCCAATGCCGATTGGGCTCGGCGCCACGCTTTCCATGCGTTGATTATCTTCTATGCTGGCCAGCGTTTCCTGTGGGAGTTCCTGAAGCCCTATCCGGCGGTGCTCGGTCCGCTGAACGTGTTTCACCTCCTGATGCTGGGGCTGATCGCTTATGGATTACTCTGGTGGGGACGCGGCGTACGACGCGAGCGCCGCTCCGCCTGAACCGCAGCAGCGCAAGGCGGCGCATTATCTGTTCCACGGCCAGACGACGAGCCTGTGCGAGACCTGCCTCGAGCTCGTCCCGGCCAAGGTGATCATCGAGGACGACCAGCGTCTTCTACCTGAAGCGGTGCCGCGACCATGGCGTGCAGAAGACGCTGATCAGCGACGACCTCGACTACTGGCGGCAGCAGAAACTGTGGATCAAGCCCGGCGACCGGCCGCTGACGACGCAGACCCGGACCGAGGCCGGCTGCCCGTTCGATTGCGGCCTGTGCCCCGACCACGAGCAGCACAGCTGCCTCGCGATCGTCGAGATCAACGAGGCGTGCAACCTCGCCTGCCCGGTGTGCTTCGCCAACGCCGACCGACGTGCACGGCAGCCACCGGCCGCGTCGAAGTGGTCGAGCGCATGCTCGACGCGCTGGTCGCGAGCGAGGGCGAGCCCGACCTCGTCCAGCTGTCGGGCGGCGAGCCGACCATCCACCCGCAGTTCTTCGACATTCTCGACGCGGTGAAGCGGCGGCCGATCCGCCACGTCATGATCAACACCAACGGCGTGCGCATCGCCCAGGACCGGGCGTTCGTCGAGCGGCTGGCGAGCTATGCGCCGCGGCTCGAAGTCTATCTGCAGTTCAATTCGCTCAACGACGACGCGCTGATGGACCTGCGCGGGGCGAAGCTCAGCCGCGATCCGCCGCGCAGGCGCTCGAGGCACTGGAGGCGGTCGGCCTGTCGACGACGCTGGTCGCCGTGGTGAAGCGCGGCGTCAACGACCAGGAGGTGGCCGAGATCGTCCGCCACGCGCTGACCTGGACGTGCGTGCGCGGGGTCACCTTCCAGCCGGTGCAGGACGCGGGGCGCAACGAGCATTTCGACGGCCGCTCGAACCGCATGCTGCTGACGCCAGATCCGGCGCGAGGTCGGCAAGTCGGGCGTGTTCTCGATCGACGACATGATCCCGCTGCCGTGCAACCCCGACCAGATCTCGATCGGCTATGGGCTCCGCCACGGGACGGAGGTGACGCCGATCACCCGACTGCTGCCGCGCGAGCTGATCCTCACCGGGCCGAACACCATCAGCTACGAGGCCTATCCCGAGCTCAAGGCGAAGATCTTCGACCTGCTGTCGCTCGCCACCGCCCAGGCCAACACGGAGGAGAAACTGGCCGGCTTCCTGTGCTGCCTGCCGCAGGCGATGGTGCCGGAGGAGCTCGAGCTACGCCAACAGCTTCCGCGTGGTGATCCTGCAGTTCCTCGACCGCTACAATTTCGACCTGGGCACGGTGAAGCGGAGCTGCGTCCATTTCATGACCGAGGACGGCCAGATCATCCCGTTCGACACGTACAACACCTTTTATCGCAAGGGCGCCGAGGGGGCCGGGGTGCTCGCCCGCAATCGCGCGCAAGGGGGGAGGGGCGTCGCATGAAGATCGTCGGCGGAGATCCTGATGGCGATCGGAATCCTGATCGCCGGCGCGAGCGGCCTGTGCTCGCTGATGGTGCTGTTCGGGTCGGGTGAGTTTGCCGGCCGCGAAATGTGGTCGGCCGTCCTGGTGTTCGGCGGCATCCCGTTCGCGGTCGGAGGGGGCGTGGCCTTTGCCGGCTATGCGCTGATTCGCAACGCGGCCCGCAACGCGCCGCCGCCCGACGTCGGCAACACGTTCGAATGATGGACAGGCGAGCGATCCCGGTGAGCGAATGAAGGAGCTGGTCGGTGGCTGCCTGCTCGCAGTCGGTGTCCTGATCGCCGGACTGACCGGCCTGTGCACACTGGTCATGATGGTCAGCGTAAATTCCTGGCGAAGCTTCGGCGATGCAATCGGGTCGATCGCCTCGTTCTTCGCGATCCCCTTGATCATCGGCATCGGGTTGATCGTTGCCGGCCGGGCCCTGGTCCACAGCGCGCGACGTGAGCGCTACTTCGAGGGCGACCGATGAAGATCGCCGTCGTTGCCCCGAGCTGCACCCTGAAGCGCGAGGCGGCGGAGCGCGTCCAGGCGATCGTCCGGGAGCGCGGCGACTGCGCGCTCGCGGTTCACCCGCAGTGCTTCCTGTCCGACGGCCATTTCGCCGGACCGGACGAGGCCCGGCTCGCCGCCTTGCGCGAGGTCATGGCCGACCCGGCGGTCGATGCGGTGTGGTACGCGCGCGGCGGCTACGGCTCCAACCGGATCGCTGCGGCCGTGCTCACCGACCTGCCGGATGCCGCGCGCGGCAAGACCTATCTCGGCTACAGCGACGCCGGCTTCCTCCATGCCGGCTTCCATCAGGCGGGCCTCGACGTCGCCTGGGGCCCGATGCCGCAGGACGTGCTGCGCGCGGGCGGCGACGCGGCGATCGGCCGGGCGCTCGACTGGCTGGTGCGGCGCGACCGCGCGGCGCTCGAGCCGGACATCGCGGCGCCGGCGATGGCGTTCAACCTGACGGTCCTCTCCAACCTCCTCGGCACCCCGCTCGAGCCGGACTTCACCGGGGTCGACCTGATGATCGAAGAGGTCGGCGAGCACCTCTATGCGATCGACCGCTCGATGTTCCACCTGACCGGCTCGCCGAACGTGCGCCGGGCGGCGCGCCTGCGGCTCGGGCGGGTCGGGGACATCCTGCCCAACGACACCGAATTCGGGACCGACGAAGTGGCCATCGTCGAGGACTGGTGCCGACGTTCCGGCGTGGCATTCGGCGGCCGCGCCGACATCGGTCACGACGCCAACAACCGTGTCGTTCCGTTTACGAGGGAAAAACCATGAATTTCCCTCTGCAACAGCATTGCAATGAATGCGGCTTTGCGCTCTAGAAAGACAGGAACAACAGGAGGGCCTGATGGCAAAAGGTACTGGTCGTAAAGCAGGGGGAGGATTGGCTCGTCCGGTGACACCGTCGGCGGATCTCGCGAAGATCACCGGCAGCGCGCCGCTGCCGCGCAGCCAGGTGGTTTCGAAGGTGTGGGATCACATCCGCAAGAACAACCTGCAAAACCCGCAAAACAAACGGGAAATCGTGGCTGACGCAACGCTGAAGCCGATCTTTGGGGGCAAGGACCGGGTCAGCATGTTCGAGATGAACAAGCATCTTTCGAACCATCTGAAGTAAACCGCGTCGCCAGTTCGCAGATAAGGGGGCTCGCTTCGGCGGGTCCCCTTTTTCGTGCCCGGACGACGCAACTCGGCGAGCGCCGCTCAGCCGCGCCACAGGCCGTCGAGGCGTTCCTGCGTGACCGGGTAGCCGAGATGCTCCGGGATGGTGATGAACTTCTCGCCGTCGCGATCCTCGACCCACGGGGTCACCGGCTCGATCGGATGGACCAGGGCGTCGGCGCGGATCCCGTCGAAGCTCGAAAATTGGGCGAGGCGCTCGAGGTTGCGCCGGGTCGGGAAGATCAGCCGCGCGTCGCCGCGCCGATCGCGCTCCAGCACCTCGCTCGCCGCCAGCCAGGACGCGCCGGAGCATTCGCCCGCGATGACGCTCGGCTGCCACTCGCCCGGCGGCGAGCGCGCAATGAAGAACAAGGTGTCGAAGCGCCGCACCGCGTGGAATTTCGGGACCCAGCGGGCGAAGGCGGTGAGCGCGCCCGGGTCGAGCGTGGCGCCCGCCTGCTCGAGGACGTGCGCGAAGTCCGCGCCCGCGGCGAGCGCGGCCTGGATCTCGAGGCAAATTTCGGGCCGGGGCGGCGACGTGAGGCCGACGGGGATCGCGGTTTCCTCGATCGTCTCGCGGATTGCGGCAACGGCCGCCGGATCGGCGCCGAAGCGCTCGCCGAGCTGTCGGTCCGCTTCGTCGATGCGTCCGCCGGGGAAAACCAGGGCGCCGGCGGCGAACGCCATGCCCTCGGCGCGCTCGACCATCAGCAGCTCTGGCGCCAGGCCCGGGCGGTCGCCGACGACGATCAGGGTCGCGGCCGGGATGGCGTCTTCGGTCATCGCGTCGACCTAGGCGCAGGGAGCGCAAACAGAAAGGGCCGCCGGCGACGCCGGCAGCCCTGATTCTGTCGCGCGTCGCGGCGCTTACATGCCGGCGACGTTCTGCTCGTCGGCGTCTTTCGGATTGACGGTGGCGTCGGCGTTGGCCGCCGCGTTGTCGAGGTTCTGGGCCTGGTTGGCGAGGTCATTGGCTTGCGCCGCCGTGTTGACCGCTTCGTTGGCGAGATCGTTAAGCTCGGACGCCGGCTGGTTCAGCTCCGCGTTATTGACCTGGTCCTGGTTTCCGTTGTTGCACGCCGCGAGCAGCATCGCCGATCCAATCGCGACCGTGAAAGCAAGCTTTTTCATATCCTTAGGTTCCCCTCAAGAACGAAATTCGAGCATTTCCATATCAGCATGTGGCGGCTGCGCGCTAGCCCGATTTCTTGCGGTTCGGGGCCAAAATCCCTATCTAAGCGGTGCCGGGCAACCGGCTATGTCGGTAGACTGGTTAGGTGGAATAGGCATTTCGGACCCGGGGGGCAGTACCCCGGCGCCTCCACCACCAGCAGCGTTGCGGACCGGTTTTCCGCTGCTGCTGATGGGGGCGAAATAGGATCGACGAGTGCAATAAAGGCCTGATTGCCGATCGGATTGAGCCACCGTGACGGTTCATTCACACAAGTGCCAACGATAACGAGGCGCTCGCTATTGCTGCGTAACTGAAGGCCTAACGGTCTGAAGTTACAAGGTTAAAGCGCGGTCGGACCCCACCGGGCAACAGAAGGGGATTCCAGCGGTTCGGGGAGCACCGGGCAACAGAAGCTCCCCACCTTTCTCTCCGTCATCATCGTGCGGTACCTTCCGGCTAAGGGGGTACGCCATGAATCACTGGACCAGGCGTCTGCTCGCGCTCGCCGCGCCGCTGCTGCTCACCGGCTGCCTGTGGGGGCCGGGCAAGTTCCAGTCCGACCTGACGCTGCGCAAGGACAACAGCTTCGTCCTCAATTATCGCGGCGAGATCGTCATCCAGCTGCCGCCGGACGAAGAGTAAGCCGAGCCATGGAAGCCGACGACATGGCTGCAATGTTTGCGGGTGAGGATGGGCCGAAGCGCGACGCCGTCCGACAGCGAGTTGACGAGGACCGAAGACGTTCGTCCATGCACGGCAGCGGAAATAGCAAGCTCAAGGCGGAATACGAAAAGCAGATCGCCGAAAAGGCGGCCGCCAAGCGCAAGGAAAGCGAGGAGATGGCGAAGGCGTTCGGGCTGCCCGGGCTCGACGATGCCTCCAACCGCGCCTTCGCCGCCAAGCTGATGAAATATGCCGGCTGGCGGTCGGTCACCTATCGCGGCAAGGGCGTGTTCGACGTCGATTATCATTTCGAAGGCAGCGCGAAGCAGGATTTCCTGTTCCCGGCGCTCCCCGACAACGACCTCGTCATCCCGTTCATCGCCATCCGCCGCCGCACCGACGGCGCGGTGCTGGTCACCGCCCCGGCGCTGACCGGCGGGGCGGGGCCGCTCGGCGCACGCGCTGGAGCCGCCGCCACGTCGGCGATGATGAAGGAGTCGACCGGGCCGCGATCGCGCGCCGAGGGCCGCTTCACCGTCATCACCGACGGCGAGATCCTGACCAACAACAGCGAGGACGGCGCCGCCCCGCACGCCATCGGCCGCCAGGTGCGCTGGGACGTCGGGGCCGGCTCGACCAAGATCCCGGAGACCCTGATCCGCCTGCACTGACGTCTGTCGGCTGGTCGAACTGGCGGTTGCCTATCGTTACGGCCGTTGTCACGGGTGTCGCGACTTCAAGGGGGATTATCATGCGCCGTACGATTCTCGCCGCGCTTCTCGCCGCCAGTGCGTCGCCCGCTTTCGCCGCCCCGGTGCCGAAGGAGCAGTTGCTCGTCCCGCCGGCGGGCGCCGAGCATTTCGTGGTCGTGTCCGAAGCCGGCAAGCACGGCGACGAATATAAATGGACGCTGCCCGACGGCAGCGTCGCCTATCGCGAGTCGATCCTGCTGCGCGGCCTGGTGTTCGAGCAGGACGAGGTGGTGAAGCTCGACTCGAGCGGGAGGCCCACCAGCTTCACCGTCCGCGGCGTGACTCCCAGCGGCGATTCCGCCGAAACGTTCACGATCGACCAGGCGACGGCGCGCTGGAAGACGACGGTCGATGAAGGCGAGGCGCCCGCTTCCAAGGGGGTCTACAACACGTTTGGCGGCACCTTCCTGGCCGGCGACGCGACCATTCCGCTGTTCGTCAAGGCCGGTGCCGCGGGCGTCGACCTGCTGCCGTCGGGTCACGGCACGCTCGAACCTTCGGGCGCGACGATGACCGTCACCGGCCCCAAGGGCCCGGCCAAGGTCAGCCTCTATTTCCTCAAGGGCATCGGCCAGTCGCCGGCACCGGTGTGGCTGTTCGGCGACGGGCGGCTGTTCGGCTTCGTCGGTTCGCTGGCGCTGATGCCCGCAGGCTATGAGGGCCAGCTGAAGCCGATGATCGCCGCCCAGGAGGGCGCGATCGCCAAGCTCGCCCCGGCGACCGCCAGGAAGTTCCTGACGGCCGCGGCGCGCCGGCCGATCCTGTTCCGCAACGTCAAGCTCTACGACGCCGACCACGAACGGTTCGTCGCCGGCCAGAATGTCGTCGTCTCGAACGGCAAGATCGCCAGCGTCGGAACGGCGCTGCCGAAGCTGCCGGCCGGAGCGCGCGTGATCGACGGCGCGGGGAAGACGCTCGTGCCCGGCCTGTGGGACAGCCACATGCATATCGGCGACGACTTCCAGACGGTCAGCGAGCTGGCGCTCGGCGTGACCAACTGCCGCAATCCCGGCGGCCCGATCGAGCTCGAAGTCTCGCAGCGCGAGCGGCGCAAGAAAGGCACTTTGCTCGCGCCCGAATGCTGGGATTCCGTGATGGTCGACCAGAAAGGCCCGCTCGCCGCCCAGGGCAGCCTGGCCGTCTCGAGCCTCGAGGAAACTCTGGCCGCGGTGCGCAAGATCAAGGCCAACAACCTGACCGCGGTGAAATTCTATACGTCGATGAATCCGGCGTGGATCGCGCCGGCGGCCAAGCTGGCGCACGAGCTCGGCCTCCACGTCCACGGCCATATCCCGGCCGGGATGCGGACGCTCGACGCGGTCAACGCCGGCTACGACGAGATCACCCACATCTATTTCGCGACGATGCAGGCGATGCCCGACGAGGTCGTCGCCAAGTCGAACACGATGCTGCGGCTGACCGGCCCGGGCAAGTATTTCAAGGACGTCGACTTCAACGCCGAGCCGACCCGCACGGTCATCAGGACGCTGGCCGAGAAGCATATCACGGTCGATCCGACGCTGGTGGTGGTCGAGGGCGTGCTGACGTCCGAGGCGGGCAAGGTCTCGCCGGCCTACACGGCCTATGTCGGGACGCTGCCGCCGGCGATCGAGCGCGGGTTCAAGTCCGGGCCGATCCCGCTGCCCGAGGGCACCACGCGCGAGGAGGCCAAGGCGAGCGTCAAGCATATGCTCGAATATGTCGCGGTGATGCGCAAGGCGGGCGTGCCGATCGTCGCCGGGACCGACGGGCAGCGGGATGGAGCTGGTGCGCGAGCTCGAGCTCTACGTCGAGGGCGGGATGACCCCGGCCGAGGCGCTGGCGACCGCGACCATCGATGCGGCGCGCAACGTCAAGGCGGACAAGCGCACCGGCTCGATCGCGGTCGGCAAGGAGGCCGACCTGCTGCTGGTCGACGGCGACCCCGAAGCGAACATCGGCGACCTGCGCCATGTCGACCAGGTCGTGCTCGACGGCGCGCTGCTCGACGGCGACGCGCTGCGCAAGGAAGCGGGGTACAGCGGCAAGCCGAAATAGATCCTGCCCCGGACCGGGGAGGATTCTCAGCCGCGCTTCTTCAGCTCGTCGCTGATCTCGGTCAGCAGGTCGACTTCGCTCGGGCCGCGGCGCGTCCTCGGCGCGGCGCATCATCTTCGTCGCCGAGCGGACCAGCAGGAAGATGATGAAGGCGAGGATGACGAAGTTGATCACGACGGTGACGAACTGGCCCCAGCCGAGCACCGGCGCGCCGGCGGCCTTCAAGGCCGCATAATCGGTCATGCTGCCCTTGTAGTCGGCCGGAACCGCGCCGAGCATGATGAAATTGCTCGAGAAATCGAGCCCGCCGAAGATCGATCCGACACCGGCATGATGATGTCCTCGGTGAGGCTGGTCGCGATCTTGCCGAACGCCGCGCCGATGATCACGGCGACCGCGAGGTCGAGCACGTTGCCCTTGGCGATGAAGGCGCGGAATTCCCTGAGCATAAGCTGCCCCCCTTTTCTATCGTCGCGTCGGGCCGAAGCGTAGCGTATGCGCGCCAGAATGAAAGCCGCGGCTGTGTTGCCGGGTTAAGACAGCATTGAAACGGAACGGGCGCGCATCTAATTAGCGCGCCGCTTCACTGGAGGGTTCGATGACCGCATTTCGCCGTTTCGGTTTGCTTGCGCCGCTGGTGGCGCTTCAGCCTCGCCGGCTGCGGGCTCAACAGCGTCCCGACCGCGGAGGAGCAGGTCAATGCCGCCTGGGCGAACCTCCAGGCCGACTATCAGCGCCGCGCCGACCTCATTCCCAATCTCGTCGAGACGGTGAAAGGCTATGCCAAGCAGGAGAGCAGCGTCCTGATCACGGTCACCCAGGCCCGCGCCGATGCGGGCCGGGTCCAGCTCAACGCGAGCGATCTCGACGATCCGGCCAAGGTGAAGGCGTTCAACGACGCCCAGGGCCGGCTGACCCAGGCGATCATTCCCCTGCAGCGGCTGCAGGAGGCCTATCCCGACCTCAAGTCCAACCAGAACTTCCTCGCGCTGCAGGACCAGCTCGAAGGGACCGAGAACCGCATCAACGCGTCGCGCGCGCGACTATAATGCGGCGGTGCAGTCCTATAACACCCGCATCCGCACCTTCCCCGACGCGATCGGCGCCAAGATCTTCTACGGCGCCAAGCCCAAGGTGCCGTTCGAGGCTTCGGCGGCGGCGCAGGAAGCGCCTCCGGTGGACTTCAACACGAACTGAGGTTGATCGCATCGTCATCGCGAGGAGGGCCCGTTGCGTCTGGCGACAGCTGGATTGCTTCGCTGCGCTGCAATGACGGTGCTCGCTGTTCGCTCGCGGCGCCGGCCTCGGCGCAGACCTTCCCGCAAGCTCACCGGCCGGGTAGTGGACCAGGCCGCACCTCTGACGCCCGCGCAGGTGGTCGACCTCACGACCAAGTCGGAAGCCCTCGAGGCGCAGACCGGGCGGCAGTTCGTCGGTAGCGACGGTCAATAGCCTCGAAGGATAGCCGATCGAGGACTATGGCTATCGGCTCGGCCGCGCCTGGAAGCTCGGAGCGCGAAGAACAACGACGGCGTCTTCTGCTGGTCGCGCCCAATGAGCGAAGGTCCGGATCACGACCGGCTACGGCGCCGGCGAATATCATGACCGACGCAATGTCGGGAGTGATCATCCGCGAGGCGATCCTTCCGCATTTCAAGCAGGCCCGCCCGACTATGGCGGCGGGATCGAGGCCGGGGCCGACGCGATCATCAAGCAGATGAGCTTGCCGGCGGACGAAGCGCAGAAGACGTCGCCGCGGCGCAGCGGGCTCAGCAAAGCGCGACGGCATCCAGCGGCGGCGCCTGCCCGGTAATCTTCTGGGCGATGATCATTGGGTTCGTCGTTTTGTCGATGCTCCGGCGCGCCGGCGGACGGCGTTACCGCACTCGCGGCGGCGGCGGAATCAGCCCGTGGGTCGTGCTGTGGGGCCTCGACGAGCTGAGCCGAGGCTCGCGCCGAGGCGGAGGCTGGGGCGGCGGTAGCTGGGGCGGAGGGGGCTGGTCTGGGGCGGCGGGGGCGGCTTTTCCGGCGGGGGCGGCAGAACGTGATGCGT
>CAVXYS010000027.1:0-12936 GCA_963765945.1 uncultured Alphaproteobacteria bacterium
CCATCGCCTCTGACGGCGGCTCCGCCGGATGCGTCCTGCAGCGACTCTGGGGAGAGACCATGATCACATTCCGCTGGCTTGCCGCGACCGCCATGGCTCTGGCCGCCGTTCCGCTCGCCGCCCAACACACCGCGACGTTCAGCCCGCAGCGGCTGGCGCAGCATGTCCAGGACGCTCGGCTCCGATGCGTTCGAGGCCGCGGCCCGGCGACCGCGGGCGAGACCAAGACCATCGCCTATCTGACGCAGCAGTTCGCCGCCGCCGGGCTCCAGCCGGGCGGCGACCTGGTCGGCGGCAAGCGCCAGTGGACCCAGGCCGTGCCGCTGCTGCAAGTCGGAATGGCCGGCGGCGCCGCAGTCGAGCATGACCATTGCCGGGAAGGCGGTCCCGCTCACCCAGGGCGAGCAGATCGCGATCCGCGCCCCGACCAACGGCGACAAGGGGATCGAGATCGCCGGCGCGCCGCTGGTGTTCGTCGGCTACGGCGTCAGGGCGCCCGAGCGCAACTGGGACGACTTCAAGGGCGCGGACTTGCGCGGCAAGGTCATGGTCGTGCTCGTCAACGACCCCGACTTCGAGGGCGGCGAAGGCGATTTCGGCGGCAAGGCGATGACCTATTACGGCCGCTGGACCTACAAATATGAGGAAGGCGCGCGCCAGGGCGCCAAGGGCGTCCTCGTCATCCACGAGACCGAGCCGGCGAGCTACGGCTGGGCGACGGTCAAGAACTCCAACACCATCGCCAACTTCGACATCGTCCGCAACAATCCGGCGGCCGAGCATCCCGCGCTCGAGGGCTGGATCCAGCGCGACCTCGCCGCGCAGCTGTTCGCGGCCTCGGGCACCAGCTTCGAGGCGATGAAGGAAGCGGCGAAGCGCAAGGATTTCCGCCCCGTCCCGCTCAAGGCGACGCTCGACGTCCACGGCAACGCCGACACCAGCACCATCACCTCGCACAACGTGCTCGGCATCGTGCGCGGCAGCAAATATCCCGACGAGACCGTCTTCTACATGGGCCACTGGGACCATCTCGGGATCGGCCCGCCCGACGCCAGCGGCGACCGCATCTACAATGGCGCGATCGACAACGGCACCGGCATCGCCCAGCTGATCGAGCAGGGCCGCGCCTTCGCCCGCGGCCCGCGGCCGCAGCGCTCGGTCGTGTTCATGGCCGTCACCGCCGAGGAGAAGGGCCTGCTCGGGAGCGAATATTATGCCGCCAACCCGATCTACCCGATCGGCAAGACCGTCGCCGCGATCAACACCGACGTGCTCGGCGTGCTCGGCCCGGCCAGGGACTTCTCGGTCCGCGGCAACCAGAAGTTCGGGCTGCTCGACCTGCTGGTCGACGAGGCGCGAAGCGCGGCCGCCGGTTCACGCCCGACCCGCATCCCGAGACCGGCGGCTTCTTCCGCTCCGACCATTTCACCCTCGCCAAGGTCGGCGTTCCGGCACTCAGCTTCACGCCCGGCCAGGACCTGGTGAACGGCGGCGTTCCGCGCGCCGAGGCCTGGTCGAAGATGTACACCGAGAAAATGTACCACCAGCCGGCCGACGAATATTCGCCCAGCTGGGACTTCAGCGGAATGGCGGTGGACGCGGAGCTGCTCCACGGCGTCGGCCTGCGCCTCGCCAATTCGCGCGACTGGCCGAACTGGTCGTCGGACAGCGAATTCCGCGCCGCCCGTGACGCAACCGCGTCCGAGCGGGGTGAAGCGGCGCCAAGGAAAGGCGAGCGCGGTTGAGCGAAACGCTCGAGCCTGCCCTGCCCGATCACCTCGACGAGCAGGCCGAGCGGCTGATGCGCCGGCTGTGCGCGGCGAAGCTCAGCATCGCGACGGCGGAAAGCTGCACCGGCGGGATGCTCGCCGCTTTGCTGACCGACATTGAAGGCGCGGGTCGCAGCTTCGAGCGCGGCTTCGTCACCTACAGCAAGGAAGCAAAGACCGAGCTTCTCGGCATCGCCCGGGACGTCCTCGAACACAATGAAGCCGTCTCGGAGGTTGTCGCCAAAGCGATGGCCGAAGGCGCGCTCGAGCGCTCGCAGGCGGACATTGCCATCGGCGTCACCGGTTTCGCCGGGCCCGCTGGCGAGGGCTGCGAGGAAGGCCTGGTTCATATGGCCCTCGCCCGCCGCGGCCGGCCGACGGCGCATCGCGAAGAGCATTTCGGAGCGGTGGGCCGGGGCGCGGTCCGGGTGAACAGCCTCAAAGCGATGCTGGAGATGCTTGAGCAGTCGCTCCAAGGAGAGTAGTTCGCCTTTTGTTCTAGCAGGAGTCGCGACCATGGCCGAGCTCATTTTCTACACCAACCCGATGTCACGCGGGCAGACGGTCCGCTGGATGCTCGAGGAGGTCGGCCAGCCGTACGAGACCGAAATCCTCGACTATGGCACGACCATGAAGGCCGAGCCTTATTTGTCGATCAACCCGATGGGGAAGGTCCCGGCGATCAAGCACAAGGGCAAGGTGGTGACCGAAGTCGCGGCGATCTGCTGCTATCTCGCCGACGCTTTCCCCGCGGCGAACCTTGCCCCACCGCCCGGTGAACGCGCCGATTACTACCGCTGGATTTTCTTCACCTCGGGCCCGGTCGAGGCGGCGTTCAGCAACAAGGCGGCGGGCTGGGAGCCGACCCCCGAAAAGCAGCGCATGTTCGGCTACGGCACCTACGACACGGCGATCAACACGTTCGAAAAGGCGCTCACCGGCAAGGAGTATATCGCGGCCGACCATTTCACCGCGGCCGACCTGTTCGTCGGCGCCAACGTCAATTTCATGCTCGCCTTCAACCTCCTGGAGCCGCGCCCGGTGTTCGTCGACTACGCCCGCCGCATGACCGACCGCGACGCCTACCGCCGGGCGAAGGAGATCGACAGCAAGCTCGTCGCCGAGATGCAGGCCGCCCAGGCCCCGCAGCCGGCGGCGTAAGGCCCCTCCCCTCCCTGCAAGGGAGGGGATAAGGGGTGGGTGCGAGCGACTGGGCTCAATGCCCATGAGCGAGCTTCTTTCGGCGGCATCGAGCCGCTTCGGAAGCACCCACCCCCAGCCCCACCCTGCTAGGGAGGGGGAGTCGACGGAGGCATTTCGTGGACGACACCACCCGCCAACGCGCCATCACCCTCTACGACCGCTTCACCCACGAGGGCCTCGAGCGCCGCGCCTTCATGGCCGAGATGGTCAAGCTCGCCGGGAGCATCGCGGCGGCCGAGCTGCTGGTCGCCGGAATCGCGGCCTCGCCCGCCGCGGCCGCGATCGTCGCGCCCGATGACAAGCGCCTCATCACCCGCACCCAGGAGCTCACCGGCGGCTACAAGGCCTATGTCGCCGAGCCGCGCTCGCGCTCGCTCAAGGCGACCGTGGTCGTGATCCACGAGAATCGCGGCCTCAACGACCACATCCGCGACGTCGCCCGCCGGGTCGCGATCGAAGGCTTCCGCGCCGTCGCCCCGGACATGCTGTCGCCGGCGGGCGGGACCCCGGCCAACGAGGACGCCGCCCGCACCGCGATCGGCAAGCTCGACGTCGGCAAGGCGGTGAACGACGCCGTTGCGTTCGTCGGCGAGCTCCGCACGTCGAGCCGCGGCGGCAAGGTCGGGGCGGTCGGCTTCTGCTGGGGCGGCGGGTTCGTCAACCGGCTGGCGGTCGCCGCCGGCGACAAGCTCGCCGCCGCCGTGCCTTATTACGGGCCCGCCCCCGACCCCTCCGAAGCGCCCAAGGTCCAAGCCGCGCTGCTGATCCACGACGCCGGGCTCGACGATCGCGTCAACGCCTCGTCATTCCCGTGGGTCGAGGCGCTCCGCGCCAATCACAAGCACGTGACGTTCCAGCTCTACGACGGCGTCAACCACGCCTTCAACAACGACACCTCGGCGGAGCGCTACAACAAGGAAGCGGCGGAACTCGCGTGGAAGCGGACGATCGCCTTCTTCAAGCGCTGGCTAGGTTGACGCCCGGGCGAGCGCGCGCTCGACCGAGCGCATGATCAGCGCGCCGAGCTCCGGTGAATCGACTCGCTGGGCGGCTTCCTCGGGCTTGAACCACTTGCGCTTGCGCTGGCCAAGCTCGGGCCATTTCGGAAGCTCATGCTCGACCCACATCGGGTGGACCAGGATCTGCACGTCGAGGTCGCCGATCGCCAGGTTGGTCTTGGTGTGGCGGAAGGATCCGAGCGGCTCGGGATCGATCGTGCCCCTCACCCCGGCCTCCTCGAACGCTTCCTGGGCGGCGGCCTCGGCGAGGCTCTTGCCGGGCATTGGCCAGCCCTTGGGGATGGTCCACCGGCGCGAGCGGCGGCCGGTGACGAGCAGCACCTCGACCCCCTTCTTCTTGTGCCGGCACGGCAACGCTCCGGTCTGGATCGGTAGTTCCGTAAGCTCCTCCCGAGTCTCCGACTGTCTATAATTGAGCCGAACGCGCCCGCTGAGCCGTTTCAACATCATCGAAAAAGTTATACGCAGATTTCTTTCAGCATGGTTGCAACGGCCGTTTTGCATCAGCCCTCCGCCCAACGCACGAACGCGGAAATCGAGCTCAAGCTGGAGCTCGATCCGGCCGACGTTGAACTCGTCCCCGCGCTCCCGCTGGTGCGCGGCGCCGAGCCGCGCTCGGCCGAGCAGCTGACCATCTATTACGACACCAGGAGCGGCGTGATCCGCGACCGCGGCTATTCGCTGCGGGTGCGCAGCGCCGGCGACCGCTTCGTCCAGACGGTCAAGCCGCTGGCGCACAGCGTCGGGCTGATGGGGCGCGAAGAGACCGAATGCCCGGTTCCCTCGATCGAGCCGGAGCCCGGCCGGGTCGAGCACCTGCTCGGCCTGCTTGCGAGCAAGGATCTGGTTCCGGTGACCCGCTCGCAGGTCACCCGCACCAGCTGGATCGTCCGCCAGGGCGGGAGCGAGATCCAGGTCGACCTCGACGACGGCCGGATCGAGGCCGGCGACGGCGCGCAGCGCTTCGCCGAGCTCGAGCTCGAGCTGCTCGACGGGCAGCCGGCGGCCCTGCTCATGGCCGCGCGGGCGATCGCCGCCGAACTCCCGTGCCGCATCGGCGTGCTCAGCAAGGCCGAGCGTGGCGAGCGGCTCGCGGCCGGCGCGTTCGACCGGGTCAGCAAGGCCGGGCCGGTCCGGATCGACCGCGCGATGAGCGTCGCCGCGGCGTTCGAGGTGATGGTCCACGCCTGCCTCAAACATTATCGCCTGAACGAGCCGCTGGTGATCGGCGTCCGCAACAAAGAGGCGCTGCACCAGACGCGGGTCGCGATGCGCCGGCTGCGCTCCGCCTTCACCTTGTTCAAGACCGCGATCGCCGACGTCGAATATCACTATCTGCGCGAGGAGCTGCGCTGGTTCACCAACCAGCTCGGCGACGCCCGCAACCTCGACGTCTATCTCGAGCGCGACCTGCCGGGCTCCCAGCGCGACGCGCTGACGGCGCGGCGCGAGGCCGCCTACGACAGCGTCATCGCCGCGCTGAATTCGTTTCGCGCCCGGACCCTGATGCTCGAGCTGGTCGGCTGGACGGCCTTCGGTCCGTGGCGCTCGGCCAGGCAGGCGGCGAAGCCGGTCGAGCCCTACGCCCGCGGCCGCCTCGACCGGCTGTGGAAATCGATCGAGCCGCTCGGCGCGCACCTCGCCGGCCTCGACGAGCTCAGCCGGCATGAGCTGCGCATCCAGGTCAAGAAGATGCGCTACGCGATCGAGTTCCTGCGCGGCCTCTATCCGGACGCCCGGCCGGAAGAGAAACGCTTCGCCGCCGCGGTCGAAGTGCTGCAGGAGAGCCTCGGCAAGCTCAACGACCTCGCCACCGCGCGGACGCTGGCGACGGTCGGCAACTCCGACGACTGGCTGATCGGCGAGCCCGAAGAGCGCCGCCACCTCCGCGAATCGGAGCAGGCGTTCCGCGACCTCGCCGCCGTCGGCCTCTTCTGGCGCGGGGAGCACCACCATCATCACCACGACGAGGCCGCCCCCACCGACTGATTTTTATCCGTCGTCGTTGATTTATGTCATGAAAACTTCGCCGAATTGGCGCAGGGGAGACTCGGGTCGCTGAAGCGCCGGGGGGCGAGTCACGGAGACCGACCATGAGCATCTTCAGTCGAATCAAGGACGCGATTTTCGGCCACAAGTCCGCCACCCCGCCGCCGGCGACGACTCAAACCGCCACGGCTGAAGGCAATGTCGGAGGCGCGGGGAGCGCGCCGACCACCGCCCTGGAAGAGCCGCGCACGGTCGACGTCGGCGGAGGTTCTCGCCAACATCGCCGCGGCCAAGGGCAATCCCGACCTCAACTACCAGAGCTCGATCGTCGACCTCCTGAAGCTGCTCGACATCGATTCGAGCCTCGAGAATCGCGAGGAGCTGGCGACCGAGCTCGGCTATACCGGGCCCAAGGACGGCAGCGCGGAAATGAACATCTGGCTGCACAAGGCGGTGATGAGGGAGCTGGCCGCCAACGGCGGGCAGGTCCCGGCAAGCATGCTCGACTAGGTCGTTTCCTGGATGAAAAGAGGGCCGGCGCCTCGGCACCGGCCCTCGCTGGGGAGCTGAAGTCGTCGCTTAATGGTGGCGCGGCCGAACGACCCGGCGCGCGGCGACCACCCGGCCGTTCTCGTTGCGCAGCACCTGGCTCTTGGCGACGCGATACTCGCCGCGGCGGAGCTTGGCCGAATAATCGTAGCTGTTGCCGTTGAAGCCGGTCAGCGTGCCCGCCGCATTGTAGCCATGGGCGGTGCGCGTGCGAGCGTAGTCGAAGCTGCGCGTGTCGCCGTTGAACCGCGTCGTCGAGCCCGAGGCGGTGACGCCGGTCTCGGTCCGCTGGCGGTCATAGTCGCGGGTGGCGACGGCGCCGTCGCTCTTGCGGGTGAGCTCGGCGTCGCGCGACAGGCTGCCCGCTTCCTTGTCGCGCGTGATCGTCTTGGTGCCTTCATATCTCGGCGTGTCGACGGTGATGGTCTTGGTCACCGGATCGGCCGCGGCCGCCGGCGCAATCAGCACGGCTGCAATGCCGGCCAGCAGAAACTTGGTCATGATTGTCTCCCTCTTCGCTGCAAGGGAGAGGCGGCCGTCCTCTCGCTGGCCTTAACGCGTCGGCGTGTCCGACCCTTCGTTCTGCTGCGCGGCGATCTCCGCCGGCGGCGTCGCGGCGGCCGCCTCGAGCTGTTGCCGCTGCTGCATGCGCCGGACGAGGAACCGCTCCGCCGCGCGGCCCATCAGCTGGCGCTGCTGCCCGGGCGCCAAGGCAAGGAACTGGGCGCGCTTCTGCGGCGGCAGGATGCGGGCGAAGCGCTGCACCTGGACGTCGGTCAGGTTGGCCGGGTCGCGCGCGACCTGGCGCAGGATGCGCATCGTCCGCCACTCGCGCAGCGCGACCCGGAGCTCGACCTCGTCCAGCGCCGGCACCGGCAGGCCAGCCGCCGCGCGGCGCTCGACGATCCGCTTCGCCTTGCGCTCGATGCGGTCGGCGGTGGGCGTCGGCAGCCCGGCGGCGCGACGCTCGGCGACCTGCTGGTTCGCCTCGGCGAACTGCTCGATCAGCCGGTCGCGCCGGGTGGCGGACGGCGCCGAATTCAACTGCCGCTGGAGCTTCGGGCGGCTTCGGCGCGGCCTTGACCGTCCGCGCCGCTAGCTGGACCGGTTTCGGCTTGGCCGGTTCGGACTTGAACACCGGAATCGCCTGGACGACCTGGTGGACGACGGGAATCTCGATCCGCCCGCCCGATGCGACCTCCGCCGCGACCGCGCTGGTGAAGGCGAGCCCGAGGGCCGCGCTGCCGATCATCGCGCCGCGCCGCCAGCCGCCGCGCCGCGCCCCGCGGGTCCAGCGCGCGAACGGCCCGCGCCGATCCTGCGGCGCGGCGATCGCGGCGGCGCTGGCGCGCGCGGCCAGGCCCGCGGGGAGCGGCGGCGGGGCATAGCTGTCGAGGAGCCGGTTGAGGTCGCTCATGCCGCGCTCCCTTCCTGCAGCAGCCCGCGCTCGGCGAGGGTTCGGCTGAGGCCCTGCCGCGCCCGCACCAGCAGCGATTCGAGCGCCTTCACGCCGATCCCGAGCGCGGCCGCGGCCTCGGCGTTCGACACGCCTTCGTAGTAAGTCAGGACGATCGCCGCACGCTGGCGGTCGGGCAGTGCCTGCATCGCCACGGCCACCGCCGCCGCGCGGCGCTGTTCGTCGATCAGCACGTCGGCGGCCGGCGCCTCGTCGGCGGTTTCGGGAATTTCATTGCCGCTGACGAAGGCGCGTTTGCGCTGGCGGTCGATGCACAGGTTGGTCGCGACCCGGCGGAGCCAGCCGCCGAGGCCGCCGCCGACCGGAGTCCAGCTGCCCGCCTTGACCCACGCGCGCGTGATCGCTTCCTGCACCACATCCTCCGCTTCGGCCGCGTCGCCGAGCATCCGCCAGGCGATCGCGAACAGCATCGCGCTATGGCGCTCGGCGATCGCCTCGAGCGCGCGGGCGTCGCCGCTCGCGACCCGCCGCATCAGCGTGCTGTCGTCCGCCTCTTCGCCACCTCTCGCGTCACTGTCGCGCAATCGTGTCGCCTTCGCCGCCGCAGCTGCCGACTCCTAACGGACGGGAGGTGAACATCCTTCGAATGCAAACGAAAAGGGCCGGAGTTTCCTCCGGCCCTTCCGGGTCCATTCGGCGGCGGTCCTAGCGGCGGTCGCCCATGAAGCTCAACAGGAACTGGAACATGTTGATGAAGTCGAGATAGAGGTTGAGCGCGCCCATGATCACGGCCTTGCCCTGCATCTCCGTCCCGGCGACATAATCGTACATGCTCTTGATCCGCTGCGTGTCGTAGGCGGTGAGGCCGGCGAACAGCAGCACGCCGATCGCGCTGATAAGGAGGGCGAAAGTGCCCGACTGCAGGAACAGGTTGATCAGCATCGCCACCAGCAGGCCGACGACGCCCATGATCAGGAACGTGCCGAGCCCCGACAGGTCGCGCTTGGTGGTGTAGCCGTAGAGGCTAAGGCCGGCGTAGGCCGCCGCGGTCGCGAAGAAGGTCTGCGCGATCGACACCTGGGTGTAGATGATGAACAGCGTCGACATCGACAGGCCCATCACCGCCGCAAAGGCCCAGAACAGCAGCTGCAGGGTTGAGGTGCGCATGCGATTGACGCCGAAGCTCATCGCGAACACGAAGCCGAGCGGCGACAGGGTGATGAGCCAGCCGAGCCCGCTCAAGCCGCGGCCGGAAGCACTGATCAGGACGCCCTGTGCGTAGGGCGCGAACAGCAAGGCGATGATGCCGGTCAGCAGCACGCCCGAGGCCATGTAGTTGTAAACCGACAGCATGTAGGACCGCAGGCCCGCATCCCGTGCGGCGCGCGGAACACCGACGGAGGCGGCCGGGGTGAAACCGGTCGTCCTTGTGCGCGGGTCAAACTGGTTCTGCATTTCATCTCCTTAGCGCGGGCGAAGGGCCCGTTCGCTGGTCGTGAATATCGTGGATGCCCGAGGTTACTTCAAGCGAAACCGGACAATGACCCGACTTGCTGAACGGCTGTTCATAAACGGGCTAACGCCCGTTCAGCCCGGCGCGGGCCTCACTTGCGGTTGTCGAGCGGGAAGTCCGGGATCGGCCGGATCACACCGTAGCGTTCCTTGCGCGGCTTGTGGCCGAGCGGCGGCCAGGCGACCTCGGGTAGCGGCAGCTGGCAATCGGGCAGCCGGTCGAGCAGGTTGCGGAGCAGCGTCAGCCGGCCGAGCGGCTGGTGGTTGAAATCGACCAGGGTCCACGGCGCGTGCCTGCTGTGGGTCGCCTCGAGCATCTCCTCGCGGGCCTTGGTATATTGCGTGTATTTCGCCCGCGCCGCCTGGTCGATCGGCGACAGTTTCCAGCGCTTGAGCGGACTGGTGACGCGCTTGAGGAAGCGCTTCTCCTGCTCCTCCTGGTCGCAGCACAACCAATATTTGAATAGCAATATGCCGTCGTCGACCAGCTGTTTCTCGAAGTGCGGGACGGCGCGCAGGAACGCCTTGGCCTCCTCCTCGGTGCAGAACCCCATGACCCGCTCGACCCCGGCGCGGTTGTACCAGCTGCGGTCGAACAGGCAGATCTCGCCCCTGGCCGGAAGGTGCTCGACGTAGCGCTGGAAATACCATTCGCCTCGCTCGCGTTCGGTCGGAGTCGGCAGCGCGACGACCCGGCACTGCCGCGGATTGAGGATGTGCGAGATAGCGCCGATCGCGCCGCCCTTGCCGGCGGTGTCGCGGCCCTCGAACAGCACGACGATCCGCTGGTCGGTCTCGGCGACCCAGCGCGCCATGGTGGCGAGCTCCTCGGATATCGGCTCGAGCAGTCGCTCGTAATTCTTGTCCTTGAGCTTGTGGCTCATGGCAGCCCCTTGGCACCGGCGCTTGCTCCTCGCAATGACGGGAACGTGGTCGACAACCTCCTTCGCCTCGTGATTACCGCATTGCATTCGCTCCTCAGGCTTGGCTGGTTCGTGCGCCGGCCGCGGACGTTCGGCGCGCACGGGCTTGCACTGACGCCCGAAGGCAGCGTGGTCCTGGTGAAGCTGCGCTACGCGCCCGGCTGGCGGCTGCCGGGCGGCGGGCGGAGACCGGACGAGGATCCGCGCGACGCCGTGCTGCGCGAGCTGCGCGAGGAGATCGGCATGATCTCGCACGGCGCGGTGACGTTCGCCGCCGAGCTCGAGGAGCGGCCCGACTTCAAGCGCGACCTCGCCGCGCTGCTGATCGTCCGCGATGTCCGCTATCGCCCGCACCGCTGGTCGTGGGAGGTCGAGGCGATCTGCGAAGCTCCGCTCGATCGCCTCCCGGCCGATCTCTCGCCGCGCGCCGCGACGTGGCTGGAGGCGCTGCGCGGAAAGGTGTAGCGGGAGGCGCCGGCCGGGGGGAATGCGCATGGCCACAACCGCTCAGACTCAACCGGTCGCTGCGCGCGATCGAATCCTCGCGCTCGACGTGCTGCGCGGCTTCGCCATGGTCGGTGTGCTGGTCGCTTATTGCGCGTGGAGCTTGGGAACCGCGCCCGACGATCAATGGTCGCGGCTCGACCGCTCGCTCGGCGAGTTCATCGGCTTCGCCGTCGACGGCAAGTTCTACACGATCCTCGCCTTCCTGTTCGGCCTCGGCTTTTCGCTCCAGCTCGAACGCGCCTCCGACACCAAGGCCGCGGTTCGCACCTATTGCCGACGGCTAGCCGTGCTCGCCGCGATCGGCCTCGCCCACGCGCTGCTGCTGCGCAACGGCGATATCCTCCTGCCCTACGCCCTGACCGGCTTCGTCCTCGTCCCGTTTCGCCGAGCCTCGGACCGGCTGATCGTTGCCGCTGCGATCGTCGCTCTGCTCCTGCCCTACGCGGCACGCTGGGCATGGCAGGCCTCGAGCGTACCCATCCCCGAACGCCCCGACCTCAGCAACGCGCCTTACCTCGTCGAGAATGCCGCCTGGGTCCGCTATTGGTACGAAACCGCGATCTTCTCCTGGCCGACCAACCTGACCCTGTTCCTGTTCGGTTTCCTCGCCGGCCGCCATCGCCTCGTCCCGCGGCTCGCAAGCCAGCCGCGAACGATGGTGATGATCCTGGCCGGCGGCCTGGTCGGCGCCATCGCGCTGTTCTGGGCCAGCCTCAATCTGACCGGCTCGACCGTCGCTTCGAGGCTCGCCTTCACGTTCCAGAACTGGTGCCTGTCGAGCGCTTATGCCGCGACGCTGCTGCTCGCGCTCCGCTCGGCGCGGGGCACAGCGCTGGTGTCGCCGCTCGCGCCGGTCGGCCGGATGGCGCTGACCAACTACCTGCTTCAGGCAGCAATCATCGTCCCGCTGTGTCTGACCTTCGGCTGGTTCGACACCTTCACCCCGACCCGCGCCCTCACCCTCGCCTTCGCGGTGCTGCTGTTCCAGCTGCCGTTCAGCGCCTGGTGGCTGCGCCGCTACCGGTTCGGCCCGGCCGAATGGGTCTGGCGCCTGCTCACCTATCGCCGCGTCCCGCCGCTGCGGCTCGACCGCGGGGATTACGCTCGGGTCTGAGCGCGCTATCGGAAGCGGCATGCATCGCCTGTTCGTCGCCATCCGCCCGCCCGCTCCCGTCCGCGACCTGCTGATCGATGCGATGGACGACAGTGCGGACTTCCGCTGGCAGGACGACGAGCAGCTCCACCTCACCCTGCGCTTCATCGGCGAGGTCGATCGCCATGTCGCCGCCGACCTTACCGATGCGCTCAGCCGCATCCGCGCCCCGCGGTTCGAGGCCCGGATCAAGGGCGTCGGCAGCTTCGACCATCGCGGGGCCGGCGCGCTCTGGGCCGGGGTCGAGCCGAAGGAGCCGCTCGCCGCCCTCGCCGCCAAGCTCGAGCGGGCCTGCCAGGCGGTCGGGCTGGAGCCGGAGCGCCGCGCCTTCCACCCGCACATCACCCTGGCCCGCTGGAAAGGCCCCCGGACGCGCGCCCTCGCCGACTTCCTCGCCCGCCGCCGCGGCCTCGTCTCCGAGCCGTTCGAGGTCGGCGAGTTCATCCTGTTCGAAAGCCGCCTGTCGCGCCACGGCGCGCATTACGAGGCGGTGGCGAGCTATCCGTTGGCCTGAGCGGTCAGCGCGGCACCGGCCCCATCGGCACGCAGGTCTGGCCTTCCTGGCAGCCGACCGACGTGCCCATGCGCTGCAATTCCTCGACCCCCTGGCGATGCGCGTCGGTCAGGTCGCGCCACTCGAGCGCGGTCTTGCACACCGTCCGCCGGCCGAGCCGGGTCCCGGTCGTCTCATACTGCTCGCAGACGACCTTGTTCGGGTTCCACTTGCTGCCCTTGGGCGCCGGATTGGCGCTTTCGAGGCTGGTCACCTGGGCGGCCGCAGCCGAGCTCATCGTCAACGCCACGAACACGGAGCAGATCAATTTCCCCATCTCACCCTCCATCGCGCTTTAAGTGCAAAACCCACGACGAATAGTTCATCGCACATCTACCACTG
>CAVXYS010000028.1:0-45000 GCA_963765945.1 uncultured Alphaproteobacteria bacterium
GTCTACGCGGCGTCACGATAATAGAACTTGAGCACGCCGCCGAGGCGCTCACGGCACTGGATCGGGCCTAATCCCGTCGACGTTGTCGTGGGCGCGATGCGCTCGTTGTTCAACCCTTGGTGCGGCCGTTCTTCGTGATAATGAGCCAGGAACGCGCGGACGGCTGCCCGGAGATGCGCCTCGCCGAGTGGCACGATGCGGTCCAAGCACTCGGACTTGACGGACAAGACAAACCGCTCGGCAAACGCGTTCAAATTCGGACTCCGCGCGGGCAGCAGGAGTGGCTTCACGCCGTTGTCCCGCAGCAGGCGCCGAAACGCGGTGGAGTAGAGCGGATCGCGGTCCAGAATGAGGTACTGCACGCCGCGGAGGAAGCCGTCGCCGGCGTCGAGCAGGTTCCGTGCGAGCTGCGTCATCCACATTTCGTTCGGGTGACAGGTGATTCCGGCGATCTCCACGGCGCGCGTCTTGAGCTTCATGACGAAGAAGACGCTGTACCGGACCAGGCCACCGAGGGTCAGCACCTCCACCGTGAACGAGTCGGCTGCCGCCAGACCGTCCCAATGAGCGGCGAGAAACGTCTTCCACGGCGTGTTCGTGCCGCGCTCCGGTGCAGGCGCGATGCCGTGGTCCTTGAGGATGGCCTTGATCGTGTTCCGGGCCACCTCGTGGCCGAGGCTCTTCAGCCCCCCGCGGATCCGCGTGTAGCCCCAGGTCGGATTCTCCTTCGCCATGCGTACCACAAGCGCAGCGATGTCTGGCTTGGTAGACGGGCGACCGGGGCGTCGCGCGTGGGAACCGTCGTATTTCTGGGCGACGAGCCTCCGGTACCAACGCAGGATCGTGTCGGGTGTCACGATCCCGGACACATCCGCCAGGCGGCGTCGGCCGAGAACGATGCCTTTCACGGCCAGGCGGCGGCGCTGGTCGTCGGTGAGGCGCAGCCGTCGGGAAGCGTGCGCGGCGCGGAGGATCCGGTTCTCCTCGAGCAGGTAGTCGATGACCGCCTGCTGCTGCCGGTTAACCCAGCCCGAGACCAGCAGGAGCAGGAAGGCGAGCGGGTGAGGCAGCGAGTCCATGGCGGAAGCGTCTCGCAGCGGGGCGACTTGGTTCAAGGTGCGCAGGCTGATTCCTGGCGGTCAGACTGAATCTTCCGGAACTTCTCTTCGGCCGAGTATTCGCACAGCACGCCCGGCGCAATCGACCGCAGGGTCGCAGCCATTATGAGGCTTGCAAGTAATTGATTTGATTGGCGTTGAGTGGTGCGCCCGGCAGGATTCGAACCTGCGGCCTTTGGCTTCGGAGTGCGTTCCGGCCGTCTTCCTCCATGCCTCGCTGGCACCCCCCATCGTAAGAAACGCAACGAATTCGGCGTTCCACTCACAGATGGTAGTCCGCGATCTCCCTCGGTCGGCGCTCATCGACGGACCCGGCCGCACCCCTAATGCACCCCCGAGGCTCCGGTCACGGGGTGCGCGGAACGACGAGGGTCGCCGGTTCAATCGGCGGTCGGTTGTGTGCTGCCGAGGAACTGTAGTGGCAACCACCGCAAGCCCTAAACCCAAGATTTCGACCGAGTTGCTGAAACGAATACGGCACGCGCCGTGTACCCGAGTTACGGACTATCGGGATCCCAAGGTGCCAGGCTTCGCGCTCCGAACCCGTCCGTCTGGCGGCATTCCCTGGCGCGTTCAGCTTCCGGATTGCCGGTGGGTCTCCTTGGGTC
This sequence comes from uncultured Alphaproteobacteria bacterium, assembly GCA_963765945.1. GTDB lineage: Bacteria > Pseudomonadota > Alphaproteobacteria > Sphingomonadales > Sphingomonadaceae > Sphingomicrobium. Next base: position 1,727 of record CAVXYS010000028.1, read on the forward strand.
GTACGGACGAGGTAGCGCTGGCCGACGCCCGAGCCGCGGCGCAAACGCTTCGAGCGCAGGCGGCGCTAGGCCAGGTCGCGCCGATCCGGCCGGACCGGGCGGAGACGACACTAGGGGCCTTCCTGACTGAGACGTACGACCCATGGATGCGGGCGACTTACAAGGGCCGCGCGCGTCAGGTCGATCGCGTCCGAGCAGCGTTCGCAGATTTCCTCGATGTGCCACTGGCCAACATTACGGCGGCGAAGGTGGACCGGTGGCGAGCCGAGCGTCGCAACAGGCGTGGAACCAGCAAGGCCGCATCCGAACGCCGAGTGTCGGGGTCGACGATCGATCGCGACCTCGCGGCCCTGCAAGCGGCGCTGTCCAGAGCTCTGGAGTGGGGCCAGCTGGGCACGAATCCGCTGGCCCGGATGAAGCGACTCACCGAAGATGAGTCAGCGGTCGTCCGCTACCTGTCCGCCGAGGAGGAGCTACGGCTTCGCGCGGCGCTCGCTGAGCGTGACACTGACCGGCGCCAGAGCCGGGACTCCGCGAACGCCTGGCGCCACAAGCGCGGTTACGAGGCGTGGGCGGAGGACGGGACGTTCACCGACCACCTCACTCCGCTGGTTCTGCTGGCGCTGAACACCGGACTCCGCCGTGGCGAGCTGTTTCAACTCCGCTGGCACGACGTGCAGCTCAAGTCGCGGCTGCTGACCGTTCGCGGCGCCGGTGCGAAGAGCGGCCAGACGAGGCACCTGCCGCTCAACTCGGAGGCGGTCCGAATCCTCGGACATTGGAAGCCTCCAACGCCGGGAGAGCAATCGTTCGTTTTCAGCGGTTCGACGCCGTCGCGAACCGCTGAACGACGTAAAGAAGGCGTGGACGTCCCTGATGAAACGTGCAGGCATCTCGGCGTTTCGATTCCACGATCTCCGGCACACCTTTGCCAGCAAGCTGGTGATGGCCGGGGTAGATCTCAACACCGTGCGCGAGCTCCTCGGTCACGGAGACATCGCGATGACGCTGCGCTACGCCCATCTGGCGCCGGAGCACAAGGCGGCGGCCGTCGAAAAGCTCGTGCCGGCAGACCGTCGATAGCCAGGCCGTTGAAACGCGCAACCCCGCATTCTCAATGCGCCGTTGCGCTTCGTCTAAGGACCGTCGCCCGTTGACGCGGTATCGTTCAATAAGTCCTTTAGCGGCTCTTTTGTAACGAAAGCGGCTGCGCTGCGCGGTCACAGGCACGCCTTTTCGCGATGTCTCCTTCGCGAACCTTCAAGAGGCGCTTAGCGTCAGATTCCCTCTAGGCTACTTTCCGGTGAAGAAATGACCCTCGCGAGCGTCGAAGGTCGAATGTGGTCGAGTCGTGAGGCGGACGGGGTCATCGACCCCGCCGACCGGTGTCACGCGGCCGCCCGGCGGCCGAGGACGGTCGCCATGTTGATCAAGTTATCGGCAATGACCCCAAGGCCGACCCAGCGATGCATGCCGTCGACGCCATGGTAGCGACAGCGTCGCAGCCCATGGCGCCGTTTGATCACGCTGATGCGCCCTTCACAGCCGACACGCCAGCGTTGGCCGCGCCGGAACCAGGCCTGGCGTTCGTAGGCCCGTCGGCTCGCGGACTTCGGCCCGCGCCGCGGGAGCACGACCCGTCGCACGCCGCGATCCATGGCGGCCTGTTCGTTGGTCGCGGAGCTGAAGCCGCGATCGCCGGCCGCCAGATGGGGGGCGCGGCCGAAGAGCGCGTGGTGCCGATCCAAGCCGCCGTCCACAGCGTCACATCCGCGGGGCGTCCCGTGTGCACCTCGTAGGCGGTGATGATCTGCTGCTCCGATTCCTGGATCGTGACCAGATTGCCGAATTCGTTCGGCTTCGAGATCTTGCCTTTGCGGATCGTGGTCGTGTGCGGTTCAAAGAGACTCAAGACCTTGTCCGGCACGTGCGTGTCGCCGCCCAGCAGTCGCGCGTGCGTCTGATGCACGACCCGCTCGACGATCGGCCGCATCCGTTGCAAGTGGGCGCGGGCGCGGTCGAGGATCGCCGCGGCGCCGTCGGCCGCCGTGCGCCGGCGTTGCGCGATCCGACGGACCATCGTGTCGGCGTCGCGCAGGACGGCGCGGGTCGTGGCGGTCAGCTTCCGGTAGCTCTCGATCAACGCGTCCCGTGTCTTCGGCGAGCGCGCCTGATAGCCGATGGTCAGGACGCGGCGGGTCACGCTGCGCAGCCGATTGCGCACGCGACCCGGCTGGTCGCCCATCGCCGCACTGGCCCGCTGCATCGTGCGGGTCAGCACCCGCACGCCGTCCTGCAGCAACGTGCTGTCGGTCGGATAATGGACATTGGTTTCTACGACCGTCGTATCGATGCGAAAGCGGCGGCCGCGCGTCACCCCCGCCCGCTTGGCCACGTCGATGACCTGCCGATGCAACTGCGCGATGACCTCCGGTCCCAAGGCGCCGGCGATCTTCAGAATCGTTTTCGCATCCGGCACTTCGTCCGCATCAATACGGGTGAACGCGCGATACACCAAATTGGCCCGGACCTCCTGCTCGAGGTCGTCGTAGCTCCAGTCGAACAGGTGTTTGAGGATCAACATCCGGATCACGATCTCGGCGGGCGTGCCCGGACGGCCGCGCCGTCGACTCTGGGGCCAGCGCTGCTCCAAGGCCTGCGCGACGACTTCAATCACCGATTCGTCCTCGAGCAGCGTGTCGATCCGCCGCAACCAGTCGGGCCACAGCTTGTGGCCATCGGGCAGCAACACTTCGAAGAGACTCCGCTCGCGCTGTCGGCGTCGAACCATGCACGCTCCTGTGGAAACATTGATGCGTGCAGTGTAGGAAACGGATCAGTACTGGCAAACGATCTAATATCGGTGCGTTCGGTCACGTGGCGCACCGACCGATCGCTGATCCGCAACGACTTAACGGGTCATTTCTTCACCGGAAAGTAGTTAGTTGAGCGCGCGAGGTCACTTCGACATCGACGAAAGCCTGCGTTGTTATCGAGCGGCCGCAAACCGCACCGTCGCCACGCCTAGCGCCTTGGTGCGCCGCTCGGAAAGTAGACCGGTACGCCGCTCGGAAAGCGGATCCACTCTGAGGGCGGTTCATTCTACGTTCTTCTCCGCTTAACAACTGAGGAATATGGCTTGTGGGAATGTGGGAATCTCGCGTTCTCTGCGAGATTTCCAAGCGTCCTGTGGGAATCGTTCTGTGATTTCCATAGGACGCGCCATTTCCACAGCCGCTCTATTCTGCAGGTCGCTCGTCAGCACCTCCCTCGCGAAATCGGGGATAGCAGACCCTGGCGCGCCGTGCCGATCGTCGTTCCTGAGGCATCGTGCGCAGGCGTTGTCGATCTTCGGCCGATCCGCGTCATGCACTCGCCGACGGCGCCGTTTCCGCATCCGATAGCTCTTGCCTTTGGTCGTGATCACGGTCGCGTGATGGGCCAGCCGATCGAGCAAGCGCGGTCGTGAGCTTTTCGTCGCCGGCAAAGACGGTGACCCATTCGGCAAAGGCGAGATTCGTCGTGACGACGGTGGCGCGACGCTCGTAGCGGTCGGTGATCAGATTGAAGAGCAGCTCGCCGCCGACGCGGTCGAAGGGCACGAAGCCCAGCTCGTCGACGATGAGCACGTCGACGCGCAGGAGGCGCTGCTGCAGCCGCGTGAGCTCGCGGGCGTCGCGCGCTTCGAGCAGCTGCCGGACCAGGTCGGCGGCGCGCGTGAAGAGCACGCGCCGTTTCTGTTTCGTCGCTTCGACGCCGAGCGCGATCGCGAGATGCGTCTTGCCGGTGCCGATCGGGCCGGCGAAGATCAGATTCTCGGGCGCCGTGACCCACTCGCCGCGCGCCAGCGCGTGGATCTGCGTGGCGCTGACGCCCTCGGCGGCGGTGAAATCAAACGTGTCGAGCGTCTTCACCTCGGGAAAGCGCGCCTCGCGCAGCCGCTGGCGGATCACGGACTCATGGCGCGAGGCCTGCTCCGCGCTGAGGACCTCGTGCAGATAGTCTTCGTGCGGCCAGTGGGCATCGCGGGCTTGCCGCGCCAGCGCTCTCAAACACGCGCGCGACGCCCGGGAGCTTGAGCGCGCGCGTGTGCGCGACGACGAGATCGCGCGTGATCGGCGGCGGTGCTCATACGCGCACCTCCGCCAGCCAGCCGTCGTAGTCGGCGGCGCAGCCACTCGGCACGTCCAGATCGCGCAGCGCCGCCGGGACAGCGTCCGGACGCGAGCCGCACGGGCGCGGCGGCGACCGGTGTCAGCGCGAGCAGCAGCGGCGTGCCGCGGCGAGCGCGGCGTCCAGCGCCGGCACGACGACCGCGGAGCCCGTGCGTGTCGAGCTGGCCGAGCACCTTGGCAAAGAGCCGCGCGGCCTCGCGCGGGGCATGCGGCCGCGTGGAAGCTGATCCCAGACCGCCGGAAACGGCGCGCCGAGATCGCGCAGCAGACTCGGGCAGCACTTGACGCACCGCCTGCGGCTTGCGCGCCAGCTCCGGCAGGTAATGCCGGTAGTCGATCGACCGCTGGCCGAAGCGCTTGCGGGGATGCACGATGCGCGTGCCCGTCGCGGCCGACGATCGTGACCGTCGTCGCGCCGATCGCGCGCGACCAGATCAGCCCGGCCCAGCGCCACGGCACCGAGTACACGGCGCCCTCGAGCCGCACGAGCGCGCGGGGCGACACCGTCGCCGATCGTCGTCGCCTCCGGCGCAAACGGCGTCGGCAGCGGGCGGAAGTGGGCGCTGTCCTCGGCGAAGCGGACGCCGATTGTCTGCCCGGCGGCGTCGCGGCTCGTGTCGAGCCGCGCGTCCATCCGCGCGAGCAGCGTCTCATTGATCGCCGCGAGCGTCGGCCGCGCTCGGAATCGGCACCAGCGCCTGCCGGCGGACGGCTTTGCCGCGCGCCTCGACGCCGCCTTTGTCATGGCCCTCGCCGGGCCGGCAGAAGCACGGCTCCAGCAGATAATGCGACGCGAGCGCGGCGAACCGCGCCGTCAGCGTGCGCGCGCCGCCGACCAGGATCCGGACGACCGCCGCGCGGAGATTGTCGTACGCGATCCGCGCCGGCACGCCGTCGAAATGCGCGAACGCGCGCACATGCCCATCGAGAAAACTGATCTGATCCTGGCGCTCGTAGATCCACGCGAAGTCGCGGCCCGAGTACATCAGCCGCATCAGAAAGAGCCACGCCTTGCGGCGCGTGCCGTCGAGATCGACGAGCACCTCGAAGAAGTCGACCTCGGCGAGATCGCCCGGGCCGATACGTCAGCGGCACGAACACCTCGCGGCGCTGGCGCTTCCACTCGGCGACCGCCTCTTTGACGAGCGTGACGCCGACCCGATGGCCCTCGGCCACCAGCAACTCGTGGAGCCGCGTGGCCGTCAGCTGCTGCTTGCCGCCGGTCCACTGGGCCGACTCCGCCAGCAGCGCCGTCCACGCGCGGCCGCACCGCGTCCCACACCGGCCGCGGTCCGGCGCCGTCTCCTTCCGAATCGGCAGCCGCCTCCTCGAGGTACTTGCGCACCGTGACCCGCGCCAATCCCGAGCTCCGGGCGACCGCCGCTGCGAGCGGCCCTCCACCAGCACTTTGTGCCGAACGACATGCACTTGATCCATCCTGAGCATCCTTCCAGCGAACCCCGGATCCGGCCGCTCCGGCAAGCCCGCCATCAGGCCCTCAGGTGGATCACTTTCCGAGCGGCGAATGGATCTACTTTCTGAGCGGCGCGCCCATGGACTGCCGGGCCTCGGCGGGGTACGACAAGGGGTTCTACGGTCGAAGGTCTCCTAGGTTTTTAGAAGGAGGAGCCGGTTCGTCTCGCATGCGAGTTCAATCCTCAATCTTAGCGCGGGGGTACGACGCGCATGGTCAACGATCGCGTCGGGTGAGCTTCGGCGCCCGGGCCACAATAGTCAACCTCTCCGTCCTCGTCGCGCGGCCGCTACGTCAACGACGCAGCCCAACCGGAACGTTCAGGGTCAGCCGCTGGGGACACCCGCACGGCCGTCCCGGTGAATCATGCAACAACCGGCGGCGAAGCATAGGGCGAGTGACTGCAACGCCAAGTCGGGAACTGTTACATCCCGCCGGGGAGGCGCCCCACCTTTCAACGTGACGTTGCAGAGCAACTCGTGAGTCGAACCCACCGAGACACCCGCGACGAATATCAGAGGAGTACGAGCGCGACAATGGCTACATCAGCCATCAGCACTATTGACGAACAACTAAGCTCAACACCTCGATTGCATTGCTACCGCGGCGGGACCCGCCGCACGGATCTACCGCACGCCGCGATCGCCGTCAGCGCGACCGCCTCCCGTTCCTCCTTTCCCCTGCCTCTTTGCTCGCCGACGATTCAACTTGTATGGCTTTCCCTCAACTCATCAGTAGCGGCGCACAGGTAGTGCGCCCACCCGCGCACACGCGGAATCATTGCGTTTCCGCGCCTCGGGATGGCAGGCGGCTTGCTCCTTGAGCCGCAACAGCCCACATGTACGCCGGATTCGGCGTGGTCGGCGTGTCCTCCATCAATCCAGGAGTGAGTCGAATTGCGAACTTTCGCAGACATACTGGATTCGTGTGTTCGCCGCTGTCGTATGTGCGCTCGTCGCAGGAATCCGACCCGCGACGCAGACGTCGAGCTGCCGTCAGGCTGGCTTCAAGGCTGATGTAGGTGCGCCGGTCGTCAGCCGGATCCGCATCCGGGCGGGGCACTGCGATGTTCACCGTGCAGCGGCGCTGGAACGGACATCGGCGGCCGGCCGACGAATTCATTTCGTCTATCAACCAGTCAGCGGCGATGTCGACATCACGCGTGCGCGTCGCCTCGATTCAGAACGTCGATCCCGGCGTGAAAGCCGGACTCGATGATTCGGGAGACGCTCGACCAGGGGCGCCAGAGACGCGTTCGTCTTCGCCTCCCCCGGGCAGAGCGTCGCGTTCCAGACGGCGCACGAGAACCAACAGGAGTCCGATCAATCCGCGCCGCTGACGCTGGCGGCGCCCCAGTGGCTCCGCCTCACTCGAACCGGCACCGCCTTCAACGCCTACAGCTCCGCTGACGGCGCGAGCTGGACGCCGGTGGGCAGCGCCACGATCAGCATGGGCGCGACCGCTTACGTCGGGCTCGGCGGTCACCAGCGATGTCGCGAGCCGGACTGGCATCGGCGAGTTTCGACAACGTGGCGCTCGGCTCCGCGGCAGCGGCAGCGGCACGGCCGTGCCCGGCGCCGTGGACAGCCGGCGATATCGGGAGCTCCAGCGCTGGCCGGGCGAGACAACATCGAGCGGCGGCACCTTCACCGTGACGGGCGCAGGAATCGACATCTGGGACACCTCGGATCAGTTCCAGTTCGTCTACCAGCCGGTGACGGGCGATACGCAGATCGTCGCCTACATTGCCGACCTCGACGCGGCGGTCCCGTACTCGAAGGCTGGGGTCATGATCCGTGCGGGCCTGACAGGTCCGTCCGCCAATGCGTACATGCGCCTGACGGAGGCGAATGGCTGGCGGTTCAATCGCCGGCTGGTCTCTGGCGGGCACGACGATCGGCAGCGGCCCCAGCGAAATCCCGCCACGGCGCCCGGCTGGGTGCGGCTGGTGCGCGAGGGCAGCCTGTTCAGTGCGTACCAGTCGCCGGACGGCAGCAACTGGACGCTCATCGGCAGCGACACGATCGCATGCCCTCGACGGTCTACGTCGGCCTCGCGGTAACCAGCAATGCCGCGACGGCGACTGCCACGGCGACGTTCAGCAACGTCGCGGTTGCGGCACCGACGAGCACGAACAAGCCGCCGACCGTCGCGCTGTCGGCACCGGCCGGCGGCAGCACCTACACGGCCCCTGCCAGCGTGACACTGACAGCGACCGCCGGTGACGTGGACGGCTCGATCAGTAAGGTCGACTTCTACGCCGGCACGCAGCTGGTTGGATCCGACACGTCGAGCCCATACAGCGTGACGTGGAGCAACGTTGCCGCCGGGAGCTACAGCCTCACCGCCGTCGCGACGGACAACGACGGGGCGACGACCACATCGCAGGCCGTCCCGGTCACCGTCGAACGCGACGGCCAACAAACCGCCGACCGTAGCGCTTTCGGCGCCGGCAGCCGGGACGACGTAAACACTGCGCCCGCGAGCATCACGCTCACGGCCGCGACGACGGACACGGACGGCACGATCGCCAAGGTCGATTTCTATGCCGGCACGCAGCTGGTGCGGATCCGACACGTCCAGTCCGTACGCCGTGACGTGGACGAACGTCGCCGCTCGGGAGCTACAGCCTCACCGCGGTCGCCACCGACAACACCGGCGCGAAGACGACGTCAGCCGCTGTCGTCATCACGGTCCAGGCACTCGCCGCGATTCCGACTGCAGTTGTCGTTCACACCGGGCGGCGGACTATGCGACGAACGTCACGTCCTACTCAGTGGAGCTCCGCCGCGCGACCGACAGCGCGTCCGCCACTCCTGTCGCAGCCGGAACATCGGCAAGCCGGCAATCGTGAGCGGCACGATCTCGGTAGACATCTCATCGCTGGTGGACCCGCTCCCTGCCGGGTCCTATTACGCCGTCGATCGTCACGATCGGCCCCGGCGGCTCGACCCCGAGCGCGCCGTCCGCGGCATTCACCAAGTAGCAGCGTAGGAAAGGCGGCGGGCATCCGGCCCGCCGCCTTGCGTTCGCCTCCGCGGTCCCGACTAGCACTCCTGCCTTCTGACAGTTTCGTCATGCGGGACAAATTCTGTCAGCGGGCCAGTCCTCCCCTCTCCACCGCTGCGGTGCTCAACTCCGCGAAAACGCCAGTGTTCCAGGACGAACCGGACTGGCAACGCGTTTGCCCTTCCACTGACGTTAGTCAGTCGGCCGGATACACCGCGATTTGACGCGTCGCACGCCCCGCACGCGAACGCGGCCCGGTTCTCCGTCACTCAAGGAGCATTTTCGGTGGTGAACGTTACCCGGCAGGGCGGAGCTCTGCTCGTCGGACTCCTGTTTTCCTTCCTCATCGCCGGCGCGCCCGCCGCGTCCGCGCAGACATCATCTCTACCAAGCGGATGGGCCCATGCCGACATCGGCGGACCAGTGGTCGCCGGCGACGCGACCAGCGCAAATGGTTCGTTCACGGTGACCGGCGCCGGCCTCGATGTGGGCGGTACGTCTGGACGAATTCCATTACGCCTACCAGCGCATCACCGGAGACGTCGATATCCGCGTGCGGGTCTCGACGCTCCAGAACGTCGACCCCGGCGCCAAGGCCGGCGTGATGATTCGCGAGTCGTTGCTCGACAACGCGCGCCACGCCTTCATGTTCGTATCGCCCGGACAGGCACTCGCGTTTCAACGCCGAACTCGAAGGCCGGATCGCGTCAGTCCGTGCAGACCAGCGGCGCGGCGCACCGCGGCTCCCGTCTGGCTGCGACTCGTACGCCAGGGCACGCATCTTCAGCGCCTACAGCTCCGCCGACCGGCACGACGTGGACCCTGGTCGGAAGCGCGTCGATCACCATGAATGCCGCGACTACGTCGGGCTCGCCGTGACCAGCCACGTCCCAGCCTGACGGCGACGGCGACCTTCACAATGTGGGCTTCGCCGGGTCGCTGCCGCTGCCGTGGGCGAGCGCCGACATCGGCGCGCCCGGTCGATGGCCGGGAACCGCGTCGGAGAGCGCCGGCAACTTCACCGTCAAGGGCGGCGGCGTCGACATCTGGGACAGTCGACCAGTTCCAGTTCGTCTATCAGCCGATGACCGGCGACACCGAATCGTGGCCGTACATCGCCGAGTCGCTGCAGGCTCACGCGACACTCGTCAGCCCGGCAATGGTCTGGGCGTTCTATCGACTTCGGCGAGCGACGCTCACCGGCGCCTCTAGTGGCCGACATGGGTATATCGTCCGCGGTAAGCTAACGGCGTGTACGATCCAACGAGCTCGCGGTGGACATCATCTGGAACCGCCTCGGTGAAACGTGCGTACGGCGCCGGTGGGTACGCCATCGTCAGCAGCCTGTCGGCCACAGGCACGGCAGCAAGTCTGGTCACGACTGGCGCGCGCAACAGGACACCTCTTCATCTTCGCATCGGCTGGCGGTGACTAGCTACCGACTGGCGTCTCCGTCGCGCCACTGCGGCGATGTCGACTGCACCGTACCAAGTCGCCCTAGCCCGACGCTGATCGGTTCGGCACCGCGAGCCCGTCGGCGACTGGAGCGCTCCACCGGCACGTTAGCGCGACCCAGTGGCCGCCGCACTCCGGCGCCACGTCAACCTCCCGACCTGACAGTTGGTGCCGGAGCTCCGCACCGCCGCCGACGATGACGTTGACACCTCCCCGGCCGTGGCACCTCCGTCACCGCTCCGGCAACACTCAGCCTGGCAGCAGCCGCCACCGACAGCGACGGCACCGTACCAAGGTGGACTTCTACGCCGGCGCGACGCTCGTCGGGTCCGCATCCTCGAGCCCGTTCGCGGCCACCTGGAGCAACGTCGCCGCGGGAACTACACGCTCACCGCGGTGGCGACCGACAACAGCGGCGCGACGACGACCTCGGCGCCGGTGACGATAACCGTGTCCGCCAACAAGGCTCCGACTGTGTCGCTCACCACGCCGGTCGCGGGCGCATCGTTCACGGCGCCCGCGAGCGTCGCGCTGAGCGCCGCGGCAGCCGATGCCGACGGCACGATCGCGAAGGTCGACTTCTATGCCGGTGCGACCCTGGTGGGCTCGGCCACGAGCAGCCCCTACACCGTGAGCTGGACGAACGTCGCGGCGGGCACCTACAGCCTCACCGCGGTCGCGACGGACAACGCCGGCGCCAAGACGACGTCGCCGCGGTCAACATCACGGTGGCCGCGCGAACAAAGCACCCACGGTCGCCTTGACCGGACCGGCCGCCGGCACGACCTTCACCGCGCCCGCCAGCATCGTCATCAGCGCCAGCGCCGCGGATACCGACGGCAGCGTCAGCAAGGTCGACTTCTACGCCGGCGCCACACTGGTTGGCAGCGACACCGCCAGCCCCTACAGCGTGACCTGGAGCAACGTCGCAGCCGGCTCGTATAGCCTCACCGCCGTCGCTACCGACAACAGCGGCGCGACCACCACATCGGCGTCTGTCGCCATCGTCGTCACGGTGCCGAACAAGGCGCCGACCGTCTCGCTGACGGCCCCCGTGGCCGGCACGTCGTTCACCGCTCCGGCGAGTCTCACCTTGACGGCATCTGCCGCGGACAGCGACGGCACGGTCAGCCAAGGTCGACTTCTACGCCGGCACGACGCTGATCGCCTCCGACACGAGCAGCCCGTACAGCGCGGCCTGGACCAACGTCGCGGCAGGCACCTATAGCCTCACCGCTGTAGCAACGGACAACGCCGGCGCCAAGACGACGTCGGTGGCGGTGAGCGTGACGGTATCGCCCGCTTCGGCGCTTCCCTCGACGCTGGTGTTCGTGCCGCCGACCGACTACGCGACGAACGTCACCTCCACGACTGTGGAACTCCGGCGATCGACAGACGCCGTCTCGGTCGCGCCGGTTGCCAGCCGCAGCCTCGGCAAGCCGGCGGTCGTCAACGGCGAGATCTCGGTCGACATCTCCAGCCTGGTCGACCCGCTGGCCGCCGGGTCCTATTACGCAGTCGTCGTAACGATCGGACCGGGCGGATCGACGACGAGCAGTCCGTCGGCGCGTTCACGAAGTAGGTCAACAGCAATGCCGGCGTGCGTCTGACGTTCGTATGTCAGCGCACGCCGCCTCGACAGCCGCGCGACGGCGCAGGAATTACATCCCCATCAGCGCCGCCGTGTAGATTCTGCAACGCGTCCCCGCCTGAACCGCCAGCCCGACCAAAATTCCGAAGAAATCAGGGGATGTGCTCTGCCGTTTCTGGCAGCGGCGCTTGCTCCCGCGTTCGCGTCCGAATACCGATCAGGTCTGTTACCGAGCCCCCACTCAGGTTTTCGCGGTGAACATCGCCTGCGCTCGAGCAGGCCCGAAGGAGAAGGTCTGTGTCGACACGCTCCGTGCGCGGAAGCTTGTGGATCGTCGCGGTGTGCGCGATTCGCGATGACCGGTCGCAGTTCGGCCCGCGACGTCAACGTCCAGGCCGCAGCCGCAGGGCCTCCCCGTCGCCCTGGACGTCGGCCGACATCGGCTCGCCCGCGATCCAGGGCTCGACGACCGGCGACGGCAGCAGTTTCACCATCGTCGGCGCCGGAACCAACATCTGGAGTTCGAGCGACCAGTTCCAGTTCGCTTACCAGGCGCTGACAGGCGACGGGACCATCACCGCGCGGGTCACGGGTGTTCAGCAGGCCGATGCATGGACGAAAGCGGGCGTCATGATTCGCGCCTCGCTCTCGCCCGACGCCGCCAACGCCTTCACCTTCACCACGCCTTACAGCGGAAACGGGTTCCAGCGCCGGAGCGCCACGGGCGGCTGGAGTGACTGGGTACCAGGCTGCTCCTGCTATCCGCCGACGTGGCTGCGGCTGGTGCGCGCTGGAAGCACCTTCACGGCCTACGAATCCTCTGACGGCCTGGACTGGCGGCTGCTCGGGTACCGAAACGATCGCCATGCCGGCCAGCGTCTACGTGGGCCTGGCGGTCACCAGCCACAACGCGGACTTCACTGCGCTTGCGACGTTCTCGGACGTGACGGTCAGCAGCAGCAGCGCGGCTCTCCCGCCCGCGTCCCGTCCGCGTGGCCGTCGACGGACATCGGCGCTCCGCCGATTGCCGGCAGCGACACTGCGGTCGATGGCCTCTTCACAGTCAGCGGAGGAGGAGGCGACATCTGGGACTCGGTCGACCGATTTCATTACGTCTTCCAGCAGGTGACCGGGGACACCCAGATCGTCGCGCGGGTCGCCAGCTTGCAAGGGACTCACCATCTGGTCGAAGGCCGGCGTGATGATCCGGGGCGACCTGACCGAGCGGCGCCCAGAATGCCGCGATGTTCGCGCTTGGCGGCGGGGGGTGGGATTTCCAGCGTCGCGTGAACGCCGGCGGACGGAGCGACTGGACATCTTCGGGCGGTGGCACAACACCTGGATGGGTAAAGCTGGTGCGCTCGGGCAACCTGCTGACCGCATTTCGATCGGCAGACGGTGTCAACTGGTCGACTGTCGGATCCAGTGTCATCGCTATGCCGAACACTGTCTACGTGGGCTTGGCCGTCGCGAGCGCGGACCCGTTCGGGATCGCCACGGCGACATTCACCGACGTGACGATCGGGACTCCGTCAGCGTCCAATCAGCCGCCTTCCAATCAGCCCCCTTCCGTACAGCTCTTCGCGCCGACGAGCGCGCTCGCACCGGCCACGATCTCGCTGAGCGCGACGGCAGGTGACGCCGACGGAGCCGTGACCCGGGTCGATTTCTACGCCAACGGACAGCTCGTCGCGTTCGATACCAGCAGCCCGTTCACCGCGACGTGGACCGGTGTTCCCGCCGGCTTCTACAGCCTCACCGCGGTTGCGACCGATGACGATGGCGCCACCGCCGTGTCCAATGGGGTCAGCTTGACCGTCGGCGCAACCGCCGCGCAGCCCACCACGACGGTGATCTTCGTCCCGCCGATCGACTACGCAACCAACGTCTCAGGCCTGCGCGTGGAGTTGCGCCGGGCGTCGGACGCGACGTACGCCGCGCCAGTGGCCGCGAGCGATCTTGGAAAGCCGCCGGTCGCGGGTGGAGAGATCTCCGTCGACATCAGCACGCTCGTGGATCCGCTGCCGGCGGGTTCGTACTATGTACTCGTGGTCAGCACCGGACCCGGCGGATCGACGCCAAGCGCGCCGTCACCCGCCTTCTCGAAGTAAGCCAGGCCGCCGGGCAACTGGCGGCCTCATCCCGCGCCCGCATGGCAGAGGGCAGACTGCAGATGGCGCATGGCGGATTGCCGAATGCCCGACCTGAAGGTCGGGCTAAGACTGATACTCAGCCTCGGCCTTGACTTCCGCCGCCCGCCGGTGAAAAGCTGCACCGCGTCCCACCACTTTTCTGCCCTCGAGGAATCCCTGAAATGCGCCACCGTTCCGATTCGTTCGTCCGCTTCGGTCTCGCCCTGGCCGTCGCGGCCCTGATCGCACCGTCGTTGAAGTCGCAGGTGCCGGCGCCAGCGCCGCCCGTTCACGTCATCAACCAATCCAGCGATCCCCTGCTCGCGAGCTTCCGCTTCCGGTCGATCGGGCCGGCCAGCATGGGCGGGCGCATCGACGATATCGCCGTCTCGGAAAGCGACCCGAGCATCATCTATGTCGGCTACGCGGTCGGCGGCGTCTTCAAGTCGGAGAACAACGGCACGACCTTCCTGCCGGTGTTCGAGACCTACGGCACGGCGTCGATTGGCGACATCGCGATCCACCCGACCAACCCCGACATCGTCTACGTCGGCACCGGCGAGGCGAACAACCGCCAGACGTCGACCTTCGGCGACGGCATCTACAAGACCACCGACGGCGGCAAGACATTCACCAACGTCGGCCTGAAGGACACCCAGACGATCGCGCGGATCGTCATCGATCCGAAGAATCCCGAGACGGTCTACGTCGCGTCACCGGGCCATCTGTTCGGACCCAACCCGGAGCGCGGCATCTTCAAGACGACCGACGGCGGCAAGACCTGGAACAAGGTCAAGTTCATCGACGACGACACCGGCTTCACGGACATCGCGATCGATCCGTCGAACAGCAACATCCTGTACGCCGCGAGCTACCAGCGGCGCCGCAGCGGCTGCTGCTTCAATGGCGGCGGTCCGAACAGCGCGTTGTGGAAGACCACTGACGCCGGCAAGAGCTGGACGAAGCTGTCGGGCAACGGCCTGCCGCCGGGCACTTACGGGCGCATCGCGCTCGACGTCTCCAGGTCCAATCCGAACGTCGTCTACGTGCAGATCGAGGCCGGCAACGTCGGTCAGCCGGTCGACACCGGCCCGAACGATCCCGCAGCAAGCACCGAGGCGACGCCTCCGGGTGCCGCGGCGGTCACGCCACCAGGCGGCAACCCTCCCGCCACCCAGCAGGCCGGAGGTCGTGGCGCGCCGGCGCAGCAGCCGCCCGCAGCGGGACAGCGCGGCGCGGCGCCCGCCGGTGCGGCAGCCGGCGCGGCGGTCGGGGGCGGCGGCGGACGCGGCCGCGCTCCCTACGAGTGGTGCAACAACGCCGGGCCGAACAAGGGCTTTGCCCGCGGCCGCGGTGGTCAGCCGGGCACGCCGAATCAGACGCCTCCAGCGCTCGACATCACCCGCGGCGGCATCTTCCGCTCGGAGAACAAGGGCGCCGGCTTCGTGCACATCAGCAACTGCAACTCGCGCGCAATGTACTTCAGCCAGCTGCGCGTCGACCCGAGCAACGACAAGGCGATCTACGTCGCGGGGCTCCCCGTGGCCAAGTCGCTCGACGGCGGCAAGACCTTCGCCACCCTTGACGAAGCCGGCGGCAACGGTGAGCCGGGCCACGTCGATCAGCACGCGATCTGGATCGACCCCAGGAACCCGAAGCACCTGATGATCGGCAACGACGGCGGCCTGAACATCACGTGGGACCAGGGCAAGACGTGGGACTACGTCAACACCATGGCCACGTCGCTGGCCTACTGGGTCAGCGCCGACATGCGGCGGCCGTACTACGTCTACACCGGGCTGCAGGACAACGGCAGCTGGGGCGGTCCGAGCGCGACCCGCAGCACCAACGGGATCATGAACTCGGACTGGTTCGGCATCGGCGGTGGTGACGGGTTCCAGACTGCCGTCGACCCCACCGACTTCAACATCGTCTACACCGAGTCGCAGGACGGGAACACCAGCCGCTACGACCTGCGGTCAGGGCGAGGCCAGACGAGCATACGGCCGCGCGGACTGCCATTGGTGGGCGGACGCGGCGGACGCGGGGCTGGTGGAGGGGCCGCCGGCACCGCGCGGCACCGGCACAACCTGGAGGCGCAGCTCCTGCGGCCCCGGCACAACCCGGTGGCGCTGCGGCAGCACCGGCGGCGGAAGCTGCCCCGCCGGCACAGTTCGCCGGTGGACGCGGCGGACCGCCGAACGTCCTGAACGCGACCGCACCGGAACAGTACCGCTTCAACTGGAACACGCCGTTCATGCTCTCGCCGCACAACCCGAGCATCGTGTGGCTCGGCGGCAACCGGCTGTTCAAGTCACTGAACCGCGGCGACACGCTGGATCGCCAGCGAGGACCTGACCAAGAAGATCGACCGCAACAAGGTACCGATGCTCGGCATGGACGGCGACCGCACCCAGCTCTCGAAGAACGACGGGGTCGTCGCCTACAGCACGATCATCTCGGTGTCCGAATCGCCCGTGCTGCCCGGCGTGGTCTGGGCCGGAACCGACGATGGCAACCTGCAGGTGAGCAAGGATGGCGGGACGACGTTCACCGAGGTCGGGAAGAACCTGCCCGGCCTGCCGGCGAATCACGTCTACTGGATGTCGCGGATCGACGCCTCGCACTTCGACGCCGGTACCGCCTACGTCTCGGTGGACGGCCATCGAGACGACGACCTCAAGCCGTACGTGTTCGTGACCCGCAACTACGGCCAGACTGGGAATCGGTCGCCGGCGACCTGCCGCCGTTCGGCAACATCCAGGTGGTGCGCGAGGATCCGAAGAATCGCAACCTGCTCTACGTCGGCACCGAGTTCGGGCTGTATCGTCTCGCTCGACGGCGGCAAGAAGTGGCAGAAGTTCATGAACAACCTGCCGACCGCACGCGTCGACGACATCCTGATCCACCCGCGCGACAACGACCTGATCGTCGCCACCCACGCCCGGGGATCTGGATCGCCGACGACATCAGCCCGCTGCAGCAACTCGCGGCCGCGCCGCCGGCCGAGCCGATGCTGTTCGACGTCCGTCCAGCGGTGGCCTATCTGAACGATCGCCAGAGCGGCCAGCAGGTCGGCGGCCAGAAGGTGTTCGTCGGCGAGAACCCGCCCCGCGGCGCGGCGCTCAACTACTACCTCCCGGCCGGCACCAGCGGCGACGTCAAGCTGACCATCGCCGACGCCACCGGCCGCGTGATCCGCACGCTGGACGGGACGAAGAACACCGGCATCAACCGCGTGATGTGGAACCTCGCCGCTGCTCCCCCGCCCGGACAAGCCGGCGCAGGCGGCGGCCGCGGTTTCGGCGGCAACCAGGCCGTCGAGCCCGGCACTTATGTCGCCACGCTGACGGTGAATGGAAAGACGTCAACGAAATCGGTGACTGTGTTACAGGACGTCTGGCTCCGGGAAAAGTAGAACCTCACGGTAGAACCCTGACGGAGAGGTTCGACAGGTTCGACGGGTTCGGGGGGTTCGACAGGTGCGTGTTCTGAGGTTCTACAGGTTCGACGGGTTCGGGGCTTCGAGACGTGCGCCTGCCGCGGGTTCGACCGGTTGCTGCGCCGGATTCGCGCGACGAACCTGTTGAACCCGTCGAACCGTAGAACCAGCACCTGTCGAACCCTCGAACCAGTCGAACCCGTAGAACCGACTCCGTCTCGTCGCCGTCATCCCGCCACCCTAATACTGACAAACGCCTCCACCGACTCCGCTCCCCGTTTAGCCGTGAGCGCAATGACGTACTCGCCTGGCGCGACGGACGAGAGCGGCAGATCGACTTGATACGTGCCCGGGCGGCTGGCGAGCGGGGCGACGGGCAAGGCGACGAGGTCGCGGCCGGCGCGGCTCACCAGCCGGCTGGTCACGACGGTGTCGGCGGAGCTGCCGAAGAGCGCCGTGCGGACCAGCAGGCGATCGGCGCGCGAGAACTCGTTGCTGGCAAATGGCGGGGCGTCCGCATCGGCGATCATCGTCCGCAGTTCCAGCGGCGTGCGGGCGCGCAGCAGCACCGGCGTGCTCCACACCAGCGTGGATCCCTCGACCTCCGGCACGGTGATGGTGCGGACCTCGCTGTCGATGACGCGGTCCTCGGCGTCGCGCACCGAGACCGTGACCTTCGTCGGGCCTGGCGGCATCGTGAACGTCGGGCCACGCGCGTCGACGGCCGCGTCGAACTGGAACGGTTCCCCCGCGCCGGTCGCGGACACGTGCACCTTGGCCGGGACGTCTCCTCCGCCGCCGCGCGGACCACGCGGCGCCCAGGCGACGCTCAACGCCGGCCGCCCCTCGGCGTCGCGCACGATGCCGGTCCAGAGCGTGAGCACATGGCGCGATGTCGGGGTGCTCAGTGCCGATAGTGCCGTGGCCACTGCGTCCGGCGGCGTCGCCGCGGCGGCGGCCGCCCGCGCATCGTCAATCGCCTTCATGCTCGGCGCCCAGTAGCCGTGCCGGGCGCGGACGTCGAGGCCGGTGCGATCCACACGGACCTTGATCTGATGGAAGCGGCCGTCCGACGGGTTCCGGATCGACGAGTAGCCGAGGAGGTAGAACGCGCTCGCCTCTCGGACGATCTGCCGCATCGCGGTGTCCAGGCCGTTGGTGTTGGCCACCGGCCGTCCGCCGGTGTTGTCGGCCAGCACGAACAGGGAATCCGACGAGCCGCGTCCAGTCAGCCCGCGCGGGTCCACGGTGTAAATCGCGGTGTTGCTCTCGTTCGCCGCGCGCACTACGTCGGACAGCACCTGTGTCGAATCGGTGCCGAGCCCGCGTATCCCTTCGCTGACGAAGATCAGCGTCTTGCGCCCCTCACGTAGCGTGCCGAGATAAACCACCGCCGACTTCAGCGCCGACGCCGTGACCTCCGCCCGCAGCTTCCGCGGATCCCCCTTCTGCATCTGGGCCTCTTCGGCCGCGCTGCGCGCCGGGATGTAGACGCCCAGGCGCCCCCGCAGCTTCTTGATGTCGAGCGAGAGGTCGTTGAAGTCGCGCGTGAAGCGGATCGCGTCAGACGGGGTGAGCTGATCCATCAGCGCCACCAGGTCGGTCGGCTGGAACGCCGTGGTCAGCAGCCGGGTCAGGGCCTCGCGGGCGCGAATCGCGCTCGCGAACTGGTCGATGCTGTATTCGTCCCAGAAAATCAGGAACACGCGCACGTCTTCGCGCGCCGCTTCGGCGGCGGCATGTTCGGGCGAGCGAATGGGCAGCGAGAGATCGTCGGTCGGCTGCCCGTTCGCTTCGACGAACTTCAGCGACGTGACCTTCTGCGGCACGCCGTCCTCCTCGATGACGAAGTCCTCGGCCTTGAGCGCCGGCACCGGTTGACCGCGACGATCCAGCACGGTGACGTCGACCCGCACGATGTTCGCGCCCGTACGAAACGTCGGGAGCTGGGATTGATCCGCAGGCGGCTGCGGCGGCGGCGTCTGCTGCTGCGGCATTGCCCAGAGGAGGGCGGTGGAGAGGATCGACGCGACGAGCGCCGGGATGAACGGTCGTGCTTTCATCATCGCCGGCATCGGAGGCTCCGGAACGGACGGGCCCGGCGCGCGGCGCCGCGGCCGGAGCCGCGATCGCCGAGCGCAAGGCATGCCCAGGGTTACAGCGTCGACAACGTCCAGCCCTGCGGATACTGCCGGCTCAGGAACTGTGAGGCGGCGGCCGGGGTGGTGATCGTCATGTTCGCGGCGTCGTAATGGATTTTACCGCCGGCGCGCAGCGAGGCGATGCCCAGGAGCATGACCTCGGTCAGCCGCGCCGCGTACTCGAACGGCGAGGAAATCTCGGCCTTGCCCTTGATCGCCTCGACCCAGTTCATCTCGTGCTCCTCGTGCGCGATGCGCGGGAGCTTGTTGGCCGGCCGCGGCGTCGAATCGTGCAGCGACTTGGGCAGCAGGCGCGGGTTCAGCCCGTAGGTGTCCTGCAGCATCTTGCCCTTGCTGCCGATGTAGAGGACGCCGCCGGTGGGGTTCATCTTCTCTTCACCCATCTCGTCGGGCCGCGGCGGCAGCAGGCCGCCGTCGTACCACGTCAGCTTCACGGCCGGCTGTTGCCGCGCGCCGGAAAGTCGTAGTACGTCGTCGTCGCATTCGGATAGCAGACCCCGTTGAACGGCGTCGCGATCGTCTCGATCACCGTCGGGAACCCGAGGTCCAGCGACCAGAACGGATGGTCGATGAGGTGCGCGCCCATGTCGCCCAGCGCGCCCTGACCCCAGTCCACCCAGCCGCGCCAGTTGAACGGGTGGTAGATCGGGTGGTAGTCGACCTTCGGGGCCACGCCGAGGAACAGATCCCAGTCAGCTCCTTCGGCACCTGGTAGCCGGCGCCGAGCGCCGCGGCCAGCCGCGCCTCGACACCCTTGCCGTTCCACGGCACGGCCTGGTCCGACGGCAGCGGCGCGGGGCGCGGAACGCCCTGCGGCCAGTAGCCGAGCGGCCGGTTGGTCCAGACGTGGACCTCCTTACCTCGCCGATCGCGCCGGACGTGATGTATTCGTAGCCCAGGCGCGCTTCGTCGCGCGAGTGCCCCTGGTTGCCCATCTGGCTCACGACCTTGGTCGTCTTCGCCTTCTGGGCCAGGTGACGCGCCTCCTGCACCGACCAGCACAGCGGCTTCTGCACGTAGACGTGCTTGCCGATGTCCATCGCCGACGAGGCGATGATCGCGTGCATGTGGTCGGGCGTCGCGACGACGATGCCGTCGAGATCCTTCTGCTTCTCCAGCATCTGCCGGTAGTCCTTGTAGCGCTGGACCTTCGGGAGCTGCTGCTCGACGAACCGCTGCAAATCGGCCATGCCGTTGGTGGCGGGACGCCGCTGGTTGGCGGTGACCTGCGCCTGCGTCAACTTCGGCGGGGTCTGGTTGCCCTGTCCACCACCGCCGCCGGCACCGCTCGTCAGCCGGGCGAGCGTGGTCTTGTATTCCTCGAGCTTCTTGTTCGAGTAGGCGTCGTCCACATCGCAGATCGCCACGATGTTCTGGCTCATGAGGGCGCGGGCGTTGCTCCCGCCCATGCCGCCAATCCCGACGATCGCGACGTTCACGGTATCGCTCGGCGCCTGCATGCCGCGCCCGAGCACATGTCGTGGGACGATGACGACCCCGGCCCCCGCGGCCGCAGCGGTCGTGACGAACGAACGGCGGGTGATGCCGGTCGGCTTCGCGCCGGCGGCCTCGGCGGGCTTGGTCTGATCTGATTCGGCCATCGTGATCCCCCTTCTCGCCGGATTGTAGCGCAGGCTCGCCAGCTTCGCTCGGCTCACCTTCGGGTTGCAGCTTTCACAGTGCTTCCAGCTTCCGGCTTCCAGCTGGGTTCACGGGTTCTGGGGTTCTTTGTTGTCGGCGTTCCTGGCTTCCTGCCACTACCAGGCCGCTGAAAAGGGCGGCCTGATGTGAAATGGCAAATGCAGATGTGAAAACACTGAGTTTTGCCATCTTCCATCTGACATCCGCCATTCAGGATGCGTTTTTCAGCATCCTGCTGGTCCGGACCGAGCTGGAAGCCGGAAGCTGGAAGCTGGAAGCGATCCGGCGCGTTCAGGCGCGAGCCGACTCTCTCCCTCGCGCCAGAAGCGCCCCCAGATAACACGCCGCGATCAGGAACAGCAGGACCCGGAATCCGGTGACGAGCGACAGGTACTCACCCACCCCGCCGAGCATGGCGCCGAGCAGGTTCGTGCCGTAGTCGCGCGGCAGCGAGGTCGAGCGCTTGATCGCCGAGCCGAACAGCAGGCCGGCGCACAGGATCGGGCTGAACACGAGCACGCGCGTAGAAGATCGACTCGAGCGCCCGGCTCTCGAAGCCGATCCGGCCGATCGGGATGAGGTAGTTGAGCGCGAGCAGCGAGACCAGCACCGCGCCGACCAGCCACGGGCGGCGGATCTCGGTCGAGGACACGATGAAGTTGGCGATGAGCGCCATCGTCAGCACCGAGGCGATCGCCAGCGACGCGACCACCCACGTCGATCCCCACAGCAGCGCGAACTGGATGATCGACTTCGATTCGAGCAGCATGAAGCCGGCGCCGAGCAGGAAGAACTGCCACGACCACCGGCCCGGCCTGCCCGCGCGTCGTCCACAGCACGAGGACGGTCGAGACGACGAGGATCAGCGCCAGCGTGATCGTGTAGTGGCTGGGCAGCGACCGCTCCTTCAGGTAGAGGAACGGCCAGTCGTCGCTGGCCGGCTCGATCGAGGGATCGCGGTGGTGGATGCGGGCCGGAGCCGGGGCGTGCGACTGATTGAACGCGGTGACCCGATCCGGCACGACCGGCTCGGAGGTCAACGTCGCCAGCCGTGGACCGGCCAGCATCACGCCGAGATACGCGCGCGCCTCGTGCACGTGGACGCGAGGCTCCTGCCCGAACGCCAGCGCCGCCTCGTTGGCGAGCCGATCGACCAGCCACCGCTCGCGGAAGTAGTTGTAGACGACCAGCAGGCCGTTCGGCTTCAGGTGCTCGCGCACCGCCTTGAACGATTCGGTCGTGAACATGTAGCTCTCGAGCCGCACGCCGGAGAAGCTCGACTGCATGGTCAGCGAATCGATCAGCGCGAACACGACCAGGTCGTACTTCTTGGTCGTCGTCCGCAGGTAGTGACGGGCGTCGTCGTTGATCAGCGTGACCCGCGGGTCCGAATACGGACGATCCGGGTGGCGTTCGCGGCCGAGCCGCAGGATCGCTGGATCGATCTCGACCGCATCAACGTGCTTCGCGCCGTGCCGCAGCGCCGCCGCGACGTCGGTGCCCGAACCCGCTCCGAGAATCAGCACCTCGCGGAACGAGTCGCCGAACACGGTGTACGGCCACTGATAGAAGTATTCCTTCTGCTCCACCGGCGCCATTGACTGGTGGAAGATGTTGTTCACCTCGACGACCGTATCGGGCCCATCGTGGCCGACGGTGATCTTGTAGTACGGCGACCAGATCGCGCCGCGCGCCATCAACTGGACCACTACGAGCCCGACGATCAGGAGCCCGAGGTTGATCGCAACGCCGATCGCGGACGGCCGGGCGCGCGTGAGTGCCGGCCGCGGGATCGCCGCCGTGGCATCGGGCGCCGGCTCGGGCCAGAACAGCAGCGGCACGGCCGACGCGAAGGCCAGCGCGAACCACCACACCGGCGACAGCTGCAGCCACGAGATCACCGCGAACGCCGCCACGCCCGCCAGGCTGCCGAAGATGTTCAGCGTGTAGCCGCGGAGAGGTAGAAGGGTCGCCATCTCACGCCCCATGCGCTGGGCCATGGTCGCGAACAGCGCCGCGACGGCGAGAAACAGCACGCGGCAGCAGCATGGTGCTCTCGACCAGCACGATCGACTTGTCGGCGGTGCCGCTCGAGAAGTAGATGCTCCCCGCCGTCGGGACGGAGATCTCCAGCCGGAAGTAATACACCGCGAGGATCACCGCCACCTGGATCAGCGGGAACCACCGGAACAGGCGCACGCGAGACGACGCGAGCAGGCAGCCGACGCCGATGCCGAGGAAGCTGGCGAGGAGGATGAAGTTCGAGAAGTAGGCGAGCAGCCGGATGTAGGCCGGCATCCACCGGATCAGCGCGACTTCGAGAAACAGAACCAGAAAAGAGGCGAGGAACGTCCGGAGCCCTGGCATGCCGTCACGGGTCATGAATCGCTGATCCTGCGGGCCGGCCGGCCCGTCGAGTGTCATCGCCGCGAGGGGGCTGGCGGCTGAGCGTAGGCGGGGCGGCCTATCGAGCCCTGGCCGGAACAGCAGACGCGCCGCGCCGGTCAGGGTGCACGACTTCGTCTCGCTGGCCATGTTGCCCAGCTCGGAATCGAGGCCGACGCCCGGAATGAAGTTGCCGCTCCGTACCGAGCGGATGAAGGTGCTGCTCTCGTCGAGCGGCATCGTCGCGACGTTGGCGCAGAACTGACCCCAGATCCCGCTGCGGCCCAGATACTGCTCGACGTTCGACAGGTAGAACGCCGCGATGCTGGCGTTGTGATCGCGGACGTAGGCGCCGACGCTGCGCAGCGCTTTCGGTCCGGCGAAGTTGCCGACCACCGGCACGAGCAGGTTCTTCGTCTCGAGATCCTTCAGCACGCGGAAGCTCGCGTCGCTCGCCAGGAAGCCGCGGGACAGCCCCTTGCCGTCGTCGGCCATCATCAGATCCGCGAACGTCGGAGCGTTGCGGCCGCCGCGGCCGCTGCCGCCAGTCGACCAGGTACTGAATCGACGGGCCGTACCAGAAGAACTGGTAGTAGACGTACTCGATGCCCTTCAGATCCTCGTCTGTGAGGTGCAGCCCGCGGGTCTTCACCAGGTGCCCGGTGATCGCCGCCAGGTTCTCCTTGTAGAGCGGCTCACTGGTCTCGACCTTCTCGTACGCGGCGAAGATCTCCTGCGCCGTCGAGTCGGCGGTCAGACCGGCCGGACGCGGCTTCGAGAACAGCCGCGAGACGAAGTCCGCGCGGTCGCTCGAGAGCTCGAAGAGCGCCTTGTACATCAAGTGCAGTTGCAGGTTCCCGCGCCGTACGTCGACGATGAAGACCATCGCCGGCTTGAGCGCGGCGATGTAGGTGAAGTTCTGTTCCGGCCCGACGCCGAGGTAGACGCGGTTGGGCCGCGCCGTCTTCTCGAGATCCGGGATCACCTGCTGGAACTGGATTTCGTTCGAGACCAGGTTGTCGGACTGGAAGTAGCCGTTCGGCTCCGAGAGCTCGTCACTGAGCGCCCAGAACGCCGCGTTCGACAGGCTGTCCGGCAGCGAACCGGCGATCGCCCGGGCATCCGGCCCGAACGACACCGCCAGCACGCACGCGCCCAGGATCGCGCTCAGGACGATCGCAAGGCGGCGTCCGGAGGTGCTCAGCATGATCGGCCTCGAGTCGCGGGGCTGACGCGCCGCCGCAGCCGCGGCCACGGCGCGTCGCGGTCAAAAGAGTATCACGCGGTCGGATGGCGATCCGGTCAGCGGCCGAACTCGATCGTCACGACCGGCTCGGTCGCCATCCGCACGCCAGGAATGTCCTTGAGGAGCTTCGGATCGCTGATGGTCTGCAGCTTCTGCAGCGCCCCCTCCGTGGCATTCACCTTGTCGAAATCGAACTGCAGCAGCGTGACCTGCGATCCTGCGACGTAGGGCGCGTTGGTCTTGATCACCCGCCCGTCGACGTTCAGCGTCACGTCGACGTACAGCCCGTGCAGCATCGGCAGCAGCATCGCCAATGCCTGCTGGTTGTCCTGCGACTGCGCGCCGCCGCCGGGGAGCTGGTTGAGGAGCGACCCCGGGCCGGACTGTTGCTCGGGCATGTTGATCGTCAGCACCGACGACGTCGCCCCCTTGGTGAAACCGAACCCGAACGGCGGCGTCGCGTTCTTCTCCGCGGCCGGACCGGGGGTCTTCACCATGTCGAACTTCAGCTTGGTCACGTCGTCGAACGCGAAATGGGCGCGATAGCCCTCGGTCTCCGCGGTCTTGATCGGCTCGCCGGAAACGAAGCGCACGCCCATGGACGCCGCGGCCGCCGCGGCCTGCTCGGGGCCGAACATCTGGACGTTGGCCGGCTTGTCGCCGGCACCGCCGGACCCGAAGCTGCGCAGCAGCGCCAGTGCCTGCGGCGTCGCGCCGATCTCCTGATCCATCGTGCCGCTGCCGTCCTGCTTCACGGTGATGGTCGTTGTCGAGCGCAGGCAGCCGGAGGCCAGCGCCGCAACCAGGAGAACCAATCCGAGACGTCGCATGTGTGAACCCTTTCGAACCTGTGCCCGCCTACTTTCCGGCGAGCTGGAAATCAGCCGCCGCCCACGCCTTTTCGAACCGCTGCCGGACGCCCGCGGCATCCTCTTTCTTGCCCTGCGCCTCCAGCGCGCGCGCCAGCCCTGAGAGCGACCAGCCGTTCTCGGGATTGCGCCGCAGGTCGTCCCAGTAGACCGCCTCGGCCTCGATGGGACGGTCCGCCGCCAGGAGCGCCGCGCCGAGCCGTTGCCGGACGGGCTGGGGCCAGTCAGGCGGCTCGTTGTAGATCAGCGCGTCCTCGAATCGCACGGCGCGTTCGAGGTGCAGCAGCGCGCCGTCCACATCCTTCTTCCGCAGCGCGATCTCCCCCGCCAGCACTTCGGGGGCGATCCGCAGGATCGCGTCCGGCGTGTTGAGCGACGCCGATGCCGGCAGCGTTGCCAGCGCCTTGTCCGAGACGATGGCCGTGAGTGCCGCGAGCTCCTGCTCGGCCGCGTCGACACGCCCCGTTGCGGCCAGCGCCCGGCCGCGCGCGTAGTGCCAGACCCCGCGCGTGAAGATCGTATCGTGGGCGGGAGCAGGTTCGGCGAGAATCTCGTCCCATCGCTCGAACTGCACCATCGCCCAGTAGGGCACGACGAGGAAGCTCTGGAGCGGCGGCACGGTGGCCAGCGCCTCTGTCGGGATCGCGGCCGCGACCTTCCGCGCCGCCGCGAGCGCCACGGCGCCCTGCCCGGACATCGTCGCGCCCATCCACACGAAGTGGATGTTGTGCGGGTAGTAGCCGAGCGGATACATGCCCTGCGCCTTGCACTGGGCGATGTAGTCCTCGTCGGCCGCGACGGCCTGCTGGTTCGCCTTCACCGCGTCGTCGTAGCGCCCGACGCGCATGTAGATGTGCGCCGGCATGTGGATGATGTGACCGGCCCCGGGCATCAGCGGCAGCAGCCGATCGGCTTCCTGTTCCGCCCGCTCCGGGCGTCTTGGTCGGCTCCCACAGGTGAATCCAGTAGTGCAGCGCGCCGGGATGCGATCGGATTCGCCGACAGCACGCGCTCCAGCGACGCGATCGCTTCGAGCGTGCCGTCGTGCGGCCACGCCGTCCTTCGTCCAGTAACTCCACGGCCGAAGATCCATCAGCGATTCGGCGAACAGCGTCGCGGCGTCCAGGTCGGACGGATAGGCGCGGACCATCTTGCGCATCGCATCCGCGTAGGCGCGATCGGCTTGCGACCGCTCCTCGGCTTTGCCGGTGTAGCGGGCGCGCAACGCCTCGATGTAGGCCCGCTCGCGCGGCGTGGCGCAGCCCTTGGCGGCCTCCGCCTTCTGCACGAATGCGAGCGCCTTCGGCTCGTCGTCCGGCGGCATCGCGGCATTGATGTTGGGCCCGAGCACCAGCGCCTGGCCCCAGTAGGCCATCCCGCAATCCGGATCGAGGCGTGCCGCCTCGGCGAACGCCCGGCCCAGCCTCGGCGTGGTTGAAGCCGTAGGTCAGGTTCAGCCCCTGGTTCATGAACTGCTGCGCGCGCGCCGAGCGGGTGCTGACCTTGAAGGTGTGGACCCCGAGGTTCTGCAGCCGCGGCGCGAGCGCGCCATCCGGCCCAGGCTGCGCGGTGCCTGGCGCGGGGAGGTAGTGCTGATGCGACGGCGTCTGCGCCGCGATGGGGGCGGCAAGGATGGTCACGAGAACGATGCCGGCTGCACGGGCAGTCACGTCGGCCTCCTTCTGAACGAGTGATCGCGGGACGCGGATGCCAAGATTATCCACAAAGATCGGTCCGCTTCCCGCTTCCTTCAGGCTTCAGGCTTCGGGCTTCGGGCTTCGGGCTTCAGGCTTCCTCAGGCTTCAGGCTTCAGGCTTCAGGCTTCAGGAGGTTCGACGATCTACCTGTAGCCTGTAGCCTGTAGTCCCATTCCCCAGTCCCGGGTCTCGGGTCCCGCCCTCTTGCAGTATCGTCTCCCCCATGTCCCGACCCGCTCCCTTCGTACTCGCAGTCCTGCTCGGCGCCGCAACGGTGGCGATCCACGGTCAGGGCGGGCAGACGCCCGCGCCACCGGCACCTGCCACAACAACGCCGGCGGCGCCCCGCATCCCGGCGATCTTCGTACCGCCCGAGCCGATTGATTTCGGCGAGCACGAGGGCTGGACGTCGTTGTTCGACGGTCGCACGCTGAGCGGCTGGGACGGCAACCCGGACGTGTGGTCGGTGGATGGCGGGGCGATCACGGCAGTCTCCACCGCTGAGCGCCGGCTCGGATCGACCCACATCATCTGGAGTGGCGGCGAGCCCGCCGACTTCGAGCTGAAGCTCGAGATGAAGCTCGAAGGCGATATCCACAGCGGCATCGCGTATCGCAGCTTCGTCGATGCGAGCCGCGGGATCCGGCGCACGGCAGGGTGCGGGGGCGGTGCGGGTGCGGCGGCCGGTCGACAGGGCGCGGCGCCGGGGCGCGGCGCGAGCACCGCACCACCCCTCGCGGTGCCAGCGAATCCGAAATGGACGCTGTACGGCCCCGGGCTCGATTTCGACTACGACCGTCTGCTGGCCGGCAACGTCGAGGACCGCGGCAGTCCCCGGCGCGAGGTCGCCTGGCGTGGGAGCATGGCGCGCGCCGAGCCCGGCGTACGGCCGCGGCAGGTCGGGTCGCTGGGAGATCCTGACGCACTGATGGCGCGGATCAAGAGCGACGACTGGAACCAGATTCACATCATCGCGCGCGGCCACCAGCTGACCCACATCATCAACGGCCAGGTGATGACCATCCTCACGGACGACGATCCGCAGTATCTTCCGCGCCGCGGGGCTGATCGGCCTCCAGATCGAGCAGTACGGGCTCGGCCGCGTCAGCTTCCGGAACATCTGGCTGAAACAGATCGGCGCGCCTGCGGCGAGATAAATCGTCTCCCTATCGTGGTACCTGACGCTTAGCAGACGGCTGAAAAAGGCCGCCCTGAAACAATGGGCGTTTGCCATCGCCATCTGCCATCTGCCATCTGCCATTTGCCATCTGCCATCTGCCATCTGCCATGCTACTGGCGCGCTCACCTCTCGTTCAGCGAAAGGACGATGCGCGTGGCGGGGCCGAGGCCGGCTTTCTGTTCGGCGGACCGGACGGGTGCGAGAGAAGACTCCGCGGCCTCTGCTGTCAGACGCGCGCCGAGCGCATCGACCGGGGCGATGATCCGGACCGGCCGAGGATACGTCGCGAGCAGCAGATCGGTGGTGTCGTAGCGGCGCAGGACGCCGGGGATCACGATCTCCGACACGTCGCGATGCAGCGGCTCGTCGACGATTCTGCGATACGAGGTCACTGATCCTTCCATGCACCAGCCGCTCGATGCGACGGTCGAGCACCGCCGCATGCAGCGCGACCAAACCGTGCGGGCCGACGCCGTGCACGGTGATCGTCCCGACATCCGGCCGCGCATTCAGCCAATCGACTGCCCGGATCACGTCGTCCACGCGAAGACCGAGCAGCGTGCGGCCGACCAGGAAGGCGCGGAGCGAGAGCAGGTTGAACAGGCCGAGATACGGCGACTTGACGCTCTCGGTACCGGGCGGTGTCGGCCGCGGATCGATCGTCATCACGACGACGCCGGCCTTCGCGAGGCGCTCGACTTCGCCGAAGAGACGGAGCGGCGCAGCGGTCGTCGCGCCGGCTGGCCGGGCGCGGCGAGGTCGGTCAGCGGGCTGTCCATCAGCAGCGCTCGCCGGCTTCTTGCCGGGCCGGCTTGGGACTGCGATCGTCCCGGTCACCGTCGTCGTTCCGTCGCTGGGCAGCGTCAGCGGCGCGAGCTGATAGCCGTCCTTCGCCTCCGGAGCGCCGAGGGTCACCGCGACACGCGACGCGCCGGGTACACGCGCCGCGCCGGTCAGCCGGCGGATGTCGCCGGCGAGCCTCGTCTGCAGCCGGCTCACGTCACCTCCATTCGTGATGGTCGCTGGCGCCGCGGCCACGCTCGCGGCGCGCGTGCGTGTGAAGCGAGGCGACCGTCTCACCGTGGAACGTGGTGCCGACCTGACCGGTGGGCGTGACGATCATGTCCGCTGGACGTTCCGGCCGGAAAGGCGTGAAGGCGGCTCCGCCGGCGGCCTTCAGGTTGGTGACGAAGAACGACAGGATGGCCGGCGCGATCGGACCGAGGTTGCCGTGGCCGCCGGGCCCGGTGATCCACTGCACCCGGTCACGCGCGTCGAAGAGTCCATAGAACCGCTGCGACTCCTCGAACGTGCGCTTCGCGCCGGCGAACGGGAACATGTCGTCTTCGGTCGAGACGATCGCATACGGCTTTGGCGCGAAGGCCTCCACCCAGTCGGGAAAGTCGAGGCCATCGGCAATGAAGCGCGGCAGGGACTGCTCCGCTTCCTGCACGCCGGTCGCCGAAGTCAGGAGCGCGTCGAACGAGGTGAGGTAGCAGGCGGTCGCGGCGGCCGCGACGCGTGAGTCAACGCGCGGCCAGAATCGCGGTCGCCGTGCCGCCGCCGGAGCAGCCGAACGCGCCGATCCGGCTCGCGTCGAGTCTCGGGGCGGGTGGTCAGATAGTCGATGCCGCGGATCGCATCGTTGACCATGTAGCGGGCGAGCGTGTCGCCAAGCAGCAGCGGACCAATGTTCGCTTCGCCATGTTCGCCGGTCGGGCCGCCGACGATCGACGCCGGCTTGTCGCCATCGAGGTACTGCAGCCGCTCCCCCTGGCCGATCGGGTCATAGGCCAGCACGACGATGCCGTTGCGCGCGAAGTTGGCGCCCCAGCTCCAGTTCTCGCTCTTGCCGCCCGCGCCATGACCGGGTGCGAGCACGATCGCCGGCACGCGGCCGGAGCTGTTCGCCGGAAGGTAGAGATTCGCCGTGACCCAGAACCCCGGCAGGCTCTCGTAGGCGACCTTCTCCATCTGGAAGCCGTCACCTGTGCACGCTGCCGAAGGTCTTGACCTGGAGGTTGGGCGCTCGCTCGGGAATGCCGCCGATGGCCGCGAGCAGCTTGGCGCGCACTTCGGCCCGGCGCCGCTCGGCCGCCGCGCGCGTCGGTAATCGCCGCGACCGCCTGCCGCCGCGCCTCGAGCCGCGGCGTCGCCAGGCTATTGAGGTAGGCAATCAGCTGTTGCCGCGCATCCGCATCGCGGAGCGCCGCTGCGGGCGAGCAGAGACACGACAACCGCCACGGAGGGCTGGCAACGAACGGTTCATGCGGTTCATGGGGAAGGGGCGAACGAGCTCGGCTCGGCTAGCCCAGCCTGGCCTTGCCGCGCAGCCCGTGCGATCCGCGCGGGCCGTCATCTAGCGGCCAAGAAGAGAACGCACACCGGCGCGCCGACCTCGGCGAGGCCCCCGGTGGGTGTCAGCGCGCCGGTCGATTGATCGACGGCGAAGACGGAGAGCGTGCCCGAGCCCTGGTTGCCGGCGATCAGCCAGCGGCCGCTCGGATCCAGCGTGAAGTGGCGGGGTGTCTTGCCGCGGGTCGACTCGTGCTCGACGGCTTTCAGAGTGCCGTCGGCGGCGATGGAGAAGACGGCGATGCTGTCGTGCCCGCGATTGGATCCGTACAGGAACCGCCCGTTCGGGTGCACCTGGATCTCGGCGGTGCTGCTGTTTCCCTTGAAGCCGTCCGGCAGCGTCGACTGCGAACCCAGCATCGTGAGCGCGCCCTTGGCCGCGTCCCACGTCAGCGTCGTGATCGTCGAGGCCATCTCGTTGATCGTGAACACGAACTTGCCGTTCGGGTGAAAGGCCAGGTGCCGCGGTCCGGATCCCGGAACGAGGCTGACCGACGGCGGATCGTTCGGGGTCACCTTGCCGGACGCCGCGTCGAAGCGGTAGACCAGGATCTTGTCGAGGCCGAGGTCCGCTTCGAGCAGATAGCGGTTGGACGGATCGAACACCACCTCGTGGGCGTGCGGTCCCTGCTGGCGCTGCTTGTCGGGTCCCGAGCCGGTGCCGCCGAGGAGCGCGGTCGAGGCGCCGGGCTTGCCACCCGGCCCGATCGGCAGCACGGCGAAGTTGCCGCCGCTGTAGTTCGCGACCGCGAGCGACCTTGCCGGTTGCGATCGCACTGCAGGTGGCAGGGATCGCTCCCGCCGGTGGACTCGACGCCGAGCGGCGTGAGCGTGGCCGTCTTCGCATCGACCGTGTACGAGGTGATGCTGCCCGCCGTGGTGCCGTTGTAGTCGCTGAATCTCGTTCACCGCGTAAAGGACCTTGCCGTCAGGGCTGGCCGCAAGGAAGCTTGGGCTGCGCGTCTCCGCCTTCAGCCCGAGCGGCGTCAGCGCGCCGGTCTTCTCGTCGAAGCGGAACGCGTAGATGCCCTTGCTGTTCGTCGTCCCGCCCGTGTAGGTGCCGATGAACACCAGCCGGCCGGCGGCCTCGGTGGCCTGCCAGGCCTGGACACCGGCACGGCGAGCGCCGCCACGGCAAGCGCGATGGCGGAGACGACCGCGTGAGACGGTGAGCGAGTGCAGGATACGCATCAGATTTGGGAGTACGCCGCAGGGCGCAGATAGATGGACGTGATGTTGGAGACGATTTCCGGATCGGTGAAGCCGGGCGTCGCCGACAGCTTCTTCCACTCCGGATCGTTGCGGAACGCGGCCCAGTTCTTCTCGCGGGCGGCCATGTCGTCGTAGACCAGCATGTAGACCAGGCTCGGCATGCGCGGCCCGACCAGCGTGCGCGAGAAGAACACCGGGGTCAGGCCCGACGCGTTTGAAGATCTCGATCTCCCCCATCTCGGAAAACATCCTCACCTTCGCCAGGTGCGCTTTCGCGGTCGGGCTCTCGTACGTCCGCAGCTCGAACAGCCGCGGGCTTTTGGCCGCGGTCTGCGCCGGCACGACGAGTTTGGGAAAGCCGGAAATGCGGTCAGCAGCGACGTCTCTTCGCGCACGTAGACAGGATCGGCGGCGGTCGCGTCGATATACGGCGCCGCCGCGCGCACGTAGTCCTGGTCGGCGCGCAACTTCGGTTCGATCTCGCCGAGCGAGGCCAGGGTCGGCAGCGGCACGAGCAGGAACACCGTCGGGCTGGGCACGCCGGTGACCACTTCGAAGGCGCCGACCGGCGCGTGTCCGATCCGGTTCAGGGCCGGGATGGCGGCGTTCTGGAGGTGGTCGGCCAGCCGCCGCGGCCCGGTCGCCATTCCGCAGGATGTACTGGCGCCAGACGTAGTGCTCGGGCGCGGCCGCCTGGGCCGTTTGCCCGCTGGCGTCGCCGCGCGCCCGCTGCCGCGGCCAGCGCGCCGCCCGCCATCGATGTCATGAACTGTCGTCTCTCCAAGGGGTGCTCCCGATGTCGCCGTGCACGGTCAGCGACGGCGGAAAAGGGTTCTACGGGTGCTCAGGGTTCTACGGTTCTCAAGGTTCTCGTTCGCGCGGTTCTCATGGTTCGCCGGTTCAGCGGTCTGCAGTTCGTTGCACTGTGCGCAGCACAGCTGTGCGGAGCAGCACCTGCCTGGAACCTATGAACCCCGAACCTAGAACCAGCACCTGTCGAACCTTCGAACCCATCGAACTGTAGAACCAAGTCCGTCTCACCCTATCACTTTCCGCCGGAGCCAGAGCGAAGCCGACCGCCTCGAGGATCCCGCGCATATCGTCGGGCAGCGGCGATTCAACGTCGATGCGTTCCCCCGTCGCTGGATGCTGCGAAGGCCACGCGTGAGGCATGCAGCGCCTGGCGCGGAAACCCGGCGAGCGCGGCCGAAACGGTCGGATCGGCGACGGCTCCCCATCGCGGCTCGCCGTAAACCGGATCGCCCACGATCGGCCAGCCGCGTGCGGCGAGGTGCACCCTGATCTGGTGAGTACGGCCGGTCCCAGACGGCAACGGAGCAGGCTCAGCGTCGTGTCCGGTGCTTCGATGGCAGCCACGCGTTCGTACGTCGTCAGGCTGAAGGCGCCGGTCGACGTCGAGGCCGCAACGCGGCGGCGATCGACGCGATCGCGAGAGAGTCGCAGCGAGATCTGGCCCCGCTCCGGCCTGACGTCACCGTACACGAGCGCCAGATACTCCTTGATGCTGCCCGCGGTCCGCGAGGGTTCGCTGCAGCGCCGCATGCACGACCGCGGTCTTCGCCACCAGCAGCAGGCCTGACGTCCACTTGTCCAGCCGGCCGACCAGCGATGGACGCTGCGGCGCCGGCCACTCACGCGCCAGCCACAGCAGCGCATTCATCATCGTCCCGGTGGCATGCGCATGCGTGGGATGGCACACCACGCCGGGCGGCTTGTCGACGATCGCCAGGTGCTCGTCCTCGAACAGGACGACCAGCGCAGTCGCCTCGGCCATCATCACCGGCCGCTGTGCGCGCAGCGGGAGCGCGACGCTGACGATGTCCCCGGCCGCGACACGCCGGGCGACACGGCGCGACGAGGAGCCGTTGACGGCGACCAGGCCGTCGGCAATCCAGCGCTGAATCCGCGTCCGCGTCGCGATGGTCACATCCGACAGGTGCCGCGACAACACGCGATCGAGCCGCTGGCCCGCGTCGCCACGATCCGCGGTCAGTTCACGCGTCATTCTTTGAAGCTTCCAGCTTCCGGCTTCCAGCTTCCAGCTTCCGGCTTCGCTTCCCGCTCGCACGCTTTCCTGCTCTCGCTTTGCCGGGCTGTCGGACTTTTAGCTTCGAGCCGTGAGTGTCAGAAGCATGGAAGCTGGAAGCTGGTAGCTGGCAGCTGAAGCTTGTCGACTTCAACCCCCTACCGTCCCGCCGCCAGGACGCCGTCACGAGCGAAGAGATCGGACTGCTGCCCCTTGCGGAGCGTCACCGCGCCCGTGCGCGTGCCGTAGCGGATACGCGCGGTGCCGTCGACGAGCGGCGCACGAACGGACGCCGCGGTCAGCACGCCCTTGTGCCACTCGAGATCGACCTCGAAGCCGCCACGAGCGCGAAGGCCGGTCACCCGCCCGTCCGGCCACGCTGTTGGTAACGCGGGAAGCAGCTCGATCTCGCCGCCGTGGCTCTGGAGGAGCATCTCGGCGATCCCGGACGTGCCGCCGAAGTTGCCGTCGATCTGGAACGGCGGGTGCGCGTCGAACATGTTCGGGTAGGTCCGGTGGGTCGAAGCAGTCGCGCGAGGATCGCCGAAGGCGTGGTCGCCTTCGTGCAGCCGCGCCCACAGGTTCAGCCGCCAGCCGAGGCCCCAGCCGGTCGCCTCATCACCGCGAATCTCCAGCGAGCTTGCGCGCCGCCGCCGCGAGGGGCCGGCGTTCCGCGCAAAGTGATCTGCTCGCTCGGAAACAACGCGTAGAGATGCGAGACGTGCCGGTGATGGGGGTCCGGCGCCGCCGCGTCCCAGTCCTCCAGCCACTCCTGCAGCTGCCCTTCCTTGCCGATCTGATGCGGGGCGAGCCGCGCCCTCGTCGCGGCCAGCTGCGCGCGCATCGGCTGATCGCGCTCGAGGATCTCCGCCGCGCGGATCATGTGGGGGAAGAGATCGCGCAGGATCTGCGTGTCCAGCGCCGGCCCGGCGGCGACGCTGGTGCTGAACGGGTGGGAGTTCTCGGGCGACAGCGATGGGGACGTGATCAGCCAGTGATGCGTCGGCTCCTCGACCAGCGTGTCGACGGCGAACGCTGCGACGGATTGGCCGCTACGACGTCGAGGCCGGCCGCGAGCTTGCAACCGCGGTGCTCGATCGGGGCGACGTGGACCTTGGGGACCGGACCATCGAGCAGGCCACGCCGCTGCTGCGCGACGCGGTCGCGGAAAGTGCCGAAGCCCACGCGCTGACGCTGCTCGTCGGCGGCAACAATGCGGTAACTCGCCCGGCCCTGCTCGGGCTCGGCGGCGAGCTTGGCGAAATCGGCCTCGTCACCCTCGACGCGCATTTCGACATGCGCGACACGAGCGACGGCTTGAGCAACGGCAATCCGGTTCGCGCGCTGATCGAGGACGGCCTCCCCGGCGCCAACATCGCCCAGGTCGGATTCGCCGGCTTTGCCAACAGCAAGGCGATGCACGAGGACGCCGTCGAAGCGGGAAACCTCGTGGTCACGATCGGGGACGTGCGCCGCGACGGGATCGCCCATGCGATCGGCCAGGCGCTCGATCATGTCGCGCACTGCGACGCGCTGGTGGTCGATTGCGACATCGACGTGATCGACCGCTCGCAATTCCCGGCGGCGCCGGGAGCGCGGCCCGGCGGAATGGCCGTCGACGATTTTTTCCATGCCGTGCGCCGCCTCGCGTCCGACCCGCGCGTCCGGCTCATCGACCTCACCGAATGGGACCCGCCGCTCGACCAGACCGACCTCAGTGCGCTGACCGCCGGCCGCTGGCTCGCCGAATGCCTGGCCGGCTACGAGATGCGCTAAGCCGCTGCGATCCGCCGGCCCTTGTCGGACAATGTCCTGAAGGTGACCGAGAAACGCAACTGCTCGCCGGGGACGATCCGGTGTTCCCACTCCCAGCGCGACGGGCCGGACAGCAAATAGGCCGAGCGCGGCTCGACCTCGACGGTGGCACGGCGGAAGCCGTTCGCCGTGCGCTGGCGGAAGCGCAGCGTCGCCGGCGTGTTCAACGACACTCCGACGACCCGCTCGAACACGTCGCGGTCCTTGTGCCAGCCGATACCCGCGCCGGGCTCGTAACGGGCGACGAGGGCGTGATGGATCGCGGCCGGTTCGACCCCGGCGAGCGCGGCCGCCCGGTCGCGGAGCGGTTCGAGCCACGCCGGGATCGGCTCGGTTGGAGTGAAGCTGGCGTCGTCGAAGTCGTAGCGCCAGCCGAAACTCTTGGTTTTGCGGTTGCCGAGCCAGCCGTGGAAGCGGAACGGCGCGACGTCGAGCGCTTCGATCCGCGCGATCAGCGCACGCTCCTCAGCCTCGCTGATGAAGGCTTGGCGATACTCAAGCCCGGCGACCAGCGGCTGGTCGAACAGACCGGCTCATCCGGCGAACAGCTCCTTGAGCTCGGATGGGCGCAGCTCGGAGCGAGCTGGTCGAACGTGCACTGTCGCGGCAACTTGTCCGGCCGCCAGCGGAGAAAGCCGGTGCCGTGGCGGAAGCGGCGGCCGGTGACCTGGTCGTAGCGCACCTCGACGACCAGCTTCGGCTGGAGCGGCTGCCACTGCGCGCTGCGCTCTGTGTTCCAGCGGCTCGGACCGCCCGGAGCGTTGCCGGTGAAGCCCGGCGGTTCGATCAATTTCTCCAGCTTCTTTGTGAGTGCCGGGCGATCCTTCGCTGCGATGGCCGAGGTGAAGCCGACGTGGTCGAAGCAGGCCGGCGCCGTCGTAGAGGCCGAGCAGGAGCGAGCCGACCTCCGACTTGCCTCTCGGCGTAACGGAAGCCGCCGACGACGCAGTCGGCGGTGCGCTGCTGCTTGACCTTGATCATCGCCCGTTCGCCGGGCCGGTAGTCGAGGTCGAGGCGCTTCGCGACGACCCCGTCGAGCGCCCCGCCGCTGCGCTTGAGCCACGCGAGCGCGGTGCGCCGATCGCGAGTCGCCGGCGACAGGAGCAGCCCGGGCACGCGATTGTTCGCCATGAAGCGTTCGAGCGCCGTGCGCCGCTCGGCAAGCGGGCGCGCGGCGAGCGATTGGTCGCCCAGCTCAAGCAGATCGAACGCCATCAGCTCCGCCGGAGTCTCGGCGGCAAGCCGGCGGATGCGGCTTTCGGCCGGGTGCAGCCGCAGCTGCAGCGCTTCGAACGACAGCGCGTCGCCGAGCGGGATGATCAGCTCGCCGTCGAGCAGGAATTGCCGGTCGGCGGCAGCGCGGAGCAGGTCAACCACCTCGGGAAAGTAGCGCGCAAGCGGCTTGCCCGATTTCGACGTGAGCGTGACCGCCTCGCCGTCGCGGCGGGCGAGGCAGCGGAAGCCGTCCCACTTGGGCTCAAATTGCCAGCCGTCGTCGGCCGGCAGCTCGGCGGCCAGCAAAGCCTCCATGGGCGCAGGGACGGCCGTGGCGCGCGGCACGCATCAAGAACGGCGCCGCCGCGCAGAGCGTTCCGAACCGGTCGTCGCTGCCGCAGCGACCCGGGGCGAATCCCGGTCCCTCGACAAAAACCGCAGCAGCTGCTTGCCGGGCATGAAGAAATAGCCGCCGCCGCGCATGGTCACGAACTGCGGCAGCGCTTTCAAGGCGACCGGGCCGTGGCGGGTCGGAATGGTGAACCCGTCGCACTGCTCGGTTTCGGTGCCCGCGATCGGATCAACCTCCGTGTCGAGCCCATGGAATTTGGTGCTGCCCATCCAGGTCTGCTGGATGAATTCGAACTGCCGCTCGAGATCGCCGTTGAGGCACATGAACAGCAGGCCCCTGGGCTTCCCACCTTCGTCGTAGCGCCGGCCGACGCGGATAATCCGATGGCGATTGGAAATGTCGATCTGGTCCTGCGAGCCGGGGCTCAAGCTGTCGCGCGGATTGGCCCGGCGGACGTGCGCGCCATAGGGGCAACGCAGCCCCTGCGGGTCCTCCGTGCCGAACAGGAAATCATTGTCGGGCCGGATCGGGAGGCGCTCTTCGGCCGGATCCTTTTTGGCCAGCCCTGTGACGACCTTCAACGCCTGTAACAGCGTGCCTTTTTGAGGTTCCTCGGTCGGCGGCGACGCCGCCTTCTCCGATGCGTCGATCGGCGCGGCCAGCGCTTCGGCTGGATTGGACTTCGGTCGCGACGCCAAAGCGGTCGGATCCCGTTTCGTCAGGAACCTTGAGGCGGCTCGCCGAAATATAGGGGAATCGCACCAGCGACGAGCCGTCGGTCCAGCGCCCGATCAGCTTGGCGCCGATGAATTCCTTGAGCCACGGCTGATGGAGCTCGATCGGCAGCTGGTTGAAATGGTTGGCCAACCGCTTGCTTTCCGTCAGGCAGAAATCGTCGAACTTGTCGACATGCTGTTCGAGCTGGCGAATGACCAGGAACGAGCCGTTCTGGCCGATCAGCCGCGGATTATCGACCGTCGTCTCGGAAAAGCCCTGGTCGCTGCCGGCAATCGGCAGGAGACAGTCGGGATCGTAAAACGCGCTCAGCATTGGTCCCGGCGGGACTTGGTTGCGGTTGTCGGGATAGCCGAGCACGAACTCGCCGGGCTCGACGAGGTGGATCGGGTCGTCGTTTCTAAGCCCGCGATACGTGCCTCGGATGGCCGGCTGCGAGACACCGTCGACGAAGCCGAACGGCTCTTTCCGTTTGGCCAGCTCGTCGGGGATTTCCGGCAGATCGAGGCGATGCGCGACCGTCCCGCCACGGTCCGTAACGAACCGTTCGACCCTACGCGAAAGACTTTCGACCGATCCCTCGCTGCTGCCGTAGACGAGCAACGCGAGGTCGACGCCGTCCCGGCCCCACGCCCAGCCCTTCGGGTCGTTGCGCCCCAAATCTCCAAGGATACGCGCCCGGCCCGGGCCGCTCATCCCCGCCAGGAATGCCCCGGGAAAGGTCGCGAGACCCTCCTCGGGCAGGCCGAGCTTAGCAAGCCCGCTGGCCGAGGCGGCGAAAGTCAGCACCGATTTTGCCTTGGGAATATAGCGGCCGTCGTTGAAGGCGATGTGCGGAAACAAATCATTCAGCAGCTGGCGGTTCTCGGCAATCTCGGCGCCAAGGTCGATCGCCAGCAGGCGACCGAATGGCTTGAACCCCATGCCCCCGAACACCAGGCTCTGGACCTGGGTCGAATTCGAGCTTTTCGACCGGCCGCGGCGACGAGCCGAACAAGGCCAGCCAGCGCACCGCTTCGTCTTCAGTCAGGGCTGACGCCATCCCGCGCCGGATCAGGGCGTTGGCGCGAATATTGGCGGTGGTCAGCCGCTTGTAGGCCGAATACCAGAAGGAGGTTCGGACCATCGACTGGCGGGCGTAGCGCTTGAATCGCTCGCCGTCGGTCGCCCCGTCGAGGAACAGGAGCCGGGTGCGGGGGAAGCCGACGGTGTTCGACCAGACCGCGGTCAGTCCGGCATGGGCCTTGGTGATGAAGTCTTCGAGGTAGGACTCCCAGCTGCCGCCGTAGTTCGAGAGGAACAAGAGATCGCGCTTGCCGGGGACCTGCACCCACCGCGCGAAATGGATCGTGCCGATGTCGCCGAGATGGCCGGGCTTCGGGTTGAACGCAGTGAACTTGGCGATCACCCAGAAGGCGAGCCGGATGGTGAAATAGCGCAGCCGGCCCGCCTTCAGCACGGTCTGGGACACCATGTGGTTCTGGACGAAGCCCGTCGGGTTCTCGCGCGCGAACATCGCCTCGAGCTCGGCCTGCGGCGGCGCCCGATCGGACAGCCAGTCTGTCGCTTCCGCCGTGGCGAAGCGCCAAACGGCGAGTTCGACCGGGATCACCAAGCCCAGCACCAGGTAGAGCAGAAAGCCGAGCCCAAACCGGATCAGGTTCAGGAACACGCCCGGGACCAAAGCCAGATGAAAATGCAATTGACGCCAACGCCATGGCGGCAGGAGGTGCCAGTCGGCGGGCCAGGCGAGCCACAGCGACAACGGGACGACGACAATCAGCAGCGGCCAGAGGAACGTCAGAATGCCCGACGGCAGCAGTGCGAGGATCTTGCCGAGCCACCCCGATTCCTTGGGCGGCGAGGGGAGTGGCGGAAGCGGGACGTCGAGCGCCCATTTCCGGTCCTTGTCGGTTCGCAGGCTCTCGCGCACGGCCCGCAGCCGCTCCAACGGCGTCCGCTTCGGTTCGTCCTTGTCATCCGTCAGGAGACCGGCGACGTGGCGTGCGAGGTCGTCCTCGCGCAGGATGTCCGTGACCGACTGGCCGGGAGTTCCGGCAAACACCAGGCCGACCGTGCCGCCGAGCCGCTGGCTGACCCGGACCTGATGGCGGCGAAGGAAATCCGCGACCTTGTCGCCCTGCCGCCAGTCGGCGCATTGCTCGAGGATCGGTTGCAGCCGCGCTCCGATCCGCTGCGCAATCTTGTCGATCGCGCCGCGCTCGTCGCCGTCGGCGGAAAATTCGAGCACGAAGATGCCGGACTTGCCGTCGCTGCAGGGCAGCGAATGCATGCTTGCGAAATGCACGAATTCACCGCCGCGGGCGAGGTCGACGGCGATCGCACCCTGCGCCGGATTGGCGGGGTCGGACAGCGCCTCGATCAGGGCGCGAACCGGCTCGACCTGCTCGATCGCCAGCGGGGCGATGATCGTCACCAGGGCGTGGGTCATGCCTTGTCCTTCACACGAACCGGAAGCCGATCGGGGAACGGCCCGGCGTAACCGGTCTTGCCGGCGCGCACCGCGCCCGCCTCGATCAGGGCGCCGATCAGGATCGGCAGCTGGAAGGCGTTCACCACCCGGCCGGAGCATGGATGGAGGCCGGCGCCGAAGTGCAGGTACGAGTCCGCCGGCCGGTCGGGGTACAGGCGTTCCGGCTCGGGGAACGCAGCGGGATCGCGCATCGCCGCCTGGGTCCACGCGACGACCGTCTCGTTCGGCTGCACGGTGCGGCCGGCGAGCACCGTCGCCGCGGCCGCTTTGCGCAGGACGATCGGGTTGTGCGGGAGCACGCGCAGGGCTTCGAGGCACAGCCCGTAGCCGCTGCGGCCGGCGGTCAGCTCGGCGTGGAAGGCCGCTCGCAAATCGTCGTTCCGGAACACCACGTCGAGAATGTTGGCGACGCAGGTGACGGTCGTGTCGATGCTGCCGACGAGCATCCCGCCGAGGGTCCGCCGGATGCCGTCGGGCTCGAGCAACCCCTGCCGGAGCAATTGACCCATGAGGTCCCGGCCCGGCTCCGAGGATTTCTGGCGGCGCTTTATCTCATCCTCGAACCAGCCCTTCATCAGCGGGGCCGCCAGCATTGCGCGGTCCTTGATGGCCTGGTTGCCGCTAAGGTTGAGGAAGGTGTGGGCGAAGATCGCCCGAACCACTTCCTGGAACAATTTCCGATCGTCCGGGGCGATCCCGAACAGCTCCGACGCGGTCCCCGCCGCCAGCGGCCGCGCAAACTCCTGAAGCGCGTCGAACTTGGCGGGCAGGCTCGCGAGGAGCGCCGCAGCGCGCTCGCGCAGGCCGCGCTCCAGCGCGTGCAGGTCGACCGCCGCCAGCGCGGAATAAAGCGCACGGCGCTCCAGCTCGAGCGTCGGCGAGCGGTCCATGGCGAGGATGAAGGGGCCGTTGACCTCCTCGATCTTCTCCCGGTTGACGGGCCCGATGAGGAAGTCGAGGTCACGCGCCAGCATCTGGCGGACGTCGTCGTGGGTGACCGCGATCACCGCCTTGCGGAAGCGCAGCGGCTTTCCGCACAGTCGCCGAAGCGCGAGGCCGAGGCGGGCCGCGAGCGCCAGGACCCTTGGGTTCGAGGCCAGCGCCGAGGCGAACCCGCGGCCGCTCGGCGTCGCGATCGAGTTCGAAAACCGGGCTGCCCGAACCTTGCGCCATCGACGGCCTCCGCGAGCTCCGGACCAGGTTCGCCCCCGCCCGGACTCGACAATCAATTCGGCACGTGCCGAGCATTATTTGGCTTAATGCCGGATTGGCAACAGCAATCCGCCGCGCCGGGGTCGGCGGGGCGTTGCGCAGCGCCCGGCAATTGTTACGGTGTCGGACCGAGGGAGGGACGGCGATGAAGATCAATCCGGAAGTCGAAGCCGCGACTGCGCGCTATATCGACAGCCTCGGGCCCGCGGCGCTTCAGAAGGCGCACGATTACACGGTCGGCGGAGAATGGATTCAGCTGTGGGCCGTCGTCGTGGCCGCGGTCGCCACCTGGCTGATCGTCCGCTCCGGCGTCCTCGACCGGCTCGACCGCCGCTTTGCCGAGCGCCGGCGCAATTTGCGGGCGTTCGTCGTCAGCTTTGTCTTCTTCCTGGCGTTGACGGTGCTGAGCCTGCCCTGGGACCTCTATGCCAACTACTTCCGCGAGAAGGCGTACGGCCGGACCAGCCAGCCGCTTGGCGACTATCTGCTCCAGCTTAGCGAGATGACGCTGATTGCGGCCGTGATCAGCGCCCTGTTCATGCTCGGCCTTTATTGGCTGATGCGGCGGACGGGGAAGCGCTGGTGGATCTGGTCGGGCGCGCTGACCGCCGCGGTGCTCGCTTTCTTCCTCCTGCTGTCGCCGATCCTGATCGAGCCCTTGTTCAACAAATATGAGCCGGTGCCGGCGGGCCCGGTCCGCGACGCGGTCGTCGGCATGGCCGGCCGCGCCGGCGTTCCGCCCGAGCGGGTGTTCATGTTCAACGGCTCGCGCCAGTCGAACAATTTCACCGCCAATGCCGGCGGCGTCGGCAGCACCGCCCGCGTCGCCATCTCCGACGTCGCGCTGAAGAGCGCGAACCTCGATGAAGTGCGCGCGGTCACGGGGCACGAGATCGGCCACTATGTGCTCAAGCACACCTGGTACGGGATCCTGTTCTATTCGCTCGCGGCAATCGTCCTGTTCTGGATCGCGGAGCGCACCTTCCCGTGGTTCGCGCGCCGCTTCGGCAGCAGCGCCAGCCTGGCCGAGCCGCGCGGGATTCCGGTGCTGATCTTCATGGTGTCGCTGTTCGGGCTGGTGACGTCGCCGGCCTTCAATTCGTTCGCCCGGATGATCGAAACCCAGGCCGACGATTATTCGCTGCGCACCGAAAACCGGCCGGACGCTCTGTCGACCGTCGCTCGTCAAGACCGCCGAGTACCGCTACCCGCGGCCGGGGAAGCTCGAGGAGATCGTCTTCTACGACCACCCGTCGGTCGAGGCCCGAGTCCGCCGGGCGATGGAGTGGAAAGCCGCGCACCCGGAGCCGCCGACGCCGTAGGTGAAGCTTTCACGTAGCCCGTCGCGCTGCCGCGGTTAGCTTCAGCGCAGTGCAGCG
>CAVXYS010000028.1:52500-92163 GCA_963765945.1 uncultured Alphaproteobacteria bacterium
ATGATGCCGGCGATCTCGCCGCCCTCGACCACCGGCAGGGCGCCGATCCGCGTCTCGCCGAGCCGCGCGACCGCGTCCGCGACGCGGCGCGTCGGCGGCGATCGTCTCGACCTCGCTGCCCTTGGTCCGAAGCACTGCTGCGATGGTCATGGCCTCGCCTCCTCGAACTCGCTCGCATGTTCGCCTTGATAGTCCCACTTCGCGCGGCCAAAGGGAAGCCATGCCTCAGCCCGACCCCGTCCCGAGCCCGCGCCATGCGCTGATGCGCCGCTTCTGGCGGATCTTCCGGCTGCTGGCGCTGCTGTCGATCGTCGATCGCCGCGATCGCCGTGCTGCTGGTCGCCCGCGGCGACGCGACGATCCACATCCACATGCTGATCGCGACCGCGCTCGGCGTCGGGCTCACGGTGCTGCTCGGCACCGCGCTGATGACCCTGGTGTTCCTGAGCACGTCGAGCGGCCACGACGAGGCGGCGCGCCGCATATCCACGAGGAGAAGGACGACGAATGACCGATCTCGAGCGAGCGCCCGATCCTGCGCGTCATCCCGGGCCCGAGCGACATCAACGCCAACGGCCATATCTTCGGCGGCTGGGTGCTGAGCCAGATGGACATCGCCGCGGGCATCGTCGCCTCGCGCCGCGCCAGGGGCCGGTCGCGACCGTCGCGATCGAGGCGATGGAGTTCATCGCGCCGATCCACCTGCGCGACCTGATCTCGGTCTATGCCGAGGTCGAGCGGGTCGGCCGCACCTCGATGGGGGTGCGGATCGAAGTCATCGCCACGCGCGACCTCGGCGCGACCGAGGTCAAGGTCACCGAAGGCCTGTTCACCTTCGTCGCGCTCGACGCGAACACCGGCCGCGGCCGGTCGATCAGCCGCGGTCGACGTAGCGGTCAGCTTCGCCGCTCAGGCCGCGGGGGCGACCTCGTCGTCGTCGCTTGGCCGGCGCGTGGCGTGCGAGTCCGGCGGCGCGGCTTGGGCGCCGGCTCCTCGTCCTCGTCGATCGCCATGGTCGTGGGGCCGTCGGCGCCGATCGCCGGCGGGAGCACGTCGAGCGGCAGGCTGTCGTCTCGGCGCCGTTGACCTGGCGTGCCGCCTCGTCGTCGCTCGTCCGACTGGTTGGCGCTGCGCTCGTCGCGGTAGCGGGGCTGGTCGCGATCGCGGCCGCGCGGCTCCCGGTCGCGCCCACGGTCGCGGTCGTTGCGATTAAAGCGCTCGCCGCGGCCACCGCGGTCGCCGCGCTCCTCGTCGCCGCCCTCGGCCTCGGCCG
Source organism: uncultured Alphaproteobacteria bacterium (assembly GCA_963765945.1). GTDB lineage: Bacteria > Pseudomonadota > Alphaproteobacteria > Sphingomonadales > Sphingomonadaceae > Sphingomicrobium. The sequence continues at coordinate 53,774 of CAVXYS010000028.1, forward strand.
TCTCGAGCTCCTCGCCTTCGTCCTCGTCGCCGTCATCGCCGCGCTGGCGGCGCTGGTCCTCGAAGCGGCGCGGTTTTCGCCCAGCACGCGGAAATAATGGTCGGCATACTGGAGATAATATTCGGTCTGGACGCGGTCGCCCGCGAGCTGCGCGTCGCGCGCCATGCTCTTGTATTTCTCGAGCAGCTGGGCGGCATTGCCGCGCTGACGGTTGTCCTGGCGGTTGCCCGGCTGTCCGCCGAGGTTCTGGCCCCCTCTGCCCACCGCGGCCGCGCCGGCGGCCGCCCTGTCGATTGTTGATCAAATGCCTACGTCCTTACGCAGTAGTGCTGACCCCTTGGCCCTCGGGCAGACAGGGTCGGCGCATGGCGCGGCTCCTGACCCTCTCGTTCCGGTCTTTGCGCGCACAGCGCTAAGAAGAACGGCCGATTGCGTCGGGGGTGGGCGGGACGCGCTCTACAGCTTTCGTGGTGGAGCGGGACCGGCCCTGCCCCCGATGTAGTGTGCGCGGGCGCGAAATGCCAAGCGATTTTCTTCATGCCTGTCCCACGGCCCAGGTTAACAGGAGCGCGCGGTCGCGGCCGCCGAGGTCGCGCGCGACCTTCGCCTTGAGGCCGTCGCGCTTGAGCAATTTGGTCACCGCCTTGGCCTGGTCGTGACCGATCTCGACCGCGGCGAGGCCGCCGCGCTCGAGCCGTTGCGGCAGCTGCGGCGCGAGCACGCGATAGGCATCGAGCCCCTCCTTGCCCGCGAACAGCGCCTCGTCCGGCTCATATTCGCGCACCCCCGGGCCGAGCTCGGCATCGTCGGCGAACATAGGGCGGATTGCACAGGATCAGGTCGAACCTCTCGACCAGGCCCTCGGCCCAATTGCCCTGGACCAGCTTCAGCCGGGCTTCGAAGCCGAGGCGGCGGGCATTGGCGGCGGCATAGGCCAGCGCCTGGCGCGACACGTCGACCCCGAGGCCGGTCGCCTCGCGGCCAGACATCGAGCGCGGCGAGCAGCAGCGTGCCCGGGCCGGTGCCGAGGTCGAGGATCCGCTTCGGCCCGTCGGCGCGCCCGAAATGTTCGATGGCGGACGCGATCAGCACCTCCTGAATCCGGGCGCGGGACGAGCACGCCGGGGCCGACGTGGAGCTCGATGTTCCAGAACGCGCGGCGGCCGGTGATATAGGCGACCGGCTCGCCCGCCTGGCGCCGCTCGACCATCGCCCAGAAGCGCTCGGGCACCTTGCGGTCGGGCGGCGAGAGGATCAGCTTGTCGCGGTCGATGTGCAGCGCCTCGGCCATCAGCAGCTCGGAATCGAGCCGCGCCGTGTCGCTGGTCCGGTCGAGCTGGCGCGCCGCATCGGCAAGCGCGCGGGCAATGGGTTTCACGCTTCTTCGAGCCCCGCCAGCCGCTCCGCTTCGTCCTCGGCGATCAGGGCGTCGACCAGCTCGCCGAGCCCCGGCCCTTCGAGGATCGCGTCGAGCTTGTGCAGCGTCAGATTGATGCGGTGGTCGGTCACCCGCCCCTGCGGGAAATTGTAGGTGCGGATGCGCTCCGAGCGGTCGCCCGAGCCGACCATCGACTTGCGCGCCCCGGCGCGCTCGCGCGGCGAGCCGCTCGCGCTCCAGCTCGAACAGCCGCGTGCGCAGCACCTTCAGCGCCTTGGCCTTGTTCTTGTGCTGCGACTTCTCGTCCTGCTGGATGACGACCAGGCCGGTCGGCAGGTGGGTGATGCGGACCGCGCTGTCGGTGGTGTTGACCGACTGCCCGCCGGGCCCGGACGAGCGATAGACGTCGATGCGCAAATCCTTGTCGTCGATGTGGACGTCGACGTCCTCGGCCTCGGGCAGCACCGCGACCGTCGCCGCCGAGGTGTGGATGCGGCCGCCGCTCTCGGTCACCGGCACGCGCTGGACGCGGTGGACTCCGCTTTCGAACTTGAGCCGGGCGAACACGCCGGCGCCGTTGATCGAGGCGATCGCTTCCTTGTAGCCGCCGAGCTCCGACGCGCTGAGGCGCTGATCAGCTCGAACCGCCAGCCCTGCTCGTCGGCGTAGCGCTGGTACATGCGCAAGAGGTCGCCGGCGAACAGCGCCGCCTCGTCGCCGCCGGTGCCGGCGCGGACCTCGAGCATCGCGGCGCGGTCGTCGGCGGCGTCGCGCGGCAGCAGCTTGACCGCCAGCGCGCGCTCGGCCTCGGGCAGCCGGTGGCGGATGTCCTCGGCCTCGGTCGCGGCCATTTCCTTGAGCTCGGGCTCGGCGGTCGGGTCGGCGACCAGGCCGTTCAGCACGTCGAAGCTCGGCGCGCAGCCGCCGCACCTCGCGCGCCGCCGCGGCGACCGGCTCGATCTGCGCATATTCCTTGGACAGGCGCACGAACTCGTCGGGCGCGAGGTCGGCCGCGCGCCATCGCCTCCGGCAAGCTCATGCTTCTTCGCCTCGATCGAGGCGATCCGTTCCGACGAAATGTGGGTCATGACCGTCCGACTCGACCGACGATCCGTGCCATCAGCGGCTCAGAACCATTCCACCAGTCGCTTCGAACGCGTCAGCTCGCACTCGCTCGCCGGATGTAGCGAGTCTTCAACTATGAGCTGCTGATTCCGCTGACCAGGTCATCACCGTACGGCCTCGAAGTTCATCGTCGCCGAGTATGACGCGACGCGCTCCGCTGGCGTCGGCTTTCGTCATGCCGCTTCTTCATGTTGCCACGATAGGCCATGTCGGCGGCCACGCCGTGCGCTGCGCAATTCGCGCAAGCGAATCCGCGTCGCAGCCGCTCGAGCTGCGTCTCCGATCGGGACAGCACTGCGATCATCGGCTCTTCGCCGTGCCGGCGCATCGATCATCATCGCCAGCCGCTCGATCCCCGCCGCCCAGCCGACCGCCGGCGTGTGCGGGCCGCCGAGCGCTTCGATCAGGCCGTCGTAGCGGCCGCCGGCGATCACCGTGCCCTGCGCGCCAAGGCGGTCGGTGACGAACTCGAACGCGGTGTGGCGGTAATAATCGAGGCCGCGCACCAGCCGCGGATTGCGCGTCCACGGCACGCCGGCCGCGTCGACGCCGGCGGTCACCGCGGCGAAGAAGTCCGACGCCTCGCTGGTCAGATATTCGTCGACGTTCGGCGCGTCCGGCGCAGATCGCGGCGGTCGCGCTCGTCCTTGCTGTCGAGGATGCGCAGCGGGTTGCGCTCGAGCCGCGCCTGGCTGTCCTCCGACAGATCGGCGCTGTGGCGACTGGAAATAATCGACCAGCGCGGCGCGCCATGCCTCGCGCGTTTCGGGATCGCCGAGCGTGTTCAGCTCGAGCGTCACGCCGTCCGCGATCCCGAGCTCCTGCAGCAGCTGGTGGCCGAGGCTCAATATCTCGACGTCGGCCTGCGGTTCGGCGGCGCCGATGATCTCGGCGTCGAGCTGGTGGAACTCGCGGAAGCGGCCCTTCTGCGGGCGCTCGTAGCGGAAGGCCGAGCCGTGCGCCGCGACCTTCAGCGGCGCATGCTGCTGCCAGCCTTCGCTCAGATAGGCGCGGCAGATGCCGGCGGTGAACTCGGGCCGCAGCGTGATCAATTCGCCGCCGCGGTCCTCGAACGAATACATTTCCTTGGACACCACGTCGGTGGTCTCGCCGATGGTCCGGGCGAACACCTGCGTCGGCTCGATCGTCGGCACCTCGACCCGCTTGAACCCGAACAGCCGGCGCACGCGATCGAACGCCGCCACGACCGCGGCGAGGCGGTCGGCGTCTTCTCCAAGCAGGCTTTGCGTGCCCCGAACGGGCTGAACCGGCGTCATTGGGCCGCGCTTAAGCACATTTCTGCGGAATGCGGAATCAGCCTGTCGGCGGCGAGTTCTGCTGCTCTTGCTGCCGGCGCCGCTGGAACTGCTGGCGGAAGAAGCTCGGCGGCGGCAGGAACAGTTTGCGGATGGTGATGCCGATCGTCCGGCCGAGCGGGTCGAGCAGGTCGGGCTGGTAGTTGAACGGCACCTCGCCGGCCGCGTTGCGGACCTTCGGCTTGGCGTCGAACACATTGTCGATGTTGAGCTGGACCTGCGTGCCGCGCAGCCAGGGGTGCTTGACCACCAGCTCGGGGATGTCGCCGGGATTGGCGAACAGCCGCAGATCGAACGTCGCGAGGGGCGAGAATTTGAGGTCGTCGCCGGTCAGGCTGTCGACGTGCGTGCCGCTGCGATAGTTGGCGCCGAGCCGGGCGCCGAGGCCGTTGTTGAAATAGCCGGCGCGGCGCCTCGACCAGGTGGCGCGGGGTGCCGCCGCTCGACCCCGCGGCGTCGCCGTGGAGATAGTCGAGCTCGAGCCCCGGAGCGATCGTCACCTTGTCGACGAAGGTGATGGTGTCGGTGAGCGAAAAGGTGATCCGTCCGCGGTTGCCGCCGCCGAAAAATCCACCCCCGCCGCCGCCGCGACCGCCGCCGAAGCCGCGGCCGCCGCGACCGCCCTCGGGCGGCGGCCCTTCCGGCGGCGGGCCGGCGCCCGGTCCGCCCTCGGCGGTGGAGGCGCGCCGCCCGGCGCCGCGCCGCCAGCCGCGCCGCGCGGGCCGAAGCCGAACTGGGCGCGCATCTGGTCGATCACCGACTGTGACGGCCGGCGCGACTTCAGCGGCTTGGAGAAATCGAAGCCGACGCGCAGCTGGTCGCGCTCGCTATGGTCGAAATTGACCGGGCGCAGGTCGACGCTGACCAGCTGGCCGATGCACGGCTGCGGAGTGCAGGACGCGCGGACGAAGCGCTCGGGGAAGGCGGCCTCGATTGCGGGAGTCGCGCTGATGCTCGAGAGCGGATGCGCGATCCGCTGGTGGACGAAGTCGGCGCGCAGCCGCAGGTCGAGCTTCGCCGAGGGCTGCCAGTTGCCGCCGACCTTGAACACGTTGCGGCGGTCGGAATCGAGGTCCGGATTGCCGCCGGTGGTCGCGGTCGACGATCGCGGTCGTGCCGGTGGTGAAGTCGAAGATCCGCGCATTCTCGGTAACCAGGATCGGGTCGCCGAGCTGGTTGATGGTCGGCGGCCCTTCCTCGCGAGTCCAGCTGGTGATGAGGTTGAGGCGTTCGACCGGGGACCAGTTCGCGCCCGCCCCGATCGTCGTCAGCGTCCCGAAATCCGACAGCTGGTCGATCTCGGCATTGGCGTTGAGGGTGAGGTTGCCGAGCGCGCTGAACTCGCGGTTGCGGCGCGAGACCGGCAGATCGAGGTTGACCGACGCCGTGCCCGTGGTCCGATCGAGCGACCCTGAAGTCTCGACGCCGTGCCGGCGGCTGACGCTGTCGAGGTTGACGGTGCTCGCGCCGACCTTGAAGGTCGCCCCGGCGTTGCCGGCGGGGAGCTTGAACACAGTGCCATTGGCGGTCGCGCTGAGGTCCGCCGAGGTGGTGGTCTCACGGGCGCGGTCGCGCGGGAAAACGACATCGTCCCGGTCGGTGCCGGTGACGCTGCGGTCCCAATCGGCATTGCCGGTGACGTTGTAGCGCCACTGCGACTTGTCCCAGTTGAGCGTGCCGCCGAGGTGGGCGCTGTCGCTGTGGGTGTCGCGGTCGAGCGGCTGGAGGTCGGACTCGGCGAGGCCGATCAGCGAGCGCCCTTCGCTATGCTCGAGCTCGGTGTTGAGCGTCGCCGACACGTTGCCGAGGATCTGGCGGTTGAAGATCGCGCCGCCGCGGATGTCGCGGCGAGTCCCGATCAGTGAGCGCGCGGCGAGCGCCTGCTCCTCCGTCGCGCCCGGCGGGACCGATTCCAGAGCGATGTCGCGCTCCAACTCCTTGAGCATGCTGTTGCCCTCGGCGTGGAGGTTGAACTGCGTGCGGCCGTTGCGCTGGATCATCAGCCGGGTCGCGTCGGCGTTGCCGCTCGCCTCGCCGCCTGCGGTCGGGACCACGCCCTCGAGTCGCGCGACGGTCGAGCGGAAGCGCTGGCGAAGGACGATGTTCACCACGCGCTGGTCGGCGCGATAGCCGTATTTGAGCGCGACCTCCTCGGGCAGGATCTCGACCCGGAGGATCGCTTCGGTCGGAATGTCGCGCATCTCGCGGAAGCTGGAAATGCGCTGGCCGTTGAGGAGCAGGACCGGCTGGCCGCCGCCGCGGCCGCGCGCGCTGCCGATTTCGGGCGCGAGCGCATCGAGCAGCTCGGTGATGGTCGTCGCGCCGGTCGCCCGGACGTCGGCCGGAGTCAGGGTCTTCTCGGGCGGGATGTCGCCGACCACCGAGCCGGGCGGCTTGGCGCCGGTGACGACGATCGCTTCCTCCTCGTCGCCATATTCGTCGGCCGGCTGCGCGGCCGCGGCGGGGGCGGCGGCCTGGCCGGCCGGCGGCGCGGCGGGCGGCGTTTCCCGGGTCTGCGCCGATGCGCCGGCCGGCCACAGGACGGCGGCGCCGAGCAACATCGCCCTCTTGGAGAATGTCGAACTCATGCCCGCCGCCTATCCGCGCCAACTGAACCAGCGATGACAACGCCTTGAACTTCGACAAAGTGCCGACTGGTGCCGACGAACGGGCGGTGCCGCCGCATTGCGCCGGCGGGAACAAAGTCGATAGAACGGAACTCTCCCGCTACAACTCAAGGAAATGCGTCGATGCGCAAAGTCGCGCTGGTTTGCCTGCTTCTGGCCTCGGCCGCGACGGCCGCGTCCGCGCAACCGGTCCCGCCCCAGAACAGCCGGCCGTCGGCGACCGCCAAGGTCGACACGATCCCGGCGCCGCGCGACGTGCCTTATCCCGGAACGATGCGGCTGACGGTCGACGCCTCGGACGTCACGCGCGGCATCTTCAAGATCCACCAGACCGTCCCGGTCGCGGCCGCGGGCGATTTGGTGATGCTCTATCCCAAATGGATCCCCGGCGGCCACAGCCCGCGCGGCGATATCCGCAGCGTGACCGGCTTCCGCGCCAGCGCCAACGGGCGCGAGCTCGAGTGGGTCCGCGACGATCTCGACGTCACGGCATTCCACATCGCCGTTCCGGCCGGAGTCAGCGCGGTCGACATCGCCTTCCAATATGTCTCGCCGACCGAAACCAACCAGGGCCGGACCGTCGCGACGCCGGACATGGCGAGCATCCAGTGGATCTCCAACTCGCTGTATCCGGCGGGCTATTATGTGCGCCAGATTCCGGTCCAGGCGTCGGTCGTCGTCCCCGCCGGCTGGAAGGTCGGGACGGCGCTGCGGCCGAGCGCGCAGGGCGGCAACCGGATCGACTATCCGGTGACCAGCTACGAGATCCTGATCAATTCGCCGTTGATCGCCGGCGCGCATTACCGGCGGATCAAGCTCACGCCGGACGTCGCGATCGACGTCATTGCCGACACCGCGGAGGATCTCGCCGCGAAGCCCGAACAGATCGCCGCCCACAAGCGGCTGGTCGAGCAGGCGGTGAAGGCGTTCGGGGCGCAGCATTACGACCATTACGACTTCCTGCTGACCATCTCCGACAATCTCGGCGGGATCGGCCTCGAGCATCATCGCAGCTCGGAAGACGGGGTTAAGCGCGGCTACTTCGTCGACTGGGACAATGCGTTGCGCGACCGCAACCTCCTGCCGCACGAATATACCCACAGCTGGAACGGCAAGTTCCGCCGCGCCGCCAACCTGTGGACGCCCGACTATCGCACGCCGATGCAGGACGAATTGCTGTGGGTCTACGAAGGGCAGACCCAGTTCTGGGGCTATGTCCTCGGGGCGCGTTCGGGGATGTTGTCGAAACAGGACACGCTCGACGCGATCGCCTCGACCGCCGCGACCTACAGCACCGGAACCCCGGGCCGCGCCTGGCGGCCGCTGGTCGACACGACCAACGACCCGATCATCGCCAGCCGGGCGCCGCAGCCGTGGCGCAGCTGGCAGCGCAGCGAGGATTATTACTCCGAAGGGCAGCTGATCTGGCTCGACGTCGATCGGATCATTCGCCGGCAGTCGCACGGGCGGCGCTCGATCGACGATTTCGCGAAGGCCTTCTTCGGCGTGCGCAACCGCGACTGGGGCGAGCTCACCTACACGTTCGACGACGTGGTCGCGACCTTGAACGCGGTCCAGCCGTACGACTGGCGCTCCTACCTGCGCACCAAGGTCTACGGCGTCGCTGCCCAGCCGCCGCTCGAGGGAATCACCGGCGGCGGCTACCGGCTGGTCTTCACCGACGAGCCGACCAAGTGGATCAGGACCAGCGACAAGCGCGGCAAGAGCAGCGACCTCACCTATTCGGGCGGCTTCGTCGTCGGCAATGACGGCAAGCTGTCGAGCGTGCTGTGGGACAGCGCGGCGTTCAATGCCGGCCTCACGGTCGGGACGAAGATCGTTGCGGTCAACGGCCGGACCTTCGACCCCGACGATCTCAAGACGGCGATCCGGAACGCCAAGGGCAATGGGGCAGCGCCGGAGCTGCTGATCAACAGCGGCGACCGCTATCGAACGGTGACGCTCGATTGGCACGGCGGGTTGCGCTACCCCCGCTTGGAGAAGGCCGGAAACGGCGAAGGGACGCTCGACGCTTTGCTCGCGCCGCGCTGATCCCGCGAAAGGGGGCTGTGATGCGTAGGTTGTTGCTGCTGGCCGCGCTGGCCGCGCAGACGGGAAGCGCGCACGCCCAGACCGCTCGCCCTGCCGAGCAGAATGCGCGCGCCGCACTGGCGCGGATCGCGCGGATCGATCCCCAGCTGCATTCGGTCCTGGCGATCGACCCGAGCGCGATCGACCAGGCGCGGGCCTATCGATTCCTCCGGCCGGGGCGTCGGGCTGGTCGCCGGCCAGCCGGTGCTGATCAAGGACAATATCGAGCTCGCCGGTCCGCTCCCGACCACCGCCGGCAGCCTCGCGCTGGCCGGCAACGTCACCAACCGCGACGCGCCGCTCGTCGCCCGGCTGCGCACGGCGGGAGCGGTGATCGTCGGCAAGACCAACCTAAGCGAATGGGCCAACATCCGCTCGAACAACTCGATCTCGGGCTGGAGCGCGGTCGGCGGGCAGGTCCACAACCCTTATGCGCTCGACCGCAACCCGTGCGGCAGCTCGAGCGGCAGCGGGGCCGCGGTCGCCGCCGGCCTCGTCCGGCTCGCGATCGGGACCGAGACCGACGGCTCGATCACCTGCCCGGCCGCGATCAACGGCATCGTCGGCCTGAAGCCGACGGTCGGGCTGGTCAGCCGCACCCATATCGTGCCGATCAGCCACAGCCAGGACACGGCCGGACCGATGACGGCGAGCGTGCGCGAAGCGGCCGCTTTGCTGAGTGCGATCGCCGGCAGCGACCCGGCCGACCCGGCGACGGCCGAAGCCGACCGGCACCGGACGGACTATGCGGCGCGGCTCGATGCCAATTCGCTGAAGGGCAAGCGGATCGGCGTGATGCGCTTTGCCGCGGGCTTCGGCACCGACGCGGCGTTTGCGACCGCGCTGGCGGTGCTGCGCCAGCGCGGCGCGACCCTGGTCGAGATCAAGACGTTCGACGACCGCGCAGTCGGCCGCAACGAGCTTCCGGTGCTGCTGACCGAGCTCAAGGCCGACCTTGCCAAATATCTGAAGTCCAGCCCGGCGCTGCTCCGCGTGCGCACGCTGGCCGACGCGATCGCCTTCAACAGCGCCCACATGGGCGAAGAGATGGCGCTGTTCGGCCAGGAGACGTTCGAGCAGGCGGAGAAAACCAAGGGGCTTGCCGACCCGGCCTACAAGAAAGCCCGAACGGTCAGCTTCCAGGCCGCGGGACCCAACGGCATCGACCGGCTGCTCAGGACCCATCGCGTCGTGGCGCTGGTCGGCCCGACCATGCCGCCGGCGTGGAAGATCGACGCGGTCAACGGCGACCAGATCTCCGGCGGCGGCGCGGGCTCGCTCGCGGCGGTGGCGGGCTATCCGCATTTGACCGTGCCGATGGGCCTGGTGAAAGGCCTGCCGGTGGGCTTGAGCTTCATCGGCCCGAAATGGTCGGAGCAGCTGCTGCTCAACCTCGGCTACGCCTACGAGCAGGCGCGCGGGCCGTTCCCGGCGCCGAAGTTCTACCGCTCGATCGAGGACAGCGCCCGACATCGCGCCGCTCCTGGAGCCGGTCAGGCGGTAAGCCGCAGCGCGGCGATCGCGGCGACGATGGCGAGGATCAGCAGAATGCGGAGGGTGCTCGATGGCTCGTGGAACCACAGGATCCCGACGATGACCGTGCCGACCGCGCCGATCCCGCCCCACACGGCATAGGCCGTGCCCATCGGGATCGCGCGCGACGCGAGCTCGAGCAGGCCCATGCTGATCGCGACCGAGACCAGGAAGGCCAGCGTCCACGGGATGTTTCGGAACCCGTCGACGAAGCGCAGCGAGGTCGTGAACCCGACCTCGAACACGCCGCCGATAATCAGCCAGACCCAGGGCATGAATTTCCTTTCACTGGACGCGCGCCGTCCAATCGTTACGCTCGGGCCTCATGGCTAAGCCACGGGCCTTCGGCAACATCACTTCCGCCCCGCGGTTCCTCGCCTTTCTCGTGGTGCTCGTCATCGCCACCTTAGTCGCCACCCGATTGATCACGAGCCCGTGGCTTAGCTTCATGGCCGGGTTCGACGTCGCTGCAGTCGTGTTCCTGGCGGCCTGCATTCCACTTCTCGGCACGCGCGAGGAAGCCGTCATCCGCCACCGCGCAATCACCAACGACGCCAACAAGACGCTGCTGCTGATCATCGCCGGCGTCGTCGTCGCGGCCTTGCTCGCGTCGATCACGGCCGAGACCGTCGGCCAGAAGCCGGAACCGCTCACCAAGTGCATGGTCATCGCGACGCTGGTGCTCGCCTGGCTGTTCACCAACACGCTCTACGCGATCCACTACGCGCATCTGGCGTACATCAAGCCCGACGCCGGCAACGCCGGGCTCGAGTTCCCCGGCACCAGGCAACCGAGCTACTGGGACTTCGTCTATTTCGCCTACACGTTGGGGATGACGTTCCAGACCTCGGACGTGACGATCACCGACGAACGCATCAGGCGCGTGGTCACGATCCACTGTTTCGTCGCCTTCGTGTTCAACATCGGCGTGCTCGCCTTCACCATCAACGTGCTGGGATCGAGCAGCACGCCCTAGGCGGCGAGGTCGATCTCGGGCGGCTCGGTGATCTGTCGCCGCGCCGCCACCAGGCACCCGCCGACGATCAGCGCCGCGCCGGCCAGCGTATAGGCGGAAACCTTCTCGTGAAAGATCAGCCAACCACACAGCGACGCCCACAGGAAGCCGCTATATTCGGTCGCCGCGAGGTAGCCTGCTTCGCCGCGGGCGTATGCCCAGGCGAACAGCAGGGTGCCCGAAGTCGAGAGGGTCGCGGCGACCGCGACCCACATCCACTGCTCGCCGGGCCAGCGCGGCAGGCCGACGAACGGCAGGGCGACGACCCACATCGCGAGGATCGTCAGGCACTGGAAGAAATTGATCTCGAACGGCTTCGCGGCCAGCGCCTGGTGGCGCATCAGGACGATGTTGACCGCATAGCAGAGCGCCGAGCCGAGGATGGCGAGCGTGCCCATCAGCAGATCGTGATTCTGGCCGCCGCGCGCCTGTCCGAAAACGATCACGAGCACGCCCGCGAAAGCGACCAGCGAGCCGGCGATGGACCGCGACCCGATCTGCTCCTTCAGCACCAGCGCCGCGAGCAGCAGCGCGATCAGCGGCGCGATGAAAGTCAGCGCGATCGCCTGGGCGAGCGGAACCCGGCCGATCCCCCAGAAGAACAGGAAGGCCATGACGGTGATGATCAGGCTGCGCCAGACGTGGATCCTGAGGATCGCCCGGCCCGGCCAGCCGCTGCGCGACGGCAGGTAGATGATCGCGGCGATCGCGAAGTTCGCCCCCGCGCGCCACACGCTGACCGCGATGATGCCGATGGCGAGCACGAGATGCTTCATCACCGCATCCATGATCGACAGCACGGCGACCGCGGCTAGCGCGACGGCGAAGGCTTTGACCGGATGCTGGGCGACGCGGTTCACCTGGCCGCGCTTAGCGGCGATTAGCGCGTCGCGGGAGAGGCCGGGGCGGGATCGATCAGCAGCGGCGGCTGGCTATTGGCGTGGGCCAGGGAATTGGCGAGCGCCGCGCCGAAGAACAGGATGATGAGCAGCTTGCCCATGGCGCCACTTTGCGCCGCGAAGGTTGAAGAATTGCTAAGCTTATTCGGCCGCGTCGAGCGTCGCTTCGTCCGCCGCCGCGGCCTCGATCTCGGCGGCCTTGGCTTCGACCAGGCGGACGATGTGATCGATCATGTCGGCGTCCTTCACATGGTGGTCGGTCACTCCCGACAGATAGACCATGTGGGTGCCGTTGCCGCCGCCGGTGATCCCAATGTCGGTCTCGCGCGCTTCGCCGGGGCCGTTGACGACGCAGCCGAGCACCGACAGCGACATCGGCGTCTTGATATGCTGGAGCCGCTCCTCGAGCGCCTCGACCGTGCGGATCACGTCGAAGCCCTGGCGCGCGCAGCTCGGGCAGGAGACGACCCGCACGCCGCGGTTGCGGATGCCAAGGCTCTTGAGGATTTCGTAGCCGACCCGCACTTCCTCCTCGGGCTCGGCCGACAGCGAGACGCGGATCGTGTCGCCGATCCCGGCCCACAGCAGCGAGCCGATGCCAAGCGCGGATTTGACGGTCCCGCCGATCAGCCCGCCGGCCTCGGTCACGCCGAGGTGGAGCGGGCAATCGACCTGGTCCGCAAGCTGCTGGTAGGCCGCGACGGCGAGGAACACGTCGCTCGCCTTGACCGCGACCTTATAGTCGCGGAAGCCGTGGTCCTCGAGGATCCGGATATGGTCGAGCGCGCTTTCGACCAGGGCTTCCGGACAGGGCTCGCCATATTTCTCGAGCAGGTCTTTCTCGAGGCTCCCGGCGTTGACCCCGATCCGGATCGCGCAGCCATTGGCGCGCGCGGCGGCAATCACTTCCTTGACTCGCTGCTCGGAGCCGATGTTGCCCGGGTTGATGCGCAGGCAAGCCGCGCCGGCGTCGGCCGCCTCGAGCGCGCGCTTGTAGTGGAAGTGGATGTCGGCGACGATCGGGACGTGCGCCGCGCGGACGATGTCCTTGAGCGCCGCGGTGCTCTCCGCCGTCGGGCAGGACACGCGGATGATGTCGGCGCCGGCTTCCTCGCAGCGGCGGATCTGTTCGATCGTCGCCTTCGCGTCCTCGGTCGGCGTATTGGTCATGGTCTGGACGCTGATCGGCGCGTCCCCGCCAACGGGCACGGCGCCGACCATGATCTGGCGCGACTTGCGCCGCTCGATATCGCGCCACGGGCGAATGGAAGACATGGGCTGCATATAGGCGCCGGGCGGGCGCCAATCAAAGCAAGGCTTTAGTCGTCCTCGCCCCAGCGCCAGCGCCAGCCGCCGCGGGTCGTCCGGGCGGTGATGACCAGCAGGGCGACAATTGCCGGCACGAGGATGGCGAACAGGATCAGGGGACGCAGCGCGAAGAAATAGGCCGAAGCGAAGGCCACGGCGAGGAAGGCGATCATCACCACCCAGCCCTGCCAGCTGATCGGCAGGCTCGCGCCATAGCCGTAGCGCTTGGCGGCAAACCATTCGGGACCGTCGCTCATCTCACTTCTCCTTTGGCGGCCGGCCGCGCTTGCGCGGCTCCGGCAGCTTGAGCCGGACCCCGCGCGCCCCGAGCGCCTCGCGAATCAGGCATTCGACCTGGGCATTGATGCTTCGGAGATCGGCGGCGGCGCAGCGCTCGACCGCCGCCCACAGAGCGGGGTCGACGCGGAGCGGATAGGCTTTGCGCTCGCCGCTCACCGTCCCGTCCCTAGGTGTACAGCGTGCCGGTGTTCACCACGGGCTGCGTGTCGCGTTCGCCGCACAGCACGACCATCAGGTTCGAGACCATCGCCGCGCGGCGCTCGTCGTCGAGCTCGACGACGTTCTTCTCCGACAGCATCTCGAGCGCCATCTCGACCATTCCGACCGCGCCCTCGACCAGGGTCTTGCGCGCCGCGACGACCGCCTGCGCCTGCTGCCGGCGAAGCATCGCTCCCGCGATCTCCTGCGCGTAGGCGAGGTGAGTGAAGCCGCATTCGTCGACGGTGATGCCGGCGACCGCGAGCCGGGCCTGGAGCTCGGTCCGAGCTCGGCCCCGACCTGGTCGTGGTTGCCGCGCAGGGTCACTTCCTGATGCTCGAAATCGTCATAGGGATAGCGCGAGCCGATGGTGCGGATCGCGGCCTCGACCTGGACCCGGACGAACTGCTTGTAGTCGTCGACGTCGAACAGGGCCTGGGCGGTGTCGACCACGCGCCAGACGATCTGCGCCGCCATCTCGATCGGGTTGCCGCGCAGGTCGTTGACCTTGATCTTGTCGGAAATGAAATTGTTGGCGCGGACCGAGACTTTCTTCTTGCCCATCCACGGCCAGGTCCAGCGCAGCCCGGTGGTGCGGTCCGTGCCGCGATAGTCGCCGAACAGGGTGATCGCGACCGCCTGATTGGGCTGGAGCATGTAGAAGCCCGGCATCACCAGGATGAAGGTGAGCGTCGCGACGATCAGGATCATCACGTTGAATGCCGCACCGCCGGTCTCGGGCAGCGAGCCGATCGCATAGATGTCCGCCACGATCGCCAGCAGCAACACCGCCAGCATGGCGAATCCGCTGACCGTCGACGCCGGACGTTCCGCGGTCGCGGTCAGGGCAATGACTTTCTCGTTGGCCACTTCTGCCTCCCTTAATTTGATATCATAATTATATGCCTCTTGATGAGTCGTCAACTGGAATCGCGGCGAGGGCCCCGCTATGGCCCGGCGCATGGCGACAAACTGGCGACTGGTCATCCACGGCGGCGCAGGCGCGATGCGCCCGAAGCAGGGCGATCCGGACCATGAGGAGCGGGCGCGCGAGGGATTGCGCAGGGCGCTCGAGGCCGGGGTGCAGATCCTCGGACGCGGCGGCGCCGCGCTCGACGCGGTCGAAGCGAGCGTCCGCCTGCTCGAGGACGATCCGTGCTTCAACGCCGGGCGGGGCAGCGCGCTGACCGATCAGGGCTCGGTCGAGCTCGATGCGGCGATCATGGACGGGCGCAATCGACGCGCCGGCGCGGTCGCCGGGCTGCAGACCACGCGGGCGCCGGTCAGCCTCGCCCGGCGGCTGATGGAGCAGGGGCCGCACGTCTTCCTGACCGGCCGCGGCGCCGATCGGTTCGCCGAGGACGCGGGGCTCGAACAAGTCGATCCCGCCTGGTTCGTGACCGTCGAGCGGCGGCGCCAGCTCGACGAGCTGCTCGCCGGCGGCGGCTTCGACGCCGCGGTCAAATACGGCACCGTCGGCGCGGTCGCGCTCGACGAGCATGGCCATGTCGCCGCGGCCACCTCGACCGGCGGGCTCACCGCCAAGCGATGGGGGCGGATCGGCGATTCGCCGCTGATCGGCGCGGGCACTTATGCCGACGACCGCTCGGCCGCAGTCTCGGCCACCGGCTCGGGCGAATATTTCATCCGCGCCGTCGCCGCCCACCAGCTCGCCGAGCGGGTGCGGCTCGGCGGGGCGACGCTCCAGCAGGCGCTCGACGGGGTGCTCGCCGACATCCGCGAGCTCGGCGGGACCGGCGGGCTGATCGCGGTCGCTCCGACCGGCGAGGCGGCGTGGGGCTTCACCACCCCCGCCATGTACCGCGGCATGGCCGACGCCGCCGGCCGGCGAGTGGCGATCTACGCCGGCGAGGAGGAGCGGTAGGGCAACGCGCCGGCCAGCCAGGCGCTGTCCTGGGCGATCGCGGCCCGCTCGGTTGCGAGGAAGTCGGCGACGGCCGCACGGAAGCTGCGGTTGGGGATGAAATGGGCCGAGCGCGTCAGCACCGGCTCGTAGCCGCGCGCGAGCTTGTGCTCACCCTGCGCGCCGGCCTGGACCGAAGACAGGCCGTGGTCGATCGCCCATTCGATCGCCCGATAATAGCTTAGCTCGAAGTGGAGGAACGGCACTTCCTCGACGCAGCCCCAATAGCGGCCGTAGAGGGCGTCGGCGCCGATCACGTTGAGCGCGCCGGCGATCGGACGGCCGCCGCGGTCCGCCAGGAACAGCAGCAGCTGGTCGCCCATCCGCTCGCCGATCAGGTCGAAGAAGGCGCGGGTGAGGTAGGGCCGGCCCCATTTCCGCGCGCCGGTGTCCTGGTAGAAGGCCCACATCGCGTCCCATTCCGCCGGGCCGATCTCGCCGCCGCGGAGCGCTCGGACCTCAAGCCCTGCCAGTGCGGCCGCCCGCTCCCGCCGGATCGCTTTCCGCTTGGTGCTGCGCAACGCGGCGAGGAACGCGTCGAAGCTCGCGTAGCCGCGGTTGAACCAATGGTATTGGAGCCCGTGGCGGATCAGCCAGCCGCGCCGCTCGGCTTCGGCGATTGCGGCCTCGTCGGCGAAGGTGATGTGCGCCGACGACATGTCGTTCTGGGTCGTCACCGCCTCGAGCGCGGCGAGCAGGTGCTGCGGCCGGCCGCCGAGCAGCCGCGGTCCCGGCACCGGCGTGAACGGCACGGCGACTTGCAGCTTGGGATAATATTGCCCCCCGGCGCGCTCCCACGCCTCGGCCCAGCCGTGGTCGAACACATATTCGCCCTGACTGTGGGTCTTGAGCCAGGCCGGGGCGGCGGCGAGCAGGTGGGCCGAATTGTCCTCGATCAGGATCGGCGCCGGAGTCCAGCCGGTGCCAGGGCCGACGCTGCCCGAATCCTCGAGCGCCGACAGGAACGCGTGGCTGACGAACGGATCGTCGCCCGCGAGCCGATCCCAGGCGCGGGCGTTGAGCCCGGACACGCCCGACGCGAGCTTGGCGACAAATTCAGACTTCGCGGTCGGCCATCGCTTTCCCAGATGAGCGCATCGGCCTGAACCTCGGCTTGCCTGCGCTCGGCGGCGGTGCGGATGGTCCAGCTGTAGACCGGCAGCCGAGTCCGAAGCTGGGCCACCCAGGCCTTGCCGAGTGCTACCCGATCCACCGCGACGAACTGCGGGTCGGCGAGCCACAGGGCAATGCCACGCCGCCAGGCCGGGAGCGTATCGCGGACCACCAGGCCGCGCCGCACGTCCGGCAGGTTGGTCTTGAGCAGGCGCGCAATCCGCGGATCGAAGCTCATCACGCCGAATCCGACCAGCATAGCCACCGAGCGCCGCGCGAAGCGCCGGCATCCAGCGCCAGGCGTCGTCGGCGACCTTCACCTCGAGCAGCAGCGGGACTCGTCCTTTGACGAGGGCCAGCAGGCTCTCGAGCGTCGGCAGGGGATGGCCGCCGAGGCTTAGCCGGCCGAGCTCGGCGAGGGTCGATTTGCCAATCTTCATCGGGCTGCCGCACAGGCGCAGCGCGTCGGCGTCGTGGAACACGAGAACCCGGTGGTCCGCGGTCAGGCGGAGGTCGCATTCGATCCCCGCGCCGAGCTCCAGCGCGGCGGCGAAGGCGATCAGGCTGTTCTCGGGAAACTCCGAGCCGTAGTGCAGCCCGCGGTGGGCGAACCCGGCCGGCCCGGGATCGAGCGGATCAGGATTTGACCGCGACGATCGCATCCACTTCGACCGCGACCCCGAGCGGCAGCACCGCCACCCCGACCGCGCTGCGGGCGTGACGCCCAGCCTCGCCGAACACCTCCTGCATCAGCTCCGAGGCGCCATTGGCGACCTTCGGCTGGTCGGTAAAGGCCGGCGCGCTGTTGACGAACACGCCGAGCTTGACGACCCGCTCGACCCGGTCGAGCGAGCCGAGCGCCGCCTTCATCTGCGCCAGCAGCATGACCCCGCAGCGCCGCGCCGCGGCGATGCCGCCGTCGAGGTCCATGTCCTCGCCGAGCCGGCCTTTGATCAGGCTGCCGTCCTCGGCGAAGCTGATCTGGCCGGAAATGTGCAGGAGGCCGTCCCGCTCGACGGCCGGGACATAGGCCGCGACCGGGGCCGCGGGCTGGGGCAAAGTGACGCCGAGTTCGGCGAGGCGCTGGTCGATGCTCATGCGCCGCCCCAAGCACCGCGCGGCGGCGAATCAAGTCCTCGCGGCTCACCGTGAACCCGCCCCAGCTCTGGGTCACCGGCATCAGCTCGATGGCGTTGATGTTGAGGTGCGGCGGCAGGTTGGCGAGCCACCAGAAGAGGTCGGCGAGATCCTCCGACGTCATCGGGTCCATCCCGGCGTAAAGCTTATCGGACGCCGCTTTGTCGCCGCCGGTGCGGACGATGGTGAACTCGGTCTCGGCCATGCCCGGCTCGATCGACGTCACCCGCACCCCGGTGCCGGCGAGGTCGCAGCGAAGGTCGAGCGAGAATTGGCGGACGAACGCCTTGGTCCCGGCGTAGACCGCTCCGCCTTTGTAGGGATAGGTCGCCGCGACCGACGACAGGTTGATGATCTGTCCCTTGCGCGCGATCAGCTTGGGCAGCAGCGCCCGGGTCAGCGCGACGAGGCCGGTGATGTTGGTGTCGATCACCTGGTCGATCCGCTCCCAATCGGTGTCGGGCAGCGGGTCGGTGGGCGGGGCCAGGCCGGCATTGTTGAGCAGCAGGTCGATCTCGCCCCACGGCGGATCGAGCCGGGCCAGTCCGTCGAGCGCGCCCTTGTCGCGCATGTCGACCTCGAGCGGCAGGAAGGCCTCGCCGAGCTCGTCCTGGAGCGCCTTCAACCGGTCGCCGCGCCGGCCGGTGCCGATCACCTGCCAGCCGCCGGCGGCGAACTTGCGCGCCGCGGCCGCGCCGAACCCGGCGGTCGCGCCGGTGATCAGGATGGTCTTGGTCATTGCTGCTCCCTGCTCGATTCGAGGGTTCGCCGCGCGGCGACGAGGGCCTCGGGCTGCACCCCGACCATGTCCGAAACGGCGACGAGATCGGGCTCATGCGCCTCGAGGAAGCCCATCAGCGCGAGGAGCAGGGCTGTGTCATCCGCCGTTTGGCGAAGTTGCTCTGTCCCGATTCCGGTCAGGTCGAGGAACCGCCGTGCGCGTCGTTCGTCGGCCAGAGTTGCGGCCAAGGCAATCAACGCGAGCGTATGCGCGTCGGTTGGCGTGTCGGGCATCATGCCCTAGGCTCTAGAAGTCGGGTTGAAATGAGGGAAGCGGGTTGGCCAGGATCCTGATCGTCGAGGACAATGCCCTCAACGTGAAACTGTTCTGCGACCTGCTCGCGGCGCACGGGCACGAGCCGCAGGCGGTGACCGACAGCCGCCAGGCGCTCGACGCCGCGCATGATTTCTCGCCCGACCTGGTGATCACCGACATTCAGCTGCCCCACGTCACCGGCTTCGACCTGATCCGGATGATGCGAGCCGACGACCGATTGTCGGACGTGCCGATCATGGCCGTCACCGCTTATGCCGCGCGCGGCGACGAGGAGCGGATCCGCGCCGCGGGGGCGCAGGCCTATGTGTCGAAGCCGATTTCGGTGGTGCGCTTTGCCGAGACGGTCGACGAGCTGCTGCAGAGCGCCAACGGCGCGGGACCCGAGAACGATGTGATGGACGGGCCAGGCCCGACCGAAGCCGGCGAGGAAGAGCTGAATTGCCGCCCGCGCCTCGCATCACTTGATCTTGGCTTCCTTGAACTCGACGTGCTTGCGCGCCTTCGGGTCGTACTTCTAAGCTCAGCTTCTCGGTCTGGGTGCGCGGGTTCTTCTTGGTCACGTAAAAGAAGCCCGTGTCCGCGGTGCTGACGAGCTTGATCTTGACCGTTGCCGGCTTCGCCATTCGAAAAATCCCGATGCAAAAAAAGAAAAGCGGCAAACGCCGCCCCAAGTCGTGGCGCAAATGACGCACCGGACCGAATTCTGTCAACCAAGCCGGATTCGTAACGGAGGCTTAACCAACTTCCTTGAACCTGCGGCCAATCGAGGAGGCAGGTATGGCGACCGATCCGCTGGCGCATGTCAGGACCCAGGTGGCCTCGCGCATCACCGAGATCCGCGATGCGGGCCCGCGTATTTCGCCGCTCGCGCTGTACGCCCGGATGGACTCGATCCGTCAGCTCGCCGCCGAACACGGCCTCGCCGCCCTCGAGAGCCTGGCCCATCGCACGGCGGAGCTCGCGCTGCTTCCGGGCCATCGGATTTCGATGCAGTCCTGCCTCGAGCATGTCGACGAAGCGTTCGACTGCCATTCGGACCACGATTGCACGGCGATGCTCGCCGCCCTCGCCGTCCGCATTCGCTAGTGCCGGGCCGCCGACGGCGGCCGCAAATCGACCACCCAGAAGGGGTGAGCCGGCGCGAGGAGCGGAGCAGGTCGTCTGGCGAGGACACGACCAACCGCGTTGGTATGAGACGAACGCATCGGCGGTGGCCACATGGTACATCCAGCCGAGCACCGCCGCCCCGACCAGGAACAGGACCAGGGCAGCGCGTTTGACGCGAGAGCGTTTCCGGCTGAACTGGTGACCCATGCGCGCTTTCTCGCAGCTTCTCGATGACCTCGTCTACACGCGCTCGCGCAACACCAAGCTCAAGCTGATCGGCGCCTACCTCAAGGAGACGCCCGACCCCGACCGCGGCTACGGCCTCGCCGCGCTGACCGGCACGCTCGATATTCCGCACGTCAAGCCGGCGGCGATCCGTGGCCTGGTCGAGCAGCGGATCGACCCGGTGCTGTTCTACATGAGCCGCGATTACGTCGGCGATACGTCGGAGACTGTCTCGCTGTTGTGGCCGGTCCCTCCTGGCGAGCCACCCGACGTCGACGATGCCACGATCAGCATCGGCGACGCGATCGAGCGCCTGCGCTCGGCCTCGAAAGTCGATGCGCCGGGGGTTCTCGCGCGCATGCTCGACCATCTCGATGCGTCGGGCCGGTTCGCGCTTTTGAAGCTCGCGCTCGGCGAGCTTCGCGTGGGGATCAATGCGCGACTGGCCAAGCAGGCGCTGGCCGCCGCCTTCGGACTCGAGCTCGATGCGGTCGAGGAGGTGTGGCACGGCCTGAAGCCGCCGTTCGCCGAGCTGTTCGACTGGGCCGAGGGGCGCGCCGGCCAGCCGACCGCGCGCGACGTGCCCGTGTTCCGCCCGTTCATGCTCGCCCACCCGCTCGACGATACCAAGGTGTCGCTCGACGATTATGCGGCCGAATGGAAGTGGGACGGCATCCGGGTCCAGCTGGTCCACGCCGGCGGCGAGACCCGGCTCTACAGCCGCACCGGGGACGACATTTCCGGCAGTTTTCCCGATGTTGCCGAGGCCTTCCGCACCAGGGGCGTCCTCGACGGCGAGCTGCTCGTGCGCGGCTCGGACCAGGGCGTCGCAGACGTGCACGGCGGCGCTGCCGCAAGCTTCAACGCGCTCCAGCAGCGCCTCGGCCGCAAGACCGTCAGCCAGAAAATGCTCGGGTCCTACCCGGCGTTCGTTCGCCTCTACGACATCCTGTTCGACGGTGAGGAGGACCTGCGCGAGCTGGCCTGGACGGAGCGCCGCGACCGGCTGGAATTGTTCGCAAGCCAGCTCGCCGTCGAGCGCTTCGATGTTTCCCAACTGATCGATGCGACGGACTTCGACGAGCTCGAGGAACTGCGCGCCAACGCCCGCGACGTGGCGATCGAGGGGATCATGCTGAAGCGGCGCGACAGCCCTTACGTCGCCGGCCGCCGCACCGGCCTGTGGTACAAATGGAAGCGCGATCCGCTGACCGCCGACTGCGTGCTGATGTACGCCCAGCGCGGGTCGGGGAAGCGGTCGAGCTACTACAGCGACTATACGTTCGGCTGCTGGACCGAGGACGGCAGCCTGCTGCCGGTCGGCAAGGCCTATTTCGGCTTCACCGACGAGGAGCTGAAATGGCTCGACCGCTGGATCCGCAGCCACACGGTCGAGCGGTTCGGACCGGTGCGGGAGGTCGAGAAGAGCCTGGTCCTCGAGGTCGCGTTCGATTCGATCCACAACAGCGGCCGGCACAAGTCGGGCCTCGCCATGCGCTTCCCCCGGATCAGCCGCATCCGCACCGACAAGCCGGCGGCGGAAGCGGACCATATTACAACTTTGCAATCTTTGATCACTTGAAGCGCGCGCCGCGGGCGCTAATCGTCCCTCCTTCGGGAGAGAGGGCGAACATGCTGAAACATCTGCTCGCCGGCGCGGCCGCGCTGGTCGCCGCGACCGCAGCCAATGCCGAAACCTACGCGATCCAGGCCGGCCGGCTGATCGTCGATGCGGCCGCAGCCGGCGCGGGGGAACTCGACGGTGATCGTCGAAAACGGCCGGATCAGCCGGATCGAGGCCGGCTTCGCCGCTCCGCCCGGCGCAATCGTCGTCGATGAGCGCAACCGCACGGTGATGCCGGGCATGACCGACGTCCACGTCCATCTGACGCAGACGGCCGGGACGCCCTGGTACGCTTATTACACGCAGAAATATTCGAACGCATACGGCACGACGCTCGGGCTGACCCATGCCCTCGAGATGGCGCGGGGCGGCTTTACGACCGTCCGTGACCTCGGCGGCGACACCAGCTCGGTAATCGCCGTCCGGGACGCCGTCGCCGAGGGCCGTTTCCCGGGGCCGCGGATCAAGGTCTCGGGCGATCCGCTATCGATCGTCGGCGGCCACGCGGACTCGGCGACGGGCCTTCCCCCAGAACTCGCGGCAGCGGTCAACGATGCGCATCTCAGCCCCGCGGTCTGCACCGGGGTCGAGGAATGCGAGAAGGTCGTCCGCAAGCTCGCGGCGGCGGGCGTCGACGTGATCAAGATCATGGCGACCGGCGGCGTGCTCGATCCCGGGGCCATGGGCCTCGAGCAGCATTTCACCGATGCCGAGATGAAGGGCATCGTCGACATGGCCCACGCCATGCACCTCAAGGTCGCCGCTCACGCCCATGGCGCCCGCGGCATCGAGGCCGCGACCCGCGCGGGCGTCGACTCGATCGAGCATGGCACCTTCCTCGACACTGCGGGGGCGCAGGCGATGAAGGCGCACGGCACCTATTATTCCGCAACCCTGATGGCGTTCAGCGGGGTCCAGGGCCTGATCGGCACCGGCAAGATCCCGCCCGAGTTCGAAGCCAAGGCCAGGCAAACGTTCGCCGTCTGGGGCAAGGGCCTCAACCTTGCCTATCGGGCCGGCGTCAAGATCGCGCTCGGCACCGACAGCGCGGTCGCCCCGCACAGCCAGGCCAACAAGGAGTTGGAGCTGATGGTGAGCAAGGGCGGGATGAGCCCGCGCGACGCGCTGATCGCCGCGACCAAGGGCGGGCCCGACCTGATGGGCCTCGCCGCCGAGACCGGGACGCTCGACCCGGGCAAGTCGGCCGACCTGATTGCAGTCGAGGGAGACCCGTTGGTCGATCCGACGGCGGTTCAGCGCGTCCATTATGTCATGGTCCGCGGCAATCCGATTCCGATGAAAGGCGCCGAATGACCCGCACCTCCCTGTTCGCACTCGCGCTGGCCCTGGGCAGCGCGCCCGTGCTCGCCCAGAACACGCCCGCCGGCGACACGCCGTCGAAGGAGGCCAAGGCCGAAGCGCCCAAGCCCAACCCCGACCAGGTCAAGGCCAGCGTCGAGGAAGACGCGCAGCCGGTGAAGCGATCGATCCCGCTGCACGGACGGACCCTCGCCTACACCGCGACGCCCGGCCACCTGACGATCCGCAACGACGACGGCGAGCCGACCGCGAGCATGTTCTACGTCGCCTACACCGTGCCCTCGACCGGGCGGCCGCGGCCGGTCACCTTCCTGTTCAACGGCGGGCCGGGCTCGTCGACCATGTGGCTGCACATGGGGTCGTTCGGCCCGATGAAGGTCGACGCGTCGAGCCCGGAGACGGTCGCCGGCCCGCCGTTCCGCTACGGCGCCAATCCCGACACTTTGCTCGACATCACCGACCTGGTGTTCATCGATGCCCCGACGACCGGCCTGTCGCGGCCGCTGGGCAAGGCCGAGCCGAAGGATTTCTTCGGGGTCGACAAGGATCTCGATGCCTTCACCAAGACCATCCAGCGCTATCTCACCAAATACGGCCGCTGGAACTCGCCCAAGTTCATCATCGGCGAGAGCTACGGGACGACCCGCGCCGCCGGCCTGTCGCAGAAGCTGCTCGACCAGGGCGTCCAGCTCAACGGCATCGCCTTCGTCTCGACCGTGTTCAACTTCGCCGACTTCCAGGGCGACCAGTCGCTGGTCAATTTCTTCCCGACCCTGGCGGCCAACGCCTGGTACCATGGCAAGATCGATCCCAAGCCCGACCTTCGGCAGTTCCTGGCCGACGCCAGCGCCTTCGCGGCGGGCCCCTATACGGCGGCGCTGCAGAAGGGGAATGCGCTGAGCCTCGAGGAGAAACAGTCGGTCGCCCAGCAGATGTCGCGCTTCCTCGGCGTCTCCGCCGACTACATCCTGCGCTCGAACCTGCGGGTCGGCGATGACCGCTTCCGCCGCGAGCTGCTCCGCGACCGCCACCAGATCATCGGCCGGATCGATTCGCGCTATGTCGGCACCGAGGCCGACAATGCCGGCGCCGGAACGAGCTACGACCCGCAGGCGAGCGCGATCACCGGCGCCTTCGTCGGCGCGCTCAACGACTATCTGTTCCGCGACCTCGGCTACAAGACGCAGCTGCTCTACCGGCCCAACAATTATGCCGCGATCTACGGCGGGCCGGACAGCTGGAACTTCCAGCACAAGGGCCCCGACGGCGACCAGCAGATCGCCGACACCAGCATCGATCTCGCCAATGCGATGCGCCAAAACCCGCGGATGAAGGTGCTGTCGGTCAACGGCTATTACGACCTCGCGACGCCGTTCCACGGCGCCGACTATGAGTTCGGCCACCTGGCGCTGGAACCGCAGCTCCAGGCGAACGTCCGCTATGCTTATTATGAAGCGGGCCACATGATGTACATCGACCCGGCTTCGGCGCGGCAGCTCAAGGCCGACCTCGCCGCCTTCTACGCCAGCGCGCAATGAAAAGAGCCGGCGGAACGCGAGTCCCGCCGGCTCCATCGCCCCCTTGGAAGCTGGGCTAGTCGCTCTTCGTCTGCAGGTTCACCGCCGCATATTTGCCGCGACGGTCGACCTCGATCTCGAATTCCAGGCGATCGCCCTCGTTGAGCGTCGGGATGCCGGCCCGCTCGACCGCCGAAATGTGGACGAACGCGTCGGGCTGGCCGTCATCGCGCTGGATGAAGCCGAAGCCCTTCATGGCGTTGAAGAACTTGACCGTGCCGCTGGCCTTCTCGCCGGTCAGCTGGCGCTGCGGCGCCCGCTCGGCGCGCTCGACCGCCATTGGCTCGCCCTCGATGCGCAGGTTGGTGGCCGAGATCCGGCCGCCCGATCGACCAGGGTGAACTCGAGCGGCTGGCCGTCGGCGAGGTCGGTCAACCCCGCCTGCTCGACCGCGGAGATATGGACGAACACGTCCTCGCCGCCGTCATCGCGGACGATGAAGCCAAAGCCCTTTTGCGGGTTGAAGAATTTGACCACGCCTTTGCCTTCGCCGACGACCTGCGGGGGCATTCCGCCACCGCCACCGCCGCCACCGCCGCGGAACCCGCCGCCGCCGCCGCCGCCGCCGCGGAAACCGCCGCCGCCACCGCCGAAGCGATCGCCGCCGCCGCCGCCGTAACCGCCGCCGCCGCCGCCGCTGCGATCACCGAAGCCGCCGCGGTTGCCAAAGCCGCCGCGCTCCTGGAATCCACCGCCGCCGAAATCCCCCGCGAAACTCTCTTCGCCGAAACCGTCGCGCTTGTCGCGACCGCGCCCTCCGCGGTCACCTTTACGCCCTCTGTCGAAACCCATGCGTATCCAAACTTCTTATGTGCCCCAATCGAATCAGAACCAGCGCGCTGGGCCCGAGGCGCAACCGGCCGGTGCGTTTCCCACACACGCACCGTTCGCGGCCTTACAGGAAAAATTTGGACCGCTCTAGTGATTCCATCGCGGCGGGGTGGCGCGCACCGCCGTGGGGGGACTAAAGCGGTTCAGGAAAGACTTGCTAGGGACCTTGAATGGCGATCCATTTCCACGAGGAAGACCTGGCCGCCGACGTCCGTTTCGCCGACGGGCCGATCGCGGTCGACACCGAGGCGATGGGCCTCGTTCCGGGGCGCGACCGCCTGTGCCTGGTGCAGCTCGCGGACGGCAAGGGCGACGAGCATCTGGTCCGGTTCCGGCGCGGCAGCGATTATTCGGCGCCCAACCTCAAGGCGCTCCTCGGCGACCCGAATCGCCTGAAAATCTACCATTTCGCCCGGTTCGACGTCGGCATCATGCAGGCCTATCTCGGGCTGATGGCCGCGCCGCTCTATTGCACCCGGACGGCCTCGCGCCTGGTTCGCACCTACACCGACCGCCACGGCCTCAAGGAGCTGGTCAAGGAGCTGGTCAACGTCGACCTGTCGAAGCAGCAGCAGACCAGCGACTGGGGCGCGGACGAGATCAGCGACGCCCAGCGCGACTATGCGGCGAGCGACGTGCGCTACCTCCATCAGCTCAAGGAAAAGCTCGACGAGCGGCTGGCGCGCGAGGATCGCGTCGCGCTCGCCCAGGCCTGTTTCGAGTTCATCCCGACCCGCGCCATGCTCGACCTCGCCGGCTGGGCCGAACAGGACATTTTCGCCCATGACGGATGACGGCCATGTCTGACGCGGCCGTCCGCAAGCGGGCCGACCAGCAGCGTTGGGCCAATCCCGGCAGCGCCCATGACAGGATCGTCCGCTGGTCGAAGATCCTGCTTCCGGCCGGGGTCGGGGCGCTGATCGCCATCCTCGCCTTCGCCCCGCTGCGGAAGGAGGGCGACGTCAGCTTCATCCTCGACAAGAACAAGGTCGAGAACGTGTCGGAGCGGATGCGGGTCGAGACCGCCCGCTACGTCGGCGCCGACAACAAGGGCCAGCAGTTCGAGATCATCGCCCGCCAGGCGCTCCAGCGCAGCTCCGAGATCCCGGTGGTCGACATCCAGGGCATGTTCGCCCGCCTCGCGCTCGCCAACGGGCCGCTGATGATCGCCGCCAACCAGGGTCGCTACGACCTCGACACCCAGCAGATGGCGGTGAGCGGCCCGGTCCGGGTCGTCGGCCCCGACGGCTATCGGCTCGAGACTCGCGACGTGCTGGTCGATTTGAAGCAGCGCCAGCTGGCCAGCTCGGGCCCGGTCGCCGGCCAGATGCGGCTGGGACAGTTCCAGGCTGGCCGGCTGCGCGCCGACCTCGGCGAGCGCAAAGTCGTGCTCGACGGCGGGACTCGCTTGAAAATCGTCCAAGGGGCGGTCAGATGAAGCCGATGCGACATTTCGGCATTATCCTTGCTTTGCCTGCTCTTGGGGCACTGTTCGGCGCCGCGGCGACGGTCGCGCTCGCCCAGCAGAAGCAGGATTCGGTGTCCGCGCTGAAGGGCCACAACAGCAACGCCCCGGTCGACGTCAGCGCCGACCGGATCGAGGTCCAGGACAGCGCCGACCGGGCGATCTTCGCCGGCAACGTCCACGTCAAGCAGGCCGAGCTGACGCTCGATACCGCCCGTCTCACGGTCGCCTACAGCGGCGGCTCGCAGGCCAGCGGCGGGGTGCAGATCCGGCGCCTCGACGCGGCGGGCGGAGTGACGGTGCACAGCCCGTCGGAGACCGCCAAGGGCGACTTCGCCATCTACGATCTCGACCGCAAGCTGATCACGCTGATCGGCGCGGTCCAGCTCAATCGCGGGGACAATCAGGTGAACGGCTCGCGGCTGGTGATCGACCTCAATTCCGGCCGGGCGGTGATCGACGGCGGGCCGCCGGGCGTGAACCAGAGCGGCGGGCGGGTCTCCGGCCACTTCACCGTGCCGCAACGCAAGCAGCCCTAGGCTTTGCCGATGAACGAAGCCGCGACCTTCGCCCGTCCGGCGGTAGATGCGGATCGGGCGGTCGGCGGGCTCGAAGTCCGCTCGATCGCGAAATCCTATGACAAGCGCGCCGTGCTCCACGACGTCTCGCTCGACGTCCATCGCGGCGAAGTCGTCGGTCTGCTCGGGCCCAACGGCGCCGGCAAGACGACCTGCTTCTATTCGGTCATGGGCCTGGTGAAGCCGGACAGCGGCCGCATCTTCCTCGATGGCGAGGACATCACCGACCTGCCGATGTACCGCCGGGCGATCCTCGGCCTCGGCTATCTGCCGCAGGAAACCTCGATCTTCCGCGGCCTCACGGTCGAGCAGAACATCCTCGCCGTGCTCGAGGTCGCCGAGCCCGATCGCCACGCGCGGCGCGAGCGGCTCGAGCAACTGCTGAGCGAGTTCGGGATCGGCGCGCTGCGCGAGTCGCCGGCCATGGCCCTGTCGGGCGGCGAGCGGCGCCGCTGCGAGATCGCCCGGGCGCTGGCCGCCGAGCCCTCGATCATGCTGCTCGACGAGCCGTTCGCGGGCATCGACCCGATCTCCATCGCCGACATCCGCGAGCTGGTGCGCGAGCTCAAGCAGCGCGACATCGGCGTCCTCATCACCGACCATAATGTCCGCGAGACGCTCGACATCGTCGATCGCGCCTGCATCATCTACGACGGTCAGGTGCTGTTTGCAGGTACGCCCGAAGCGTTGGTCGCCGACCAGGAGGTCCGGCGCCTCTACCTCGGCGAGAGCTTCGCACTGTAACGGGTCCGGCGGTGGCGCTCGGGCCCTCCTTAAGCATCCGCCAGTCGCAGCAGCTGGTGCTGACGCCCCAGCTGACCCAGGCGATCAAGCTGCTGCAGCTCAGCAACCTCGAGCTCGACGCGTTCATCGCCGAGGAATTGTCGAAGAATCCGCTGCTCGAGGCGCGCTCCGACGAGCCCGACGAACAGCCCGCCGGCGAGTTCACGGGCGACGATGATGCGGGCGACGAGCCCCCCGACGACCCGGGCGCCGACGACCTCATCACCGGCCGGGCCGACGACGACCGGCCGCTCGATCTGGACCGGACCAGTCAGGCGCTGGAGACCGACAGCTTCACCGATGTCGTCACCTCCGGCGGCGGCGAGGAGGCGTTCGATTTCGACCGGCTGGAATATTCCGCGGCGTCGCTCGCCGAGCATCTGCTCGACCAGCTGCATGGCTATTCGGGAGCGGAGGGGAGCCTCGCCCGGGTGATCGCCGAGACGCTCGACGAAACCGGCTACCTCACCGTCCCGCTCGACGAGATTGCGCGCCTGACCGGCGCGCCGCTCGCCGCGGTCGAGGCCGCGCTGGCGATCGTCCAGGGGCTCGACCCGCCCGGCGTCGGCGCGCGCTCGCTCGCCGAATGCCTCGCGCTCCAGGCCCGGGCGGCCGACCGCTACGACCCGGCGATGGCGCGGCTGATCGACAATCTCGAGCTGCTGTCGAAGGGCCGCACCCACGACCTCAAGCGGATCTGCGGGGTCGACGACGAGGATCTCGCCGACATGATCCGCGAGCTGCGCGGCTACGACCCCAAGCCCGGGTGCCAGGTCGCCGCCTCGGCCGCCGACGACGTCACGCCGGACGTGTTCGTGCGCTCGCTGCGCGGCGGCTTCGCGGTCGAGCTCAACCAGGCGACCTTGCCGCGGGTGCTGGTCAACCGCCGCTACTATCAGGAGCTGAAGTCGGGCCCGAGCGACAAGGCGTCGCGCGCCTGGCTCAGCGAATGCCTCGCCAGCGCGAGCTGGCTGGTGAAGGCGCTCGACCAGCGCGCGCGGACCATCGTCAAGGTGGTGAGCGAGATCGTCAAGCGGCAGCAGGGCTTCTTCGAGCGCGGCGTGGCGGCGATGAAGCCGCTGACCCTGCGCGAGGTCGCCGAGGCGATCGAGATGCACGAATCGACGGTCAGCCGCGTGACCTCGAACAAATATCTGCTGTGCGACCGCGGCCTCTACGAGCTGAAATACTTCTTCGGCTCAGGTGTCGCTTCGGCGGAAGGCGATGGTGCGGCCGCCAATGCGGTGAAGGCGGGGATCAAGGAGCTGATCGACGCCGAGACCGAAATCCTGAGCGACGATGCGATTGCCGGGTTGCTCAAGCAGCGCGGCTTCGACGTCGCCCGCCGCACCGTCGTCAAATATCGCGAGGCGATGGGCATCGGCTCGTCGATCCAGCGCCGCCGCCAGCGCAAGATCGCCGGGGTCGGCTAGCCGCGCAATCGCGCCCAGATCGGCAGATGGTCGGACGCGCGCCGGGCTGCGGCGCTCATGTGGACTCCGGCCGCCTCGATGCTCAAATCCTTGTGGACGATGATCCGGTCGAGCGGCGCGACGGGATGGCGGGCGTGGAAGCTGGGGCCGGTCGGAGCGACGTGGAACTCGGGCCCGAGGCCGCTCAAACAGCCGGCGACCGAGCGCCATTCGTTGGTGTCGCCCATCAGCACCGTCGGCATCGTCTGGGGCCGGGCGGCGATCGCCTCGAGGATCGCGCGCAGCTGCCGCTTGCGCCACAGGCCGGACAGGTCGAGGTGCATGCCGACCACCCGGAGCGGCCGGTCGCCGATCAGCAGCTCGGCCATCACCGCCCCGCGCGGCTCGAGCGTCGGCAGGTCGAGCGTGGCGGTGTCGATCACGCCGATGTGATGCTTCACCAGGATCGCATTGCCGTGCCAGCCGATGTTGCGGGTGCTGACCTTGAGCAATTTCTCGGCGTGCCGGCGGGTCTTCTCGAGCGGCCGCCAGTGCTTCACGCCGAGGTGGACCGGCTTGTACAGGCCGTGGCTGTCGATCAGCTCATGCGGCACGGTCGACCCGCGCCCGCCGATGCGCTTGTCGGCCTCCTGCAGGGCGACGACGTCGGCGTCGATCTCCTGCAGCACCTTGAGCACGCGATGCGGGTCGCGCCGCCCGTCGAGCCCGATCGCCCGGTGCATGTTGTACGAGGCGACGGTGATGGAGGGCGCGACGGTCACGCTCGGGCCAATAGCCGTTCCTCGCGAAAGGTTCCTAGACGTCGAGGTTGGCGACGCTTAGCGCATTGTCCTGGATGAACTCGCGGCGCGGTTCGACGACGTCGCCCATCAGGCGGGTGAAAATCTCGTCGGCGACGTCGGCCTGGGCGACCTCGACCCGCAGCAGCGAGCGGTTGGACGGGTCGAGCGTCGTCTCCCACAATTGCTCGGCGTTCATTTCGCCGAGGCCCTTGTAGCGCTGGATCGACAGGCCCTTGCGGCCGGCGGCGAGGACCGCGTCGAGCAGCTCGGACGGGCGGGTGATCGCGACCGACTTGCCCTTGGTCTCGACCTCGGCCGGCTCGGCATCCTCGGCTTCGACGGGCGCCTCCGCATCGGCCGCCGCCGCGGCTTTCTTCAGCGTGCGGAAGGTCAGCGGCCGCGCGTAGACCGCCGACTGCTCGGCGGCGAGCGAGTGGAGCTTGCGCGCCTCGGCCGAGACGAGGAAGCTCGGCTCGATGACGTGAGCGTCGGTGACGCCGCGCCACAGCCGGCGCAGCAGGTAGCCGCCTTCCGTCGCAACCTCGCCCGACCAGCCCGCTTCCAAATCGCCGGCCCCGAGCCATTCGGCGACCTTGGCGATTGCCCTGGCCTGGCCGTC
This sequence comes from uncultured Alphaproteobacteria bacterium, assembly GCA_963765945.1. Lineage (GTDB taxonomy): Bacteria > Pseudomonadota > Alphaproteobacteria > Sphingomonadales > Sphingomonadaceae > Sphingomicrobium. The sequence continues at coordinate 85,139 of CAVXYS010000028.1, forward strand.
GCGGTCCAGGTTGGGCTTCAGCGCGCCGTTCAACGCCAGCGCCTCGATCAGCGCCGGGTCGTACTTGCGCGGCGCGTAGCGCATCAGCGTCCGCATCCGCCGCGCATGGTCGACCAGCGCCTTGAGGTCGTTGCCCGAGCGCGGCCCCTCGCTCGTGTCGAGGACTCAGCCCTCGAGCCCCGCCTCCTCGAGATAATCGTCGAGCGCGGCATCGTCCTTCAGATAGACTTCGGAGCGGCCGCGGCTGACCTTGTAGAGCGGCGGCTGGGCGATGAACAGGTGCCCCTTCTCGATCAGCTCGGGCATCTGGCGGTAGAAGAAGGTCAGCAGCAGGGTGCGGATGTGCGCGCCGTCGACGTCGGCGTCGGTCATGAGGACGATCTTGTGGTAGCGCAGCTTCTCGAGGTTGAATTCCTCGCGTCCGATGCCGGTGCCGAGCGCCTGGATCATCGTCCCGATTTCCTTGGACGACAGCATCCGGTCGAAACGCGCGCGCTCGACGTTGAGGATCTTGCCCTTCAAGCGGCAGGATCGCCTGATACTTGCTGTCGCGGCCCTGCTTGGCCGAGCCGCCGGCGCTGTCGCCCTCGACCAGGAACAGCTCCGATTTGGCGGGGTCGCGCTCCTGGCAATCGTGGAGCTTGCCCGGGCAGCGAGGCGATGCCCATCGCCGACTTGCGGCTCGCCTCGCGCGCCTTGCGCGCCGCTTCGCGCGCGGCGGCGGCGTCGATGACCTTCTGCGATGATCGTGCGCGCATGCGCCGGATTTTCCTCGAGCCATTCGGCGAGCTTGTCGGCCATCAGGCTTTCGAGCGGCTGGCGGACCTCCGAGCGACACCAGCTTGTCCTTGGTCTGCGAGCTGAACTTGGGATCGGGCAGCTTGACCGAGACGATCGCGGTCAGGCCCTCGCGCATGTCCTCGCCGGCGAGCTGGACCTTCTCGCGCTTCATCATGCCCGAGCGCTCGGCATAATTGTTGAGCGTCCGGGTCAGCGCCGCGCGGAAGGCGGCCAGGTGGGTGCCGCCGTCGCGCTGCGGGATGTTGTTGGTGAAGGTCAGGACGTTCTCGTAATAGCTATCGTTCCACTCGAGCGCGACGTCGATGCCGATGTCGTCGCGCTGGCCGGTGATGGCGATCGGGTCGGGGATCAGCGGCGTCTTGGCGCGGTCGAGATATTTGACGAAGGCGGCGATCCCGCCCTCATAATACAGCTCGACTTCCTTGCGCTCGGCGTGCCGCGCGTCGGCCAGGACCAGCCGCACGCCCGAGTTGAGGAAGGCGAGCTCGCGGAAGCGGTGCTCGAGCCGCTCGAAGTCGAAATCGGTGATCTTGAACGTGTCGGGCGACGGCAGGAAGGTGACGCGGGTGCCGCGCTTGTCGGTCGTGCCGACGACCTTCAGCGGCGCTTCCGCATCGCCGTGCGCGGAAGCGCATGAAATGCTCCTCGCCGTCGCGCCAGATGGTGAGGTCGAGCCATTCGCGAGAGCGCGTTGACGACCGACACGCCGACGCCGTGGAGGCCGCCGGACACCTTGTAGGCATTGTCGTCGCTGGCGTTCTCGAATTTCCCGCCGGCGTGGAGCTGGGTCATGATGACCTCGGCCGCCGACACGCCTTCCTCGGAATGGATGCCGGTCGGGATGCCGCGGCCGTTGTCCTCGACGCTGACCGAGCCGTCGGGGTTGAGCGTGATCAGGATCCGGTCGCAATGGCCGGCCAGCGCCTCGTCGATCGCATTGTCGCTGACCTCGAACACCATGTGGTGGAGGCCCGAGCCGTCGTCGGTGTCGCCGATGTACATGCCGGGACGTTTGCGCACCGCGTCGAGGCCCTTGAGGACCTTGATGCTCTCGGCGTCGTAGCTGCCGGTGTTGGCGTCGGGATTGCCGTTGTTCTGGGGGGGAGTTGCCATAGTCCAGATATAGGGATTTCCGCGAGAAGTCACGCGCGTGCGCGTCGCGCGCGCACGTGTGACGCGCGACGTCGAGAAATTGCCGAAAGGTGTGCCCTCGAACGCGTGTCACCCTCGAACAGGGGGTTGTCGGAATGTGTCGATTCCGCATGCCGTGCGGTACACGCGGCCGCATGTCCGAAAAAAGCGGGCGAGATCCAGCGGCGAGTCGAACGATCACAGACGGGCGTGTCTGTACGGAAAGCGTTTTGTCTTACGTCTGCTTTGAGGTGGAAAGCGGACGCTCTGCTTAAGTCAACCTGGTCAGAGTGATGTGTGAACCTCGTCGAGCTGCGGAAGATTTGCGGCGGCGGTCACCCTGGCCGAGCCCGTGGACCAAAGTAAAACTGGCCGTGACCTGTCCAAGAGCACGTACCGGCATTATTCTCGATGTCTGCTTTGGGTGGAAAGCGAGACTCAAGTCCTTGGCCCAGCGTATACCGATCCTGCTCGCTATCGCGATCGACCACAATGCCTGCACGAAGCAGTCCAAGTGCGAGCAGGAGCTAGCTCTAGGATGAAGGACGTGCTTGCCGCAGCCTCTGCACGGAACAACCTGCTCGACCCATGTGTCGGAAGCGATCAAGCTGGCGATCGGCATTGACATGTAAGGGCACGTTGTAGCGCTCATGTCGCCCATGCGGACGAGAGTTGTCGCCACTGTAGCAGCGCAGATGGCACAGAATGCCGACGCCCCAATGCAGTCACTAGCATCGAGATCGGCAATGCATCGCTTCATGTAGGCTCGATCAAGTCTGAAGCTATCCGCAATGTCTGCAATGGGTCGAAAGCGGACATTAGCGCATGGCGAGTTGGCGCGTCAGGCGGCGCGGGTGCCGCCTCTCCCGCCGCGGCGGCCGCGGAACTTGCGCTTCGGCTGGCCATCGTTCGGAGCGAAAGCCGTCGCGGCCCTGGCTCGGCTGCGGCGGGCGCTGGCCGCGCGTTCGGCCGGCGGTCGGCATCGCGCATAGGCTTCCGGCCGGTAGGATGAACGCGCGCCGTCGTTGCGCTGCTCGTCGCGGCGCTGGCCGGTGCGGTCCGACGCGCCCGAACGGTGCGCCGGATGGCCGTCGGCGCGATGCGGATGCCGCTGCTGGCCGTCGTTGCGTTCTCGCGGCGCTGGCCGTCGGCGCGGCGGTCGGCCTTGGTCCGCGGGCCGCGGACTGCGCTGCTGTGCGCACTTCGCGGCGCGGGCTTCAGCCGCTTGAACGCTTCGGCCGCGGCGGCGAAGTCCGCTGGCAGCGGCAGCAACCGCGATCTGCTGGCGGGTCAGTCCGCTCGATGTCGCGCAGATGCCGCGCTCGTCGGGGCGCAGAAGGCGACGGCGATTCCGTCGGCGCCGGCGCGCGCGGTGCGGCCGATGCGGTGGACATATTGCTCCGGAACGTCGGGCAGGTCGAAGTTGACGACGTGGCTGACGCCCGGGATGTCGATCCCGCGGGCGGCGATGTCGGTCGCGATCAGCACGGGGCCTGGCCCGACTTGAACGCGGCGAGCGCGCGCTCGCGCTGCGCCTGGCTCTTGTTGCCGTGGATCGCGCCGGCGGCGATGCCCGCCGCGTCGAGCTGGCGGACGATCTTGTCGGCGCCATGCTTGGTGCGGCTGAACACCAAAGCGCGCTCGACCGGCTCGTTCTGAAGAAGAGGGTCGAGCAGCGCGGTCTTTTCGGCCTGGTTGACCATGGTCACGCTCTGCTCGACGCGGTCGACGGTCGTTGCGGCCGGAGTCACCGACGACTTCGGCCGGGTTGGTCAGATAGTGGTCGGCCAGCTCCTTGATCGCCTTCGGCATGGTCGCCGAGAAGAACAGGGTCTGGCGCTTGGGCGGGACCAGAGCGACGATCCGCTTCAGCGCATGGATGAAGCCGAGGTCGAGCATCTGGTCGGCCTCGTCGAGGACGAGGATTTCGAGCTCGCGCAAGCGTCAGCGCGCGCTGGTCGATCAGGTCGAGCAGGCGGCCGGGGGTGGCGACCAGCACGTCGAGGCCGCGCGCGACGGTGCGCACGCTCTTGCCGTTGGGAACGCCGCCGAAGATGACGCCGACCGACAGGCGCATGAAGCGGCCGTAGGCTTCGGCGCTCGCCGCGATCTGCGAGGCAAGCTCGCGGGTCGGGGCGAGCACCAGCATCCGGATTTGGCCGGGCTTGGGAATGTTGCGGTCGGCCGCGAGCCGGTCGAGCGAGGGCAGCATGAACGCCGCCGTCTTGCCGGTGCCGGTCTGGGCGATGCCGAGCAGGTCGCGGCCGGTGAGGACCGTCGGGATGGCCTGGCGTCTGGATCGGCGTCGCCTGCGAATAATTCTTCGCGGCGAGCGCATCGAGCAGGGGCTTCGACAGCCCAAGAGTATGAAATGACATGTGAAAAAAATCCAATATGAAGAACGGCCGCGCGAAATGCGCGGTCCGAAAGGGGGTCAAAAGAGCGCCCCGCGTGAATTGGAGAGCAAAGTCGGTCGAGACGCGGGCCGGGTCCTCGAAAATTGGTCGAGACCGATCACGCCGCTTGAAAAAGCGCCTCGTGTTGCAGTGCAATATAGAGCGAATGTTAAGAAAGTCCACCTGGGTCAAGCGGGAGTGATCCGGCCCGGCTCGACATGGAAGCGCGACGGCACGCGCCGATGCCGTCGAACAGCGCCGCTTCGGTGCCGTCATCCACACCTGGCCGCGGCCCTCGAGCCGCGCGAACAGCGCCGCGCGGCGCTTCGGGATCGAGATGCGCGGCGACCTCGTCGAGCAGCAGGATCGGCGGCTCGCCGCGGCGCTCGGCGACCAGCTCGGCATGGGCGAGGACGAGGCCGAGCAGCAGCGCCTTCTGCTCGCCGGTCGAGGACTGCGCGCGGCCGGCATCTGCTTGGCGCGGTGCATCACCGCCAGATCCTGGCGGTGCGGACCCTCGGTCGCGCGGCCGGCGGCCGCGTCGCGCGCCCGGTTGGCGCGAAGCTCTGCGGTCAGGTCGCCGCCGTCCCAGCCCTCGAGCGCGATCGACGGCGCGCGGGAATCGTCGTCGGCGGCGCCGCCAGCCGCTCGCTCGAGCGCCGCGACGGTGCGCGCCGCGCTTCGCGCGAGCGCGGCGCCATGCTCGGCCATCGCTGCCTCGAGCGACGCCGAGCCAGCTCGGGTCCCGGCCGTCTCGTCGGCCAGCAGCTTGTTGCGTGCGCGCATCGCCGCTTCGTAGCGCGCGGCATGGTGCGCATGGCCCGGCTCGAGCGCGAGCACGAGCCGGTCGAGGAAGCGCCGGCGGTCCCCGGCGCTGCCGGTGAACAGCCGGTCCATCGCCGGGGTCAGCCACAGCACCGACAGCCATTCGCCGAGCGAATTGACCGCGGCCGGCGGCGCCATTGATCCGCACCTGCCGCCGTTCGGGCGCGGCCGAGCGGTGCCGGTGCCGATATCGCATCGTCGCCGAGCTGCGCCGCCACCGCGAACGCGCCCCGCCCGCCCTGCCGCGCCATGTCCGACAGCGCCGCGCCGCGCAGGCCGCGGCCCGGGCGTCAGCAGCGACACGGCCTCGAGCAGTTGGTCTTGCCCGCGCCATTGTCGCCGGACAGCAGCACGAAACCCGGCGCCCGGCTCGATCAGCGCCGACGCGTAGGAGCGGAAATCGGTGAGGGTCAGGCGGGTGACGGCGGGCACGACCGCGCGCTCTAGCCGCTACTGTTCGCGCCGGTCGATGACCTCGTAATGCGCGGCGCGGTCGTCGAAGCGCTTGAGCACCGCGCGGGCCTCCGGCGGGCACATGGCTGACGCATAATCCTCGCCCATGAACGCCTTGATCGCGTCGAGGCTGTCGAACCACATCAGCGTCTGGAACTCGATTTCGTCGCCGAGGTCGCGCTTCATCAGGTCGATGTGGCGGAAGCCCGGGATTTCGCGCGCCTCGATGCCGGGATCACTTCGCCGCGGACGATCCGCTCATACGCGTCGGCATTCTCCGGCGTGGTCCAGCCGCGCCAGAGACGGCAGATCATCACACCCGCATCGGCATCAGGACGTAGAGCGCGTTCGACTTGTCGTTCTCGCGCAGCAGCGTCGGCGCGGCGGCGTCGGCGAGGTGGACTTCGACCGTGTCGCCGTCGATCTCGCCGAGGATGTCGAGCAGGTAGCGGGCGTTGAAGCCGATCTCGAGCCCGTCGGAGCCGTAGTCGGCCGGCAGCTCCTCGGTCGCGACGCCGTTCTCGGGCGAGGTGACCGACAAGGTCACCTTGTCGCGGTCGACGCTCATCTTGACCGCGCGGGTCTTCTCGCTGGCGATGGTCGAGACGCGGTCGACGCCGGCCGAGAAGCTCTTCGGGTCGAGCTTCAGCAGCTTGTCGTTGCCGGTCGGGATCACCCGGTTGTAGTCGGGGAAGGTGCCGTCGATCAGCTTGCTGGTGAGGACCGCGTTGCCGAGGCCGAAGCGGACCTTGGTCGGCGACAGCGAGATTTCGACCGTGCCCTCGAGCTCCTCGAGCAGCCGGTAGAGCTCGGCGACGCACTTTGCGCGGGATGATCACGTCGGGCATGCCGTCGGCGCCGTCGGGCTTGGCGACGGTGACCCGGGCCAGGCGGTGGCCGTCGGTCGCGGCGGCGCGCAGCTGGTCGTCGACGACGTGGAGGAAGATGCCCATCAGATAATAGCGCGTTTCTTCGCTCGAGATGGCGAAGCGGGTCTTTTCGATGATCTGGCGCAGGGTCGCCGCGGGCAGCTCGAAGCGGGTCGGCAGCTCGCCCTCGGCGATCACCGGGAAATCGTCGCGCGGCAGGGTCGACAGGTTGAAGCGCGAGCGGCCGGCGATGACCTGCATCTTGCCCTCGGCGGCGGAGAGCTCGACCTGGCTGCCCTCGGGCAGCTTGCGGACGATGTCGAAGAAGGTGTGCGCCGATACGGTGGTCGCGCCGGCCTGGGTGACGTTGGCCGGGACGCTCTCGTCGACCTGGAGGTCGAGGTCGGTCGCCATCAGCCGGATCGAGCCGTCCTCGCGCGCCTCGATCAGCACGTTGGACAGGATCGGGATGGTGTTCCGGCGCTCCACGACCGACTGGACGTGGCCGAGGCTCTTCAAGAGTGTCGCCCGTTCAATCGTCGCTTTCATG